>DAOTYF010000076.1:0-126323 GCA_034434995.1 Anaerolineae bacterium
GTGGTAACGGCCAGCGCGATTCCCACCATCACCCTTGATCCAACCGTTACCCCAACCGAGGCTACGTCTGGTAATGAGCCTACCACTGCGCCAACCCCTACTAACCCTCCGGCAGGAACCAACCTCCCCACACCGACTAATCCGCCTCCACCGTCCAGCACTCCAGTTCCTCAGTCGACTGCCACTCCGGCAACAGGCCGTGTCTCGAACGCGGCGTTCTCTGTCGAGAATCCCATTGTAGGCGTGAATCAGAGCATCTGGTTCAATTTCTCAGTGACCAATCCCAGCATCAGCGATCCGATCCCCTTTGGCTTCCTGGGTGCGGCGACCATGAGCACCACCGGGCAAAGCCTCTCCTTCCAGCCCAGTTGGACGGGATCGGAACTGCTGCCGGGGCAGACCCTTAACTGGCGTGATCACACTGCCATCGGCACGCCGGGCACATACTTGCTCCAGTTGAGCATCTGCTATTCAAGCGTCGAGGGATGTAATGGAGGGAGTGGTTGGGAGCTTCTGGCCCAGCCTGTAACCGTCACTGTCCAATGACATAGCAACCCCAGCAGATCGAACCGTTTATTGCTATCACAAGCTCATACCCGGTAGACTCTCTTCAGGGCAAACTGTTATAATCGAGACATCTTCCGCCCCGGTACGACACGGGGCGTTGATATGTTAGGGAGACGTACCATGTTGGATAAGCTGGCGGGCGTCGCTGCCCGCTATGAGGAACTCGAACGACTGATGGCTGATCCAGAGGTCGCAAGCGATTATGCCAGGGTCGCGGAGTATGCGCAGGAACGCAGCGATCTCCAAGAGATCGTTGAGGGCTATCACCGGTACAAGAATCTGATGGAGCAGATCAATGAGGCCAGAGAGCTGATCTTCTCCGATGATGAAGAGTTGAAGCAGCTTGCCGAGGAGGAACTTCCGCGCTTGGAAGCCGAGCGCGAAGAACTGGAACAATCGCTGCGCCGGATGCTGCTGCCTACTGATCCTCGTGATTCCAGAAACGTGATTGTAGAGATTCGGGCGGGGGCAGGCGGTGACGAGGCGGGCATTTTCGCCGCCGACCTATTCCGCATGTACACCCGCTATGCAGAGAAGAACGGCTGGAAGGTGGAAATCCTGGATAGCCATGAGACGGGCGTCGGTGGCTTTAAGGAGATCATCTTTGAGATCAAAGGGCGCGGTGCTTATTCCCGGCTGAAGTATGAGAGTGGGGTACATCGCGTCCAGCGCGTACCCGCGACGGAGAGTCAGGGCCGCATCCATACGAGTACAGCAACCGTGGCTGTGCTGGCGGAGGTGGACGAGGTCGAGATCGAGATTGACGAGAAGGACCTGGAAATCCAGTCTTTCCGTGCGGGAGGGGCGGGCGGTCAGCACATGCAGAAAAACGATACGGCCATCCGCATTACCCACAAACCCACAGGGATGGTGGTCACCTGCCAGGATGAGCGCAGCAAAACCCAGAATCTCCTGCGGGCCATGAGCATCTTGCGCGCCCGCCTGTACGACATAGAGCAGACGCGGATCTGGGAAGAACAGGATGCAGCTCGCCGCTCGATGGTCGGCAGCGGTGACCGCGCCGAGAAAATCCGTACCTACAACTACCCCCAGAACCGGGTCACCGATCACCGCATCAACCTTAGCACATACAACCTGCCTGCCGTCATGGATGGTGGCATCGATCTATTCATCGACGAGCTGGCAACCCGCGACGAGGCCGAGCGACTCCAGCGTGCGAACGTGTAGGTGGCGTTGCAACTGCTGATCCTGTTCTTCTTCCATGCCATCTATCCACCGCCACGCCCGGCGTAAAATCTGTATCCGCTGCCAGAACGTCGCTCACCGCAAGAATCGAGTGAGCGGCGTTTTCTGTTGCGGACGAACTGGGCCTTGTCACTGTCGCGTCCAGTTCATCGTACAGGTTGGGGATTCGCCCGTTGGGAAAGCAACGGTCACAATGTGCTGGAAGCCCGTCGCGGTGAAGATCAGTTGGATATGAATGACGATGTCATCTACGGCAGGGCCGACTCCGACCCAGGTATTGACTCCCTGCCGCGTCAGGTCATAGGTCTGTGAGCCAGTCGAGGTGGTCAATTCCCAATGCAAATGGTTGGGATCAGGGAAGGTGAACCGGGCAACCATACTATCTGGAACACAGTCGCAGGTAAAGGTATCCACTGCTACACGGCAACGCTGCCCGGCGTAACTTCCGCTTCCGATAGCTTGGACAGCTTCCTCAACCTCGCTCAATTTGGGCTGTGGCCCGCCGGAGTCACCTGGCAGGGTAGAGGAGGGGAACGCTGGCGTTGCGGTCGGATAGGGCTGCCCGGTTGCCGGTGTGACGCTGATTTCGGTTGGAGGGCTTGGGGGGTGGGTCGCGCGTTGCCCGATGGTGGGAGGAGGAGTGTCCGTGACCCGTTGCACACCCTCCTCCGCAGTCCCTATCTCCTCGCTTGATACCGATTGGGCTTCGGGGAGAGGAACCGCCTGCGGACGCACGCATCCAACCAGCGCCAGCAAGATCAGCACAGCAGTTACGATCCGAAAAGACAAAAGTAGGCCCCTCATGCAGCCCCTCCCACGAAAAGTGCGAGGCATTATACGGGATTCCAGCCGCAAGCCCAAACCCCACTTGCGAAAAACCAAGCACTGGTCAAAAATCCGGGCCATGCTGAGAGCATTATCCCTGTACCGGATGATAATGACCACCGTGCTGATCTGGTTCCTGACCGGATGCGTGGTTGAGGAACCTGTGCCGGAACTGGTCGATCCAACTAACTTCGTGACCTACATCCATCCAACAGGCGTGTTCACTCTCGATATGCCGCCGGACTGGATCGTCGGTGACACATCGGACGATTCGGCACTCAGCGTCGAGTTTTCTCCGCCTAACTCTCCCGAGCCGCTGATTGGTGTGTACGTTATCAGCGCCGAGATGTCCCTCGAGACTACACCCAGCCCGGCTAGTGAAGCCGGGAACGTCACCACGGCGTCTGCCTCACCCGATCTGGAGGCGCTGATCAACCTCTACCAGTTGGCCTTCTATTCGGGGCCGGACATTACCTATAAGGAAATGGCCCGCGATCCGCAGCCTGACGGCAGCTTGCGCATTAAGTTTCTGATCGACGCACCACAGGGAACCACTCAGCATAACGATTTCGTGCAGATGCGTGGGCCATACTTTGTGGTGCTACGTACCCGTATCCCGGAGGATCATGCCCACCTGCGCACCCTGAGCCGAGTGATCAACACCCTCACCGTCAATGAGCAAGCCGGTTGGTCCAGCGCCGCACCCGACGAAGACGGCAACCGCGATGTGGTGGGTTTTGCCAACCTGAATGCTTGGTCGGATCGCAACGGTGGCTTCCAGATCGTCGGGCAGGTGGTGAACAACGCACCATTGGCACTGGAATTTGTGCGTATCACCGTACAGCTTTACGATAGAGATAGTCGCCTGCTGGCTGAGCAGGATGACTTTGTCTCCTCCGATCTCATTCTGCCAGGCGAGTATGCCCCCTTCTCCATCGTCTTCAGTGATGGCCTGCCAGCAGGGACGGTGCGCTACGATCTCCATGCCTCCGCTCGCTACGCAGACTATGCTGCTCGCACTTTTTACGGTGTAGAAAATTTCGCCGTTACCTCACAGGCGGACTTCGACGAGAACGGTCTGTTGGTAGTCAGCGGGCAGGTACGAAATGAGGGGAACCTAACCGCCAGCCTAGTCAAGGTGATCGTGACCATCTTCGACTCCGAACAGCGTGTGATCGCGACTGATACCACGCTGGTCGATCTCCAGCGCCTTGCCCCCGGCGAAGCCTCAACATACTCCGTCACCTTTGTTGAGCTGGGCGGCACGCCGAACACTTTCCTGGTCACCGCACAGGGTATCATTGAGGAATAGCCCCCCTATGCCGTTTATGCTCCCTGGGCAGCCTGAGCCACGCTGGTTCACTCGTGTAGTCCTGGCGCTGAATGTCACTTTATTAGGTATCCAACTTGCCCAGTTCCAGCCAGACCTGCTAGCCACTCCAGCCCACTGGCGCGGGCTGGTCGCGTTGAGCGCGTTGGTTGTTCTCGCCGTGCTGCCGCTGGTTGCCAGCCTGGTTGCCTATCGCTGGCTGGCCGGATGGGCTGGCCGGTTTGTGGAGTGGGTGCTGGCAGAGCGCATTCGGGTATGGGGGGCAGCATTTGTGGCCTTTCAACTCTGTGTGCTTACCGGCCTCGCCATCGACCGGCACGCCATCTTTCCGCGCGGGTCGGAACTGCTGGGAGCGGTTGGTTTCCTCGATGCTGTAACTATTCTGCTAGCATGGCAGCCACTCAGACCTTCCTTAACTGCTGAAGAGAACGACTCGCCTCCGCATATCCCGGATCGAGTGATTGGGTTAGGAGTGGCCGCCGCCGGGTTGCTGGCGAGCGCTGCTATCTGGCTTTACGCACCACCGTTAGCCTATGGCAATCTCGATTCGTACCGCAATTTCTATTCCAGCGAGGGTATATTGGGTCGCCAGCCCCTCGACCTTTTCTGGTACACCTACCCCTACCCATTGCTGATCACCGCGACCCGTCTTATTGCTGATACGTTGCTCAGCATTATCGTTCTACAGCATCTCCTGCGGATCGTCACTGCGTTCCTGATATTCTGGTGGCTGCGCGGAGCCAACCGATTGGCGGCTGCTATCGCCGCATTTTTGGTCGCGTTGTCCCCCATCAATGCCTTCAATGCCCACCAGCTACTTGACGCCAGCATCTATAGCACGGGCATTACGTTGATTGTTCTGCTAACCTACCGGGCCGCGCAGCCTGACTGGAAAGTGGGGCCGGGCGCTCTGATCGCCATCGGGGTGCTGTGTGGTTGGGTCGCCTTCATGAGGCCGCTTGGACAGCTCCTGATCCTGCCCACCCTGCTGGTGGTGATCCTATATGCCCGTTCGTGGCTGCGACCCGCCTGGATCGTCGGTGGGCTGATGGCGGCGTCCTTGGCGCTGATGGCAGGCCAGTGGCTTATTGACGGGCGCTTCCGCTTTGGCACAGACGAGGAAGCGTTTTATATCTTCCCGACTATCTATCTGGGGCTGTTCGATCCGGCCAACGGGCCAGTGGCGCAGAGCTTCCAAACTATGCTCGACTCCGGGGAGTGCGATTACACGCTACCCGATCCAAGCTGGCAAATTGCACACCACTGGCCGCATCGGTTGCACAACTGTGCGGTGGCTTACAACGAGGCACATGGAACCAACCTCTCGTCGCGTGCACTGTACCTAGAAGCGATCTGGGCTAAGCCAACTCGATATATAGCTGCTTTGTTCAGGGAATCCCGGCTGTTTCTTACCCACAGCGATACTGGCCCGATCCAGGAAGGTCACAACCGCCTCGACCGGATGCCTTTCTTCCAGCAAACCTGGTCACCTGTGGATGGCTGTCGTGGTGAACGCCCACAGTACACCGATCTTGCTCTCATCGATAGCTGGCTCACCTATACCTGCACTTATCCAGCCAGGCAGAGCATCCTCACTGGCCTTGTACAGAGCAGCTACGATGCGGCATTAGTAGCTATGCAACCCTACCGGTTGGAAGGTCGGACCGCCTGGGGGCGTTTCTGGGCAGCGCTAGCGCTGCTGGCTTTTGTTCTGATCGAGGGGCTGCCGCGCCAACGGGCACTGGCGATCCTGTGTGCGCTATTTATTGCCTACCATGCGCTGGTCAGCACTGCTGCAATGTTTCCCCAGCCACGCTACGTTTACTTTAATTTGCCCCTATTTTTCATCATCGTATCGCTGGCCGTGGCAAGGCTTTGGGAGGGCATCCGCGCTCTACGCTCCCGCGTCGAGCAGATCGTGGTTGGCGGAGTGATCGTGCTGCTCCCCTTCCTGCCCGGTCTGTTCGATTCGCTGTGGGTTGATACGGCCTGGACAGGGCGCTATTATGCCAACCGGGAACTTCGGGGTAGCCCGGCCCTTGTCCGCCAGGATGCTGTGATCACCTTTGACTGGGGCGAAGCAGGCCCCTACCCGGAAGGCGGGCGAAAGGACGACTTCTCGGTACGTTGGGAGCGCACAGATCTGTTTGAGGCAGGCATCTACACCTTTGCTGTGCGTAGCGATGACGGCGTGAGGCTGTACGTGGATGGCGAATTGATCCTCGATCTGTGGTCAGAGGGCTTCCACGACTGGGCAGCGGTGGATCGAGAAATGACAGCGGGCCGCCATCGCCTCCGCATTGAGTACTTCGAGGCAACCGGCCCGGCAGCAGTGCAGGCGGGGTACTACCCGAAGGAATCTCCCTGATCAGCCTTGGGGAGTGGAAGACATCACGCGCACATGAAGTCCTCGGCATAAGCAGGGTAGGACGAATAACGGCGCTTGTGCATCTGGCGGCGGTTCCAGGCAAGGACGAAGAGCTTAATGGCGTTCCACTGAGTGCGCAGGCAGCGCGAGTGGGAGTGGATAGCTACGAGGATGTCCATGCAGGAATGGCTTGCAATTGCCCTGAATACCCACTACCTTATCCACTTCCTACCCCCTCCCTTGTTGCTAGCCCAGCCCAAAGTTAGAGTATAATGGCGGCGATGGGATAATCCGATGTAGAAGCGTGGTGGCTCGATGACCCCGCAACATGAGTATCGCATTCTGATCGTTGACGACCAGCGTGAACTGGCTCGCGTGCTGCGCACCAGCCTAGAGCTTCAGAATCAGGGTTACCTGATCACCGATGTACCCTCTGGTGAAGAAGCCTTGTTGGAGATCCAGCGCGTGCCATTCGATTTGATGGTGGTTGACTATCGGCTGCCGGGGATGTCCGGCGCGGAATTGATTCAGCGCGCGCGAAGGCGCCTGCCCAACTTAAAGTGCATTGTCATCACAGGGCAGAACCTCGAAGAGGTCGAGGAAGCGCTGGGCGCAACTGGGATCGTCGGCATTTTTGAGAAGCCGATCGACATGCCTGTATTCACCGCGACGGTCAACAACACCCTTCTGAGCGAAGCGCAGGCGGAAGAGGCTTCACCAGCAACCCAGGCAGATGCCCTCAACTTACCCGACTTCGACCGAGAGGCTGCCGCTGAAGCACTGGACAGACTGATGGACGAGATTGCTCCCAGAGCCGTAGCCTTGGTCAGCCGTGCCGGCAACATTTTGCTCACGGTGGGCATACTGGAGGAGTCGCTCCGTTTCAGTGAACTGGCTGTGCTGCTCGCCAATAACTTCACCACAACGGCGGAGCTCTCGACCTATTTGGGCGATGGCACCTCTAATGCTATGCACTACTATAGCGGAAGCTGGCACGACATCTACGCGCTATCAGTGGGGTTGCACCTTTTCTTGGTAGTGGTGTTCCCCGGAGGCAGCCAAAAGCAGATGGGGGCAGTGTTGCGCTTCGGCAGGCCGGCTGCCGAGCGTATCCGGGCGCTGACGGCGGGTGACGATGCCGCCCTTGCCCCCACAACCCGGAAGCCCAGCCAACCATCCGTCGGGGCTGAGAGAGAGACAGAGCCAACTGAAGCTTCGGAGGAGCCTGTGGTGGGGGGAGCCGTCGTATTTGCAGAACTGGTTGAAGAGCAACAACCAGCCTCCAGCGTCGAACTGGATTTTGACGATCTTGATGCTGAGCTGGACAGGATGGCGGGTGATCTCGACGAGTTCTGGCAGCAAGCAGCATCGGATGAGACAGCAGCAGGGGCAGACTCCATCTCGATTGATGAAGCCATTGAACTAGGTCTGGTACCCAAGGACCTTGATGAGCAATAACCGAGCCCATTGCACCAAGCAACTATCTCAAAACTCAGGTCGTATCAGATGCAACGACGAGAACGCCCCCCCTATCCATTCAAACAGCTAAAGGCAGCGATAGATGGGTCTGTCGTCGCCACAGACCCTGGGAATGGGGTTCCACTGGCAACCTGTCCGCCGCCGAAAGAGAATCCCATCCAGCACCCGGCGGCGACCTATCCGCTCCCACAGACCATCTGGCACTTCCCACAGCGTCGCCATGCACGGTTTGCGTTTCGCCATCGACATCCCCTTTACTCGGCCTGGGGACGATTAGCGTGTTAAGGTCCGTTTGGAGATAGTTTCTTAACCCTCTCACTTTGATACCTGCTCCCTGTCGAGAGGAGTGAGCGTGAGCCAAGAAAACAGAAACATAGAGACCGCCGACACAGAGCGGGCTGGCCGGATCTTTGGAAGGGCAATGACTGACATCCCGTGGTGGATCGCGGCTCTGATCCTGACGGTATTTGTCTTCGTAGTAACCATTCTGACCGATCCAGACTACCGCCAGACACTCAACACGCTGGTCTTTGGGCGACCTGAGGCAGCCGCTACTGAGGGCATTCTGCTGACTATTCGCATCACTTTGATTGCGTTTGCCATCGCCACCATCTTTGGGCTGATTGCCGGGCTGGCCCGCGTCTCCAAGAATGTGGTCGTGTATAACCTGGCCACACTCTATGTGGAGATCGTGCGTGGCGTCCCATTGGTTGTGCTAATGCTTTATACCGCCTTCGTCCTGCTGCCGATTCTGGTCAACTGGATTGCTGGGTTGGGCCGCCTCCTCGACATTGCCTGGCTCGCTGATACCAGCATCCGCAATGTCAGCTTCGAGGCGCGCGCTATTGCCGCGCTGGCATTCGGCTATGGAGCGTATGAGGCGGAGGTGTTCCGGGCAGGCATCCAATCCATTGAACGCGGGCAGATGGAAGCCGCCCGTTCTCTGGGGATGACCTATTTCCAGGCAATGCGCTACGTGATTCTGCCTCAGGCCATCCGGCGCGTTCTCCCACCGCTTGGCAATGATTTCATTGCGCTGCTCAAGGACTCATCACTGGCAACGGTGTTGGCCGTTCCGGAGCTTACCCAGCTTGGGCGTATCCAGAGGTCCAGCACCTTCCGCGTGTACGAGGTTTTCAACACTATTGCCTTTTTGTATCTCAGTATGACTGTGGCACTGTCATTTGGGGTCAAGGCCTTGGAAAGGAGGCTGGGGCGTGACCGTCCCTCTACCACCACCATCCGATGACATCATCATCGTTCGCGATCTGCATAAGTACTTCGGCCACGTCGAGGCGGTGAAGGGCGTCAGCCTCACTGTCAAGCGCAGCGAGGTCGTGGTGATCATCGGGCCGAGCGGCTCTGGCAAGAGCACGTTGTTGCGTTGCCTGAACCATCTGGAGATGCCCACACGGGGTGATATCTGGATCGACGGGCACCACCTCACCAGCCATGAAGTGAACATCAACGCCATACGTGCCGAGATAGGGATGGTCTTCCAGCTTTTCAACCTGTTCCCCCACCTGACTGTGCTGGAGAACATCGTGCTCGCGCAACGGGTCGTGCGCAAGCGTTCCAAGGAAGAGGCAGAAGAGATTGCGCTGCAACAGCTCGCCCGGGTTGGCATCCCAGAGCAGGCTGAGAAGTTCCCCAGCCAGCTTTCGGGCGGGCAGCAACAGCGGGTCGCAATTGCCCGCGCCCTCGCCATGAATCCGAAGATTATGCTGTTTGACGAACCGACATCTGCCCTTGACCCGGAGATGATCAAGGAAGTCTTGGATGTCATGTTAGAACTCGCCGCCGGCGGGATGACGATGGTGGTTGTCACACATGAGATGGGCTTCGCCAGGGCGGCAGCCAAGCGAATCATCTTCATGGATTACGGACAGATCATCGAAGAAACAACGCCGGAGGAGCTGTTCACCAGCCCCAAACATGAGAGGCTCCAACTCTTCCTTAGTAAGATTCTGAAGCACTAAGACCCCCTGGCAGAGACCACCAGGGGCTGCCATAAGGTCCGTCTCTGAACCGCATTTGTAGGCGTTCCGAGTTACTTTCTTGGGGCACATCGCCATCGAAGGAGGCGCACGTGTTAAAGAAGAAGTACGTTTCAGAGGGCAAAGTCTGCAGAGTGACCTTCGTGTTGCCGTCTCAAATCGAAGCTACATCAGCCTATCTAGTTGGCGACTTCAACAACTGGAGCAAAGATGCTACACCGATGAAGCAGCTCAAGGACGGGACGTGGAAGGTCGAATTAAGCTTAGAGGCAGGTCACGAGTACCAATACCGCTACCTGGTCAACGGGACGGAATGGCACAACGACTGGGAAGCAGATAAGTATGCGGCGCATCCCTACGGTGGCGAGAACTCAGTTGTTGTGACCTAAATCGGCTGGCGGCGATCAGCTTCCCAAACAGGTCTCCATCTTGAGGGATGGGAGACCTTGTTTGATTCTTCCTGGCCCGGCGTAGAGGCCCTTGCTGTGGTATGATGAAGGCGGTACATCTGTTCTGGGCCTTCCTCAAATTGCCCTGGAAGGGTGGAGGGATCATGCCGGACCAAAAGCGACCTAGACTGGTTCTCATCGACGGGCACGGCTTGGCCTATCGCATGTATTATGCGTTGAGCTGGGATGCGTTTAGCACGCAACAGGGGGAGCCAACTAACGCCACCTACGGCTTCACGCGGACGTTGCTTCAGATCATCGCCGGGGACGATCCGCCGGACTATCTGGCTGTCAGCTTCGACCTGGGAGCGACATTCCGCGACGATTTATTCGCAGACTACAAAGCAACCCGCGCCAAGATGCCCGATGATCTGTCGATCCAGATCGAGCGCATCCAGGAGGTTCTGGCAGCTTTTAACATCCCCATCCTGGTAGCTGAGGGGTATGAGGCAGACGACGTGCTGGGGACCATTGCACGCATTGCCGAAGAGAGGGGCCTCGATGTCCTGATCGTGACCGGAGACAAGGATCTGCTACAACTTGTCACCGAGCATACCCACGTGGAGCTTCCGGGACGCCGCAGCGGGGTGGCGGAATCGGAACGTTACGACATCCCGGCTGTGGTGAAGCGCTTTGGCGTCCGACCCGACCAGTTTGTTGATTACAAGGCACTGATTGGGGATACCTCGGATAATATCCCCGGCGTTAGCGGAATTGGCGAAAAGACAGCAACCCAACTCCTGCAGCAGTTTGAAACGCTGGAGGGTATTTACCAACACCTTGACCAGATTACCAACAAACGTGCCCATACCGCCCTCGAGCAGGGCCGTGACAGCGCCTACCTCAGCCAGAAGCTCTCCCGCATCGTGACGGACGTTCCCATTGACTTCAGTCTGGAAGCATGCCGGACCCGAGATTACGACCGGGATCGCGTGGTAGCGATCTTCCGCGAACTGGAGTTCCGCTCCCTCATCGACCAGCTTCCCAGCCCAGAGCAGCCAACGCTATCGACTATCGATGCAGGCCAACAGTTATCCCTATTTGGCGGCACAGTTGCGGTCTCTAGCCCCCCCACCGCCTTCCCGACCCGAACGATCTGCGTTCAAGATGAGCAAGCGCTCAGCGATCTCGTCAGCAAGCTCAAAGATGCAGCTATGATCGCCTTCGATACCGAGACCACCAGCACCGACCAGATGACTGCCAAGCTAGTCGGCATCTCGCTGGCGGTCGAGCCAGGCGAGGGATATTACATCCCCGTCGGACATGTGGGAACAGACGCCCCTCAACTTCCGTTGGCCGTTGTCATTAACTCGCTCCGACCAGCGTTGACGGATCCGGCCATTGGCAAGATCGGCCATAACGTGAAGTATGACGCCGTTGTGCTTGAACGGCATGGACTAGCGGTTCAGCCGCTCAGCTTCGACACCATGATTGCCCAATGGTTGATCCGGCCCGATACCTCGCGTGGGAAGCTGGGGCTGAAAGCACAGGCCTTTTTGCGACTCGGCATTGAGATGACGGAGATCACCGACCTGATCGGCGCGGGCCGGAACCAAATCACCATGGATCGAGTGCCCATCGAACAATGCGCCCCCTATGCGGCTGCGGACGCGGACATGACTCTGCGGTTGTACGAGCCGTTGCAACGCGAGCTGGCCGAGCACGGTCTCGAAAAGCTGTTTGACGAGATTGAGATGCCGCTGGTTCCAGTTCTGTGTGCAATGGAACAGGCGGGCGTTCTGGTGGATACAACCACCCTAGCTCGGCTGTCTGCGGAGCTGGGTGAGGTTCTGGCCACGCTCGAGGACGAGATATGCCAGATCATTGGCTACAAGTTCAACTTGAACTCCCCCCAACAGTTAAGCGATGCGCTGTTCGGCAGCCTGGGCCTGCCAACCCAGGGTATGCGCAAGACGCGCACCGGGTTCTATTCAACTGCCGCTGATGTTCTGGACTCGCTGCGTGATCAGGATACAACCGGGGTTATCAGCCTGCTGATACAGTATCGGGAGCTGGAAAAGCTGCGCTCAACCTATCTTGATGCCCTGCCCACGCTGGTTAACCCCGTCACTGGGCGGATCCACTCATCCTTCAACCAGACGGGGGCTGTGACCGGTCGCCTAAGCTCCAGCGATCCCAACCTCCAAAATATCCCAATCCGTACTGAGCAGGGACGGCGCGTGCGCGAGGCGTTTATTGCTGCACCAGGTCATCGATTGGTAGCAGCCGATTATTCTCAGGTGGAGCTACGTATCCTGGCGCATGTCTCCGGCGATGAGCGGCTCCAGGAGGCCTTTCGTGAGGATCAGGATATCCACGCCTCGACAGCCGCCGCTGTCTATAACCTGCCACTGGAGCAGGTGACTCGCGATCAGCGCAGCTTTGCCAAGTCTGTGAACTTCGGCCTATTGTACGGGATGGGAGCCTACCGGCTGGCACGCGACTCCAACCTCACTCTGGCAGAGGCAGAAGACTTTATCAAGGCATACTTTGAACGCTTCCCCAAAGTGCGCCGCTACCTGGACCAGACTCGCAGGATGGCTATCGAGCGTGGCTACGTTGAGACCCTGCTAGGCCGACGCCGGTACTTCCCCGAACTTCAGACAGCAAGCGCCAACCGCCAGGAACAGGCGCGCGCCGAGCGCGAAGCGATCAACATGCCAATCCAGGGCACAGCCGCCGACATCATCAAGATCGCCATGGTGCGGCTGCACCATGCGCTGCGGGAGCATGGCCTACAGGGACAGATGATCCTGCAAGTGCATGACGAGCTGGTCCTAGAGGTTCCAGAGCGGGAGGTGGCGGAGACGGTTACCCTGGTAAAGGAAGTCATGGAGGGAGCTTATCCGATGGACGTACCGCTCCGGGTCGACGTGAGTGTGGGCCTGGATTGGGGCGCGATTAAGTGAGACACGCTGGGAACACACTGCGCCATCTTTACACCCCCACAAAACCGTGTTAAAATCTACGGGTGAGCCGCATTATGCCGGGCCGAAGGCCGGTGGCTATAAACTGGGCGTAAGCTCAGTTTTTGTCTATCCTGCACGCTGTGCGGACAAATTATTGTTGCGTCTGATCGCCCGTCGGCGGTCTTTTTGAGTTTCTCTAGCTGGGGACTGGATCCATGACTGAGACGGTACATCTGACACGAGAGGGCTTCCGGCAGTTCGAATCGGAGCTGAACTACCTGCGCGCTGTGCGCCGCAGCGAGGTCGCTGAGCGACTCCGCCTTGCCCTTGAAGAAGGTGGCGACTTGGTGGAGAACGCCGAATATGAGGACGCCAAGAACGAGCAGGCGTTCGTCGAGGGGCGTATCCAGCAGCTCGAGATATTGCTCAGCCGCGCTCAGATTATCGACGAAGAGGCTGATGTGCCCGAAGGGGTGATTGGCCTGGGCAGCCTGGTGACAGTTCAGGAGAATGGCAACGCGCCGGAGACGTTCCAGGTTGTGGGCGCGGCAGAGGCCAATCCCCGCGAGGGGCGCATTAGCGACGTATCCCCGCTGGGCCGTGCGCTGGTCGGCAGGAAGGTCGGTGAGACTGTCACAGTGAACGCTCCAGATGGAATTCTGACGTACACCATTCTCGGCGTTAGCTAGTGAGTCGCTCGCCGACGTATATATGAGCTGTGGTTACCCATCGGGGCGAGCCTGCGCCAAGCGCAGGGCTGGCCCCTTCACACTATCTGCGAACTGTTCGAGAAAGAGGCGGTAAACCGGCTTGCCAACCCGCCTCGAACACCCTACCGGAGCTGCCTGTGTGGCAACCTGAGAACAACATCGAGCGAGAACGCCTGGAGAAGTTGGCGCGCCTACGGGCGCGAGGGTTCGACCCGTATCCACGCCGTGTGACTCGAACACATACCATCGCCGAGGCCATCGCTGCTTACGAGTCCGCAGAAGCCACCGCACCCGAAGGCAAGGAGGTGGATACAATCCGAGTCGCAGTGGCAGGCCGGATTGTCTCTCATCGACCCAAAGGCAAGATGTCATTTGCCCACATCGAGGACGGCACAGGCCGCGTGCAAATCTGGCTCAAGGAGGATGTAGTTGGCCCTGAAACGCAGGCGATGTTCAACGACGACCTCGACCTGTTTGACTTCGTTGAAGCCCAGGGCAGTATGGCCCGGACCCGACGCGGCGAGGTCTCCGTGCTGGTTGATTCTCTACGCCCCCTGGCCAAGGCCCTCAGCCCGCTACCGGTGATTAAAGAGCGCCATCTGGCTGATGGCACAGTTGAGCGTTATGGTGAGTTCACAGACCCGGAAGAGCGCTATCGCCAGCGGTATGCCGATCTCGCTGTTAATGCCGACGTGCGGCAGGTCTTCGTCACCCGCGCCCGCGTGATCAGGGCGCTGCGGCGCTTCCTCGATTCAGAAGGCTTTCTGGAAGTCGAGACGCCGATCCTCCAGCCGCTCTATGGTGGAGCGGCGGCACGGCCTTTCATCACGCACCACAACCAGCTCAAGCAGGACCTGTATCTGCGGATCAGCTTTGAGCTATACCTGAAGCGCCTGCTGGTGGGCATGTACGACGCGGTCTACGAGATTGGCCGCGACTTCCGCAACGAAGGCGTGGATCGCACCCACAATCCAGAATTCACCCAGATCGAATGGTATAAGGCATATATCGATTACCGAGGGGTGATGGATATCACCGAGCGGATGATAGCCTCGGTGGCGCAGGATGTGCTGGGGACAACGGCCATTTCCTTTCAGGGTCACGCTATCGAGCTGGGTGGTCGTTGGCAGCGGAGAACGCTGCGCGATGCGATTCTGGAATTCAGCGGCATTGACTACACCCAATACCCGGACGCGGACTCCCTGGCCCGCATCATGCGCGAGCGCGGCAAGCAACCGCGCCCTGACAGCACCTGGGGCAAGCTGATCGACTCGCTGCTTGGCACGGACGTGGAGCCGCACCTGATCCAGCCGACGTTCATCATAGACTACCCGCGCGACATCAGCCCGCTGGCCAAGATGGCTGAGGGTGACCCAACCCACGTAGAGCGCTTCGAATTTTTCATTGCGGGGATGGAGATGGGCAATGCCTTCACCGAGATCAACGACCCGCTTGATCAGGAGCAGCGCTTCCTTGATATGGGCCGCTTGTATGCGCCCGACAGCGAAGAAACGCACCCGCTGGACGAGGATTACCTACGCGCCATGCGCTATGGTATGCCTCCCAACGGCGGGTTCGGTATGGGCGTGGATCGCTTGGTGATGTTGCTGGCTAACCAACCCAACATCCGCGAGGTGCTGCTCTTCCCAGCGCTACGCAGCCGTGAGGAGTAGGAACCCTTGAGCGGCTGCCTACGAGCCGCCCAACCTCTACCGGTTGAACTCGGCCACTGCCTCTCGGATCGCCCGACGGATGCGCTCGTCCTCAATGGAGTCGAGGCTGCCGTACTGCCGCCGGTTGATCCAGATATCAAAGCTACCGTCAGGCATCGTGCCGAAGTCGAAAACGGTGTCAGCCAGGTCGGGGTAGCCTTCCAGTTTTCGCTTGACCACCTCCTCGATCTGCTCTGCCACCAGGCTCGCAGGGCGTTCATAGGGTTCAACCTTCGCATCGGCCACGTACTGCCTCACCCCGTCCGGCAGCTCCTCGGTTGGTGCGCGACGTGTCCCAATGAACCACGCCAGCAATGCGATGACCAGAACCAGAGCAAGCGCGGCTAAAATGGCAAGTTGAATGTACGGCATCTTACCCTCCTTAAGGAGTTTCTGAAGGATCAAACCGCCAAAAAATACAATCAACAACCCATACCCCGACCTGCTCATTCAGGTTATCTTGAGGCAAGATACAGGGAAGCGGTTGTAGTTTGATGCGGGATCGCCTATAGTACGTGCACGCCAGATCACCCGTGTGTCCTTACCATTGTATCATGGCGCCGATTCATCGTGAGCCTTCCTACGGAAAGGCGGTATAATGGCATTGATCGCCCTCCCACAAAGAGAGGGGGAGCAGGTCATTGATTTGTAAGGGTGCAGGACGCATGGTTCGTGCTACATTGGTGGGTGATGTAGACGCTTGCCAATGATACACCGGGATGAGAGCGCGGTGATGACACGAGGCCGGATTCTGTGCATCGAAGACAACTTTGATAACCGCTTGCTCGTGAAGCGCGTTCTTGAGGCCGAGGGCTATACCGTCATCGAGGCGGAAAACGGCACAATTGGTCTGGCGCACGCGCAGACCAGCCAGCCTGATCTGATCCTGATCGATATCAACCTGCCCGACCTCGACGGATACCAGTGCGCCGCACAGCTCCGGGCCATCGGTCGCCTCCGTGAAATCCCTATTATCGCGCTTACGGCCAACGTTATGGAGGGTGACCGGCAGAAGGCCCTCGACGCTGGCTGTGATGGCTACATACCCAAGCCAATTGACGTTGATCAGCTTCCGCTGCAGATCGCACAGCACCTGCACCCGGACGGTCAGGGGCAGCCTTCCGCACCTCAGATCGGGCCGGCTGCATCCCTCCCACAGCCGCCTGCCTCCCGCTATCCATCGGCGGCTCCTGGGTCCTCAGGGAGGATCTCGCGCCCGCCGCCACCACCTCCGCGCAGTAGACTGACTGTGCCACCTCCGCCGAATCTGCGAGCCACCTTACCAGCGGCTCCTACACCTCTCAGGCCAGGAGCACCTCATGAGGCATCCCTGGCAGACGCGGCAGGCCCGGCCAACACGACAGGCCCAGCTGATAAGACAGGCGAAAGTAGTAGCCATTCTTAAGGGCTTTCTTTTATACGTGAGAGAAATCTCCCCTGCCGCCCTGACAATAAGGGCACGCTAACCAACAGACTATCTGGCCAGTGAAACAGGGGTAATGCGGCATGACAACCGAGCCGACCGACGATAAGACGATCAAGAGCGACAGCCAGGAAGAGGAGCCGACGGTAATCCTCCCCAAGCGATCCGTTCCGCGGCCAGGGGAGATTACCCAACCCGCTTCTTCTGCTCCTCCGGCCAACCAGGCTGCGCCCGGGGGCCCACCTACTGTGGCTCCTCAGTCCGCGCTACCCCTATCAGCACCCCCCCCTGGCGGACAGGCACATCCTGAGGGAGCAGCTTCACCGCAGCCTGCCGCGACTGGTACGTCGCCGAAACCCGCAACACAACCCGCTGAGCCTTCCCAGCAGGACGTACCCGCGGGGGGCGCACCCGTCGCACCCGCGCCCGCTACGCCCACACCCACTCCACCTGTTACGCCCATACCCGCTGCACCCATCCCTGTTGCACCAACAACACCTGTCGCGCCCGCTACGCCCACCACGCCAGCAGCTACTGCGCCAACAACACCTGCCGCACCCGCACCCCCTGGGCCAGCGCCTACGACTCCACCTCTAGGCCCGCCCGTGCCACCCACGCCCGCCTCATCAGCGCTGCCCGGCCTGGGTAAATCCGAGACTACCGAGCCGCTTGCCGCCAAGAAGATCGATGCACCTGCGACATCAGCTCCGGCAGGCGAGCGCGTCAAGAAGCAGATTGACCCCAGCCAGGCGCACGTGCTGGTGGTTGAGGATAATGTGCCGAACTTCGTGCTGATCGCCCGTATGCTGGCTTACATGGGCGTCCAGCGCTGCGAGTGGAAAACCTCTGGCTGGCAAGTTGTCGAATTCGCCGACACACTGCCCCGCATTGACCTGATCCTGATGGATATCCGCCTACCTTACGAGGACGGCTTCCAGGCACTGGAGAAGGTGCGGGCCAACCCTCGCCTCAAGAATACCCTGGTCGTCGCTGTAACGGCGGATGGGACCGTCGAACAGATGAAACGCGCCCAGGCAGCGGGCTTTGATGGCTTCCTCGCCAAGCCACTAGACCCCGACCGCTTTCCAGAGCAAATCCGGCGCGTTCTCAACGGGGAGTCGGTGTGGGACGCTCATTCCTGAGCGTTGACTAGAGGCTCTTCCCTTTTTGTGGATCGCAGCATTTAGCAGAAGGAGCGCACGCAGAGCCAGGCAGCACGAGAGAGTAGGTAGCCGGACATGCTCAACCAACTGGCAAACTATCCTGACAATGAGCTAAACAGCCTGATCGCGCCCCTCTTTGCTGCGACGCGCGATATCGCCGCCGCAAGCCACGCACAGGCTATTGTTGAGGCGCTGCGCCGATACATTCTCGGCGAGACGGTGGATCGCATCAGCATCATCCAGATCGGCTTTGGCTTGGCTGGTGAGCCGGTCACCGAGGAGATCGCTGTGTGGGATCGGGACCAGATTGCCCTCGAGGCCGATCTTCCCCCTGCGCTGCGCCGGCACATTGCTCGTGAGCCACTCATCATTTCTAACGTAGATGCGCTAGATCGCTCAGTAGCGGCGGTGGTGGATTATGCGCGCGGGGTACTCAAAGCCACCAGCCTGGCGATCTTTCCACTGATGGGGCGCAGCCGTACGGTCGGTTACTTGGTCCTGGCTGGGCGTAGACCTCACGCCTACCACGAGCGAGAGGTCGAGGTGCTGCGGATGCTGGGAGTGCAAGTCGCCTTTGCGCTGGAAAACCTCTCCTTACTGGGTGCTGTCAGCCGCAAAACCGAGCAACTTAACTTGGTGAACGAGTTGGCGCGGGCGCTGGCCGAAGTACACGATCTGACAACACTGGGCGAGTTGGTCAGCGCAACACTCTCTAGAAGCTGCTCGATCTCGCATCTGAGCATCACCTTCCATGAAGCTGACCAGCCGAAGGTCCGGGTTAACACCTTTGTAGGTGACTTCCTGCCCCCCCAGTTGGAATTGGAGGGGACAGTCATCGAGCGCGTTCTGACCACAGGCAGAGTGGTGCGAGTGGATGATGTGCGCGAGCTGGCCGATGGCTCGCTGTGGCGCGGCGTGGGCGCGCACGCCCTGATCGTCGCTCCGCTTAGCGCCCGCGACCGTCGGATCGGCACATTGAACGTGGGTGCTGGCACAGTGGGTGGCTTCAGTGAAAACGATGTGGAGCTATGCCAACGGATTGCCGCACAGCTTGGGGTTAGCCTAGAGAACGTGCAGTTGTTCGAGCAGCTTCAGCACTTCCTCAAAGACATGACCACTCTGTACAGCGCCTCGCTGGCCATGAGCGCCACGCACGACCTGGGGGAGACGTGCGAAGTTGCGCTCGGGGAGTTGGCAGATTTATCTGGTGCGGATCGTATCACATTGTACTTGACCCGACCCAACCCCCAAGACAAGGCACAGCGCGTTGAGACCATCGCGGTTTGGGAGCACGGCGCGATTAAGACTAGCGAGCTAGGAGAGTCTGATTCCACCCTGGCAGCGCCGATAATTGCGCAATTTCCGGGATCACGGGCCAACCTGATCTTCAATGATCTGGAAGCCGACTCCCGTTTGGACTCCTCGGTGCGCGTCCAGCTCACACTTCAGGGCGTCAATGCGCTGATGATGATTCCGGTCACCACAGGGACGACTTGGCTTGGCGCAGCGCTGTTGGAGGCTCGTCAAGGCCAGTCCTTTAGTGGTGAACAGGCCCGCCTGTGCCGCAATATTGCTGACCAGACCGCGTTGATCATCGACTCGCACTTGCTGTTGATGCGTGCCCAGGAGGCGGCTGAGCGTGAGCGCGTGCTTCGCGATCTCGCCGCCGCTCTCAGCAGCACCTTCGATCCCGATCAGATTCTTGGCTTGCTGCTAGATCACATCGGGCGGCTGCTTCCCTACGATGCAGCTAGTATCCTGATCGTCGAGGACGGCTTCGCCAAACCGGCCGCAACGCGCGGTTACGCAGGCCAGGGGGCGGATGAAACTGCCCTCCATGCGCTGAATATACCAATCCAGCAGGTTGTCCACCTCAAACAGATGGCTGACACCAAGCAGCCCCGTGTGATCGAGGATACACGCAGCTTCCCTGATTGGGCAGATACGCCTGAGACGCACTGGGTACGCTCCTGTGTATCGGCTCCGATCTACATTGAGGACGAGGTGATCGGTTTCATCAACCTGGATGGCGCCATGCCGCGCTCTTTCACCCCGGAGCACGCCTCCCTGCTCCAGACGTTCGCTGATCAAGCAGCGGTCGCCATTAAGAATGCTCTGTTGTACCAGGAGAGCCGCCGCCGTGCCGAAGCTGCTGCTGCCGTCAGCCGCCTGACCGCTCAGCTTCAGCGCGCGCCCAGCGTTGATGGCGTCATGCAGGCAACGGTGCGTGCTCTGCGCGAGACGTTAGGCGAATATGAGGTAACCGTTCGCCTGTCACCACCGATGCTGGACACCACACATCGCCTGCTGCCAGAGTCAGGGGACGCCGAGGCTGATCCTCCGTGACCGAAGGATGAGGGACAGGCTCATGATCGAGAGACCGAGAACCGCAGCCATGATCTGGCGAGTTTTGACCGAGCCGCACCTCTCTGTTCAGACTGACGAACAGCGTAGGCAGGCTCGATTGCTGGCCGGACTCTCGCTGGCGCTATTGGTTGGGACGGCGGCTCTGGTTATCTGGAGTCTGGGCCTCGATCCGTCTGCCGCAGCGCCTGGTCTACCGCTGGTGGGGTTGCTCCTTGTCTCCTACCTGCTCAGCCGCACCTCTTGGCCTGAGTGGTCCGCCAGGCTGCTCACCTTCGGGATCACCCTGGCGCATTTCGCCGTGCTGGCCTCGGTTCCCGATCCTGCCGTCGCTGCGGCGCGTGTGCCCTTCGTCATGCTGACGGTCTTGATCGCAGCGGTTCTGCTGCCAGCTACCCTGACGGCGGTCGTGGCGGCTCTGAACGTGCTGGGATTGATCTTACTTCTCCTGACTCCCTGGCTGGAGCTTAGCCATATTGCGACTCCCTTCGTGTTAGTCGTCCTCGTCTCGATCTTTACCACCACCACCGCGTTCCTGCGCGAGCACGACCTGAAGGTGATCCGGCAGCAGACAGGAGAGATGCGACAGTACAGCCGGACCCTCCAGCAGGATACGGAGCAACGTGTTCGGGACCTGCTGGCTGCGGTCGAGGTCGGACGAGCGGCTACCGGCATGCGCGACCTCAACCAACTTCTCAAGCAAGTGGTTGCTCTGATCGCCGAACACTTCGACGCGCACCGCGTACAGGTATACCTGCTGGATGAATCGGGTGGGTACGTCACTCTGCGAGAAGCCATCGACCAGGCGGGCCAGCAAGTGCTGGCTGATCACCACCGGCTGGCTATCGGCTCATCGTCAGCGGTCGGTCAGGCGATAACTAACAGGCATCCAGTGATGGTGACCGAGGAGGATAGCGATGCCATGCAACATCCCAATCTACCTCCCCCCATGCGCTCGGAGCTGGCTCTGCCGCTGGTGACAGGAGGGCAGGTGATTGGTGCGCTGGACCTGTACAGCAACTACCCCAATGCATTCCGGGACGCCGATCTGCGCATCTTCCAGACGATGGCCGATCATCTGGCTGTTGCCATCGAAAATGCCCGCCTGTTCGAGCGCGCCCAGCAGGACTTGCGTGAGATCGAGGCGCTGAGCCGCCGCCTGACGAGCGAAGGGTGGGAACGGTTCCAGGCAGGGCGGCCCGACAGCGCGCCGGTGGGTTACCAGTCCAGCCCGGAGGGCATCCAACCGATCCTGCCGGGCGAAGTGACGGGGCGGGCTGAGCCAAAGCCGGGTACGCTCAGCGTGCCACTGGTGGTGCGTGGTGAGCCGATTGGCGTGCTGGATGTGACCCCTCGTAGCGGCGAAGCCCCCGATGAGGACCTGCAAAGTATTATCCAGGCGGTGGCCGAGCGTGTGGCCCAGGCACTTGATACCACGCGGCTCGGCGAGCAGGCCCTTCGCCAGGCGGAGCGCGAGCAGGTGCTCAGCCGCCTCTCGGCGGAGCTTCAGGCGACCACTGATCTGGACGTGATTCTGCGTGTGGCGGCGCGCGAGGCGAGCCGTGCGCTGGGAGCGCCGCGTGGCTTCGTGCATCTGATTATGGAGTATGGTCCGGCGCACAAAACTACGACTGACGAATAGCGCGTTGTGCGGCCCACCCGAAGGCTAGGTGAACAATGGAGCCACAGGGCGCAAATTGTGAACTTCCAGCGCCCGAATTGAACTGGGCCTATAATGGCAGTGGCAGGATCGCAGCGAGGATGCTTACTGAACAGGGCTTAGTAGCTGAACTTCGGCGGTTTGGCCGAAAATTCTTTCGGCTAAACACTCAACCTCACCTGCTGCCTCATTGCACTTGGACTTCCCCCTAAGGGGAGGAGGTCGGATGATGAGCGATGAGGTCCAGGTGATGAGTGGAAGTTCAGAAACCTGTGCTCGGATTGGTCAATGGAAAGGAGCGCTTCGCGGGCAGGGTGAGGCCCAGCGTAGCCCGGAGGTGGCTGGGCTGGCAGCGCTCACATCCTGAGTAGGCTGCCTGCGCGCGAATGGGATAAGCATGACGCAGCAAACGAACCCGCCGCGTCAAGGCGGCGTCTTGGAGTGGTTGACGCGATCCTATGCCCCCACTGCTGCCTTGGCCAGCCGGGGACGTGTGACCGCCACCTTGCTTGTGATTGCCGCGCTGGCAGCTCCGGCGATCCTCGTTGCCCCATCAGCGGATAGTTCCCCCATCTCTATCCCAACCGGGTTGGGTCGCCTGGTGTTAGTTGGTGTTGTTCTGGCGGCCATCTACCTGATCAACCGACGCGGCCTCGTTTTATGGGCAGGGCTGGTCTTCTCTCTGGCACTGCTGGCAGGAAACTTCCTGCTGTGGGATCTCTCGGCGCAGAGCCTCCCCGGCCCGGCGATCCTGATCGTCCCAATACTGGTCGCAGGGCTGCTTGCCCAACCTGCCGCTGCGTTCTTGCTGGCCGCTTTGGCCATCGGTGGGCATATCTACACTACCGTGCAGGCCAATCCCCTCTTTCTGACCGATCCCAGCTCAGGTCTGGTTCCCCTTCTGAGCGTGTACGGCCACCTGCTGGGTGTGGCGCTAACTGTGTGGCTGTTTGCCCGCACCACTAATTCCACCCTTGAGGAAAGCGCCCGCGCCGCTACTGAGCTAGCCCTACGCCAGCAAAGCCTGGAAATACGCGCCAGCGTTCAGAGCCGTTACCTTCAAGCAACGATCACCATTGCACGGGAGATCGTCGGCGCACGGGATATGGATCAGTTGCTCGACCGCGCCGTACGCCTGATTCGTGAGACATTTGATTACTATCATGTACAGGTTTTCCTGATTGACGAAGAGCGGGAATACGCAGTGCTTCGGTCGAGCACCGGTGAGGCAGGTCAGGAGCTTCTGGCGCGCGGGTATCGCCTGCCCGTCGGCAGCTTGAGCGTGATCGGCCAGGTCACGGCAGGAGGTCGTCCGGTGCTGGCCCGTGACACTGATACTGATGCCGTGCACCGCCGCAATGAGCTACTGCCTCTCACCCGCTCCGAGATGGCGCTGCCCCTGATCGTGGGCAACCGCGTGATTGGTGCGCTCGACCTGCAGAGCGTTGAGCCAGACGCCTTCAGTGACGAGGCAGTTCCAACCCTGCAAGCGCTGGCTGATCAGCTAGCGATTGCCATCGAAAACGCCCGCCTGTACGCCCAGACTCAGCAGAGCCTGCGCGAGCTAGAAGAACTATACGGCGAAGTGACCGAGCGTTCCTGGGCCGACTTCTTGGCTGCGACGCGCGAGACGGAGCGCCGCCAGGTCTATGGCCCGGAGCCAAGCAATCTTCAGATGGAGCGCAGCATGGTCGTCAGGCGCGTGCTGAGCGCTGGCTCGGTGATCATGGCAACCGGCAGGGATGGGCAGCAGGCTTTCCTGGCCGCCCCCATTGTCGTCCGCAACGAGGTGATCGGCGTACTGGGTGTGGAGCCTGACGGAGCGCGTGAGTGGACTCAGGATGATCTGCAACTGATCCAGAGCGTCGCCGAACGTACCGCTCTGGCCGTCGAGAACGCGCGTCTGTATCTTCAGGCCCAACGTGCCGCCGAGCGCGAACGCATGGTCAACGCCATCACGGCGCGTCTTCAGCGCGCGCCCAACCTGTCCCTGCTGCTGGAGAGTGCTGCCCAGGAGCTGGCCCAGGCCCTGGGCACGGATCATGTCTATGCGGAGATCAGCCTGAACCAACCGCTGGCTCAAGCGCGCCGCGAAGCAACAGGGATAGACGTTGAACCTGTCGAGGGTGAGGCAAAGCCCACCGAGGAGCCGAAGGCAGAAACCAAGAACAAGACGGCTCAGGACGCCGGACCATTGAAGCCGGATACGTCTGCTGAAGCGAGGGCCAAACCATGACTGCACAGACCCTTTCGCCGCGCCGTTTCGACCTACGCGCTTTGCCCATTGCGCTCAAACTGGCTGCCGGGCTGGCGCTGGTGCTGACCGTCAGCGGCTTCATCACCGACCGCCTTATCCGGCAGGTGGTGCGCGACTCGCAAGAGCAGATTGTACTGAACGACCTGGAGGCGCTCAGCCAATCACAGGCGTTCCGCACAGTGGACGCATTGGGCGAGCAGGTCATTACGCTGAATCGTTTCGGGGCGAATCCAGACCTTCAGGAGGCATTGCGAAGCATTCTCCGGATAGAGGCAATTACTGCTCCGCGACAGACCCTGTATCTCGATGCGCTGATTCAACGCCAGGTGGAGGACTTCCGCCGGACGCGCGGCGAGTTTGACGCTGTGGCGCTGATCGACCGGAATGGCTATGTAGTGGGCATCGATCCTGCCCCCCCCGATACACTGCTAGTTGAGCCTGGTGGCTGGGCCTGGTTTGACAGCGCCTACAACGAGGGTCTGGGCAGGACGTACATTCACGACCCGCAGTCGGACCAGCTAACAGGGCTGACCGGCATCCACATCGCTACCCCGATTTATGACAGCTTGGTGCCAGATAGCGTCCTAGGCATCATGTACGCCGTCTGGAATATGAGCAATGTCCTCGATGACATCGTCAATGTGGGGGGTGGCCGGGAAAGTGTGATCCTGGAGCCGGGTGGAACCGTGCTCCTCTCCCCGGACGAGCCTCGAGGCACAGTCATCCCAGCAGCATTGGCTGAGCAATTGAACGCTGGCGAGTCCGGGTCATTTATCTATACAGACATGCAAGGCCGCGATTGGTTGTACGGGTATGTCACCCTGGACAGTCTGGGACTTGGCGAGGCGTCCGTGGCGAATCTACGCTGGATCGCGATCGTACGCCAGCCGGCTGCGACTCTTCAGGCCAGCACGGCCCTACTGGCAAACCGCATCCTGATCGCCATCGGTGCCAGCGCCTTGCTGGTAACCTTCGTCATCGCACTGTTGGCCTCATCCATGCTGCGCCCGCTGCGTCGCCTGACTGCTGTTGCTGCCCGACTCGAGAGGGGGGACCTCGCCACGCCGATCCCGGAGCTGCCCGCCGACGAGGTGGGGCGATTGGCAAGCGTGCTGCGTGGGCTGGTTAACCGACTCATGGAGCGGTTGCACGAACTGCGAACAGCGGTGCAGGTCTCCCACGCCACTTTGCTGACCTTCGATGTCACCCAGATGCTTGGCGATGTGGCCCGTGCACTAACCGGGCAATTTGGTTATCCCGATGTGCGGATCTACCTGACCGATCCCGACGCAAAGCGCGCCACCATCCAAGCCGCGTCGGGCGGTGAGGGCGAGCGCCTGCTTCGCAGTGGCCATCGCTTGCCGGTGGATGAAACCTCGCTGGTGGGGCGCGCTATTCTGCTGGGTGAACCTCAGGTCGGCGCGGAGCGCCAGCAATTGCGCCAGGCAGGGCTGATGACTGGCCGCTCGGAGTTGGTTCTGCCGCTTCAGTCCGGTGGCCGCGTCCTGGGCGCCATCCACATCCTGGCCCGCCGCCTGGGCGAATTTGCGCCGGAAGATGTGGACATCCTGCGCCTGATCGCCGACCAGCTCAGCGCCTCGATTGCCAACGCCCGCCTGTTCGAGCAAAGCCGTGCCAACCTGCTTGAGATCGAGGCCCTTAACCGGCGGCTGACCCGGCAGGCGTGGGAGGAATTCGTGGGCACCAGCGGCCCGGTACGCCATACCCTCGATCCTCAGGAGAACTGGCCGACCCCGCCGGAAGCATTGCTCCAGCGTAGCGAGGTACGGGCCGAAAGCTACATAGATGCTGATGGCCGCGCGGTACTTTCAGCGCCGCTGATTCTACGCGGTGAGGTAGTTGGTAGCTTATCGGTGACTCGCCCTGCCGGGGAGCGATGGTCGCAGGATGAAGTTGCCCTGCTGGAGTCAGTGGCCGCCCGTATGGCCGTCATTGCTGAGGGTATCCGCCTAGTGGACGAGACCAGCCGACGTGCACTCCGCGAGCAGCAGGTTAATGAGGTTTCAGCCTCTCTCCTCCAGCGGGCGACAGATGTGGAGTCGGTGCTGCGCACGGCGCTGGCCGAGTTGAGCGGTGCCCTCGGCTCGGACCGGATCGCGCTGCGGCTTGGCCCCGCACCTGCCGATGCAGAACGCCTGCCATCCCCCAGCGGCATGGACGGGCGTGAAGCGGCAGAAGGCTCGCCGGGCGATGCAGGCGAGGCCGATAGGGGCGAGCGGCGCTCGCGCAGGTAGGGGAGGTAGTCTATGTCAGATCGGAACCCGCCGGACGAAGGCCCTATCGGGGGCAGTCGAGGACCGCTGATCGCCCTGCGACGGCTGGCGCGGCGTGTTTTCGCCCTGCGCTATTCCTATGAGCAAGAGCTGGATCGCCAGCGCGCGATGGCACTGAGCGCCATCTGTCTCATCTTCGGCCTGATCGGGGTGCTCGGCACGCCGAGCCTGTGGCTCTTTGCTCCCCACCTGGTTTCGCAGATCATGCTGGTTACGGATGTGATCCTGGGAGCTTTGTACCTCCTGGCGTATCGGTCTGTACAGCGCGGCCATCTGCGCCGGGCCAGTTTCGCTTTCATTGCCCTCACATGGATCGTCCCCCTCGTGCAACACCTTGCATTTGGCTTCATTGGCCTGGAGGCGGTCTATCTCAGCCTAGCTGTGCCGGTCGTCGGCGCGGCGCTATTGCTTGGCTCAGGGTGGACTTTTCCTGCTGCTGGTGCCGCGATTGCCAGTGTGGCGGCAATAGGTTACTTCCAATCTCCTCTTGCGACGACAGCGCTCTCCGGCGAGGAACTCACCCGCGAGATCGAACAGATCACCTTGACGGCAGGTGTGGGAGGATTCCTGATCGGCGCGCTCTCGTTATTTGCCTGGCTGCTATCTTCCAGCCTGTTCCGCTGGGCGGAGAACGCACAGCGGCACGCTCGCCAGTTGGAGGCAGCCGCGGTGATCAGCGAGACTTCCGCCACCACCCCTTCTCTGAATGTGCTGCTGAATGTGGTTGTGGAGCGCATCCGTGATGCCTTCGGCTTCTACCATGCCCAAGTGTTCCTGATCGACCCGGAGGGCCGCTTCGCCCGTCTCGAAGCAAGCACGGGGCGCGCAGGCGTGGCGTTGCTGGCGCGTGGCCACGCGCTGCGCGTCGGGTCTCAGTCGGTGATCGGCCAGTGTGCTTTCCTCGGCACACCGATTGTAGTCAATGATACCCAGCTAAGCACTGTTTGGCGCCCCAACGAGCTGCTGCCCGATACCCGCGCCGAGCTGGCTCTCCCGCTGCTGGTCGGGAGCGCGGTGATCGGTGTGCTGGATGTGCAATCCATCCTGCCCAACGTCTTCGGGCCGGACGACATCCGGGCGCTCCAGATCATGGCCCAACAGCTTGCCACCACGATAGAGAAGACCCGTCTGGTCGAGGCCCTGCAGGCACGAGCAGCCGAGAACCAACGTCTGTACGAGGAAGCGCAGAGGAGCCTACGCCAGATCGAAGACCTCAACCGACGACTGACCCGTGAAGGTTGGTCGGAGTTCCTACGTGCCCGCCGTGCCGAGGGTGTGCTTGGCTATACGCTTGCTCACCAGCAGATCGAGAACGACACCACCTGGACAGCCCCCATGCGCCAGGCATACCAGGGAGAGCGGAGCGTCGTGGTGCGCCAGGACCAGAACGCTCACATCGCGGCGCTGCCGTTACGCATTCGGGGCGAAGTGATCGGCGTGCTGGAAGTGGAGCGCGGTGGTGACCACCCCTGGACAGATGAGGACCTGGACATCGCCGAAACATTGGTTGAACGTCTGGCGCTGGCAATAGAAAACGCTCGCCTATTTGAGCAAGCGACCCGTGCCACTGAGCGTGAACAGGTAATCAACAAAATCGCACAGGATATGCAGACCGCCGAGACTGTCGAGCAGATTCTTCAGGCGGCACTGGCCGAGCTGGGGTCGGTGCTGGGCGCATCGCGTGGTATTGTGCAGATCAGTCCGAAGTCAGAGCAGCCACGCAGCGGGCGCACCGGCCCACTGCCGCAGTTGGAGCAGTAGGAGGTCCCAGCCATGCAGCAATTTTTATCCGGGCTGGCCTGGAACAACCTGTCTATCCGAGCCAAACTCGCCCTCACTACGGTGCTACTCCTGGGGCTGATCGGGGCGGGCACTACATTCAGCAGCCTGGCCCTCGGATCCATCGGTGCACAGACCCGTGTGGGGGTTGCCAATACCATTGAGATGCGCTCGCTGGCGCAGGGCATCCAGTTGTCTGTAGAGTCGCTCCAGCGCATTCACACCCGCCTAGTGGAGGACTACAGCCGTCCTGGCTTTGATCCAACTACAACCTCCCTGCGGGATGATTTCATGGAGCTGGCGGCCCAGGTACGCGAGCAGGATGTGCCGCGCCTTCAGTCCCTACTGCTAGCAGCAGCCCCAGAAGGTCGGCATCAGGCGATTGAGGTAGAGTTCCGTGCGCTGGACACAGCCATCGCCAATAGCACCCAGAACTTCGACCAAGTCTTCAGCGTGATCGCTCAATTGACCGATCCCAGTACGGGCGCGCTGCGGGCGTTGGACGAACATGGCGATGCGATGGAATCGCCCCTGTCACAGACACCTATCCCCACCCTGCAAGGACAGATGATCCTTATCCGCAGCCTGGAAGGCAGCCTGGTGCGAACCGGCTCCAACGAAGACCTGCTCGACCTACGTCAGGCTGTGCAGTCCTTCCGGGTGGATTACCAGAACCTTGTCCCGGAAGCACGGCAAAGCCCGGAGCTGCTCAGCGAGCTTGAGATTTACTTGGAACAGGTCGACGCCGTTGGTAGGTTGCTGCTCCAGCTTGACCTTGCCAGCCGCACTGCACAGGTCAGCCTGAACTTCGCCCGTGACGCAAGCTCACGGGCTGCCAACATTGCCATGGATGAGGCGGATGCACAAGCGCTGGCCGTTCAGCGGTTGACTGCCATAGCGGCTCGTCCCATCTTATTAAGCGCCCTGGTGCAAGCGTTGGTGCTGGTTATCCTGATGATCTTCTTCGCGCGCGGCGTTGTGACAGGGATACTGAACCTGTTGAGTACTACCCGCCGGTTTGAGCAGGGCAACCTCCGCGCGCGCGCGCCGGTTTCGGGGCATGATGAACTCAGCCAGCTTGCTCGCAGCTTCAACACGATGGCTGCCCAGCTAAGTGAGCTGATCGGCAGCCTGGAGGTGCGCGTGGCTGAGCGCACCCGTGACCTGAGCATCGCTGCCGAGATCGGCTCGGCGGTGCTGGCGCAGCGCGACTTGCGCGAGCTATTGCAAGAGGTCGTTGAACTGATCCGCCAACGGTTTGACTTCTACCATGTGCAGGTCTTCCTGGTGGACGATGAAACCCAACACGCCGAGCTGGTCGCCAGCACCGGCGCTGCTGGGCGCGCGCTGTTGGCCCGCCGCCACGCTCTACCGGTTGGCTCGCAATCGGTCATCGGGCAAGTCACCGCGCTCGGCGAGCCGGTCATTGCTTCGGATACCGATACCAGCCCCATTCACCGCCGCAATGAACTGCTCCCCGATACGCGCTCAGAGATGGCGCTGCCGATGCGGATCGGGGGCCGGGCTATTGGCGCGCTGGATGTGCAGAGCGTCGCGCCCAATGCCTTTGACCAGGATACGATCGCTGTCTTCCAGATCATGGCCGATCAGCTTGCCATTGCCGCTGAAAACGCCCGCCTGCACAGCCAGATTCAACAGGCGATCCGGGATTTCGAATCCCTCGAACGGAGCATGGTCGCCGAATCCTGGCGCTCGTACCAGCGCTCCCGTGAGCCGGGTAAGCCCCTCGCCTATGAACTGCAGGGAGAGGTGATTCTGCCCCACAACGACCGCCCCCCTGCTCCGCTGCAAGAAGCGATGGAGCACGGTCAACCAGTGACACAGGATAATGGCGGCGACATCCGGTTGGCCCTGCCGATCAAGGTGCGCGGTGAGGTGATCGGTGCGTTTGGCTTCGGCGGTGAGCAGCTCCGCAACCTAACCGGCGAGGACATCGCCCTAGTGCAGGCGGTGGTTGATCGGGTCGGGCTGGCCCTGGAAAACATGCGCCTGGTTGAGCAGACCGCACGCCGTGCGGAGTATGAGCAGATCGTCAATGCGATCACGGCCAAGATTGTAGGCTCAACGGATGTCAACTTTATCTTGCAGACGACGGTGAGAGAGCTGGGCCGCGCCCTGCGTGCGCCGCAGACCAGTGTCCAGCTCCGGCGAGAAGGTACGGATACAGAAGATGAGCAGTAACGCTGCCTCTGTTTCACGTTTGCGGGTCAGCGTCGTGCCACGCCGGCTGAGCCGCGCGCTGCTGATCGCATTTATCACGCTGGCTCTGATCCCAGCGGTGGTCCTGACCGTTTTTTCGGCATGGCGCGGCGCCGAGCGGGAGCGCGCAAGTACTGTCAGCGTGCTGAGAATCTATGCAAGCGCAGGCGAAGCGGCCCTCAACGAATGGGTGAGCACAACCTCTGGCGTGGTGAGGTTTGAACTGAACGACCCCACCTCGCTGATGGTCATGCAGCGCATCCTACAGGCGGAGTCCCTTAGCCCTGCGGAAGCGGAATCTACTCGCACCGAATTCCTGACCCATGTTCGGAACGTGGTCAATGCCACTGACTTCGATTACCTTGTTCTGCTCGATCCGCAGGGCACGGTGATGGGCAGTAGTGACCCTCAATTGGTGGGGCAAACCCTGGGGGCGGAAATCTGGTTCCGCCAAGCGCTGGAAACGCCAGAAGATGTGCTCTTGCTCGGCCCTCTGCGCGACCCCATCAACGGCCAGGAGAGTATTTTTGTGGCCGGGGCGGTGCGGAGCGAAGGGGGTCAGATCATAGGCATCCTGGGAGGCCGGACTGGCTTGACGCCTATCCGCAATGTGCTGGCCAGAACACTCCCGATCAACCTGTTTGGCATGACCGGTGAGTATTATCTTGTCCGCGAAGGCAGGCAGTATGTGACCGTGCCACGCTTTGATCCCGGTGCTGCCCTGGCCAACGACGAGATCGTGCCCACCGCCTTGATGGGAATCGACGGCAGCGGTACGTGGACAGACTATCGGGGCCACCGTGTGATCGGTGCCTATCTGTGGATCGAGCCACTCCAGATGTCTCTGATTATCAAGCAGGACCTGGATGAGGCACTGGCCGCCTCGCGGGAGAATCTTCAGGCGAACCTCCGCCTGGGGGCGCTCATGATCCTCCTGGCAGTGTTGGTGGGTGTTGTCTTCTCGCGCGCTATCGCTGGCCCGCTGATCGCCCTCTCCGAGACAGCGGAGCGTCTCTCGCGGGGCGACCTCGAGGCGCAGGCCCCTCCCACCCGCATCCTTGAGTTCCAGCAAGTAGGCCGGTCGCTTGGGCACATGACCCAACGGTTGAAGACGTTGCTCGACCAGCAGGAGGAGATCATCCGCGCTCGGACGCGCCAGCTTCAGATCACGGCTCAGATCGGCCACGCCATTGCTGCCGAGACCGATCTCGACCGCCTGCTGGAGGTGACGATCACCAGCATCCGGGATCAGTTAGGGCACTATCACGCCCAGGTCTTCCTGTTGGACGATCTACGCCAATACGCTGTGTTGCGTGCCAGCACTGGCGAGGCGGGCCGGATGCTGATGGAAAGCGGCCACCGGCTCCCCGTAGGTTCGCGCTCCGTAATCGGGCAGGTGACCAGCCTCGGCCAGCCAGTACTCGCCAGCGACACGGCACATGCCGAGTACTGGATGCCCAACCCCCTGCTGCCAGACACCCGCGCTGAGGTGGCTGTCCCGATCCGTCTTGGCGAGCAGGTCATCGGGGCGCTGGACGTGCAATCCCAGCACGCTGAGGCCTTCGATCAGGAAACAATTGCGGCATTACAAACCATCGCCGACCAGCTTGCGGTGGCGCTCCGCAACGCCCAGCTTTTTGAGGAGAAGGAGGGCCTCATCTCTGCCTCCGTGCAACTCACCCAGCTTCTCACCCGCGATGGTTGGGATTCGTACGTGGCTGAGCGCAGTCAGCCGAATGCACCCCTCGGCTTCACTTACGACCTCATCAACGTAAAGTCCCTGGATAAAGCGTCTCCGGGTCAGCCTGAAGGTGGGGGGAATGGTCAAGACCTGCGGCTGCCGATCGCGCTGCGCGGTGAGGTGATCGGCGATCTGGAGGCAGCGCTACCCCCCGGCGAAACCTGGTCGGATGAGGAGCGCGAGCTGGTTGGCCAGGTACTTGACCGGGTAGCCCTGGCCCTCGAGAATGCCCGCCTGTTTGAGCAAACGCAGCTTTCCCTTCAGGAGTCCACCCGGCTCTACCAGGCCAGCCGACGCATTGCCGCTGCTGACTCGGTATCGCATCTGGCCGAGGAGCTAGTTGCCCTGGCTACCATCGAGGCAGCGGATCGCGTCGCTGTGCTGCTGCTGGATGCGCCCGATCACCCTCCCGGCGACCGCTGGGTGGAGCGGATCGGCTGGTGGGCACGCCATGCTGACGACCCTGCCAGCAGCTTGCCCGTGCATCTGCGGACCGGCCAGGCCCCCCTACTGGGCATCGAAGGCACACCGTTGGAAGGCCGCGTGATTGACGATGTGGCGTCTGACCCAGAGCTTTCTGCCCCAGCCCGTGAGAACCTGATACAGTTAGGGGTGAAATCAGCGGCCACTCTGCCGCTGGTGGCCGGTCGCCGCACCATCGGCTGGCTGGTAGTGCACAGCTTGACACGCACCCGCGCCTTTAACGAGGCCACCATCCGCTTTTATCGTACGCTGGCCGACCAGGCAGCAACCGGCCTGGAAAGCCTCCGCCTGCTGGAACAAGCCCAGACCCGCGCCCGCCGTCTCCAGGCCACCAACGAGGTCTCGCGGGCTGCCTCCTCGATTCTCGACCCGGACATCCTGCTGCCGCTGGTTGTAGATCAGGTAAGCCAGGCGTTTGGCTACTACCATGTGCAGGTGTTCCTGGTGGATGACCTGGGCGAGTGGGCCATCCTGCGTGCCAGCACTGGCGAGGCCGGCCAGAAGCTGTTGGCGGAGGGCCACAGGCTGGCCGTTGGCTCCCGCTCCGTGATCGGGCAGGTGACAGAGACCGGCGAACCGATGATCGTCCGCGATACGGACACCGACCCGATCCACCAGCGTAATGAGCTACTGCCTGAAACCCGTTCTGAGATGGCGCTCCCGCTCAAGACTGGCGACCGTGTGATTGGTGCGCTGGATGTGCAGAGCACCCAGATCAATGCCTTCGATGCGGAGGCTCAGGCCATTCTAACCTCCCTGGCGGGCGAGATCGCCATCACTCTAGAGAATGCTCAGCTTTTCCAGGAGATTCAGGATCGGGTCGCTGAGCTGGCCACCATTAACTTGGTCTCGCAGGCGGTGTCGCGCGCCACAACCCTCGATGAGGTTTACGAGGTGGTGGGGGCGCAGCTTCAGCGCACCTTCGGCGCCCGTAACGGCTTCCTTGCAGTTCTGGAGCCAGCAACAGGCATGATCCACCTGCCGATCTTCCTGGAGGATGGTGAGCTGGTGCCGGACATCCCGCCGCAGCCGCTGGGCGCGGGCATTACCAGCCACGTTCTCAAGTCTAAGCAGGTGCTGCTGATCAACGAGAACCTGGAAGAAGAAGCGCGCAAGTTGGGCGCCCAGGTCATAGGATCGATCACTAAGAGTATGCTGGCCGTGCCGCTGCTGATCGGCGAAGAAGCCATCGGCGTGATCAGCATCCAGGATCAACACACCGAGCACGCCTACACTGAAGCTCACGTTCGACAGCTCACCACGTTGGCTGCCTACATCGCTGTCAAGATTCGTAACGCTGAGCTGCTGGAAGAGGCACAGCGCCGCGCGGGCGAGCTAGGCTTCCTGTTCAACGTAACGCGCGCTGCTGTGGCCACCAGTGACCTTGATGCCTCACTGTCCAATGTGGCCGAAATCCTGCTCAACGAGATCGCAGGTGCGGAGTCGGCTATCATCTATCTTGCCTCCACCGATGGCGACCGGTTGGAACCCCATGCAGCAGTGGGCTATGGGCGCGACCTTGCCTCACGCGGGGCACTAAGATGGGACCAGGGCCTTATCGGCCACGTCGCCACCACCGCCAAGCCGCTGATCGTCGATGACGCGCAAGCCGACCAGAGGTCAGCGGGCAGTGGCGATGATCGTACTCGCGCTGCTGTGATCGTCCCGCTCATGTCGGCAGCCGGCATGATCGGGGTGCTGGCAGTTGAAAGCACCCGCCCAGGCGTGTTTGGAGAAGGCGACCTGCGGCTGCTCGAAACTGCATCCGGCACGCTGACAGCTATTATCCAGAACGCCCGCCTGCTGGATGAGATCTCACGCGCCAATGAACAGCTCCAGGAGCTTGACCGTCTGAAATCGCAATTCCTGGCGAACATGAGTCACGAGCTTCGCACGCCCCTGAACTCGATCATCGGTTTCTCGCGCGTCATGCTCAAGGGCATTGACGGCCCGCTGACCGATCTGCAAGCTCAGGACCTGACTACCATCTACAACTCTGGCCAGCACCTCCTGGCGTTGATCAACAACATCCTCGACCTGTCTAAGATCGAGGCCCGGATGATGGAGATTCAACCGGAGTACATCTCTCTGATCGAGATCATTGATGGCGTGATGTCTACAGCCAAGGGCCTGACCAAAGACCGGCCCATTGATCTGTTCAGGGAAATCGAGCCAGGGCTGCCGCAGGTGTATGGCGACCCTGTGCGTATCCGGCAGATCCTGCTGAATCTGGTCGCTAACGCGGCCAAGTTCACCAAAGAGGGCAGCATCACGGTCCGCGCCGCCCGCAAAGATGCTGACCCGCAGACCGGCGAGCCACCGCGTGTCCAGATCGACGTGATTGATACCGGCATCGGCATTCCGGTGGACAAACTCGACACGATCTTCGAGGCATTCCAGCAGATCGATGGATCGACCACTCGCCAGTACGAGGGCACAGGGCTGGGTCTGCCTATTTCCAAGAACTTCGTCGAACTGCATGGGGGCCGAATCTGGGTCGTTAGCCAACCCAACGAAGGCTCGACCTTCAGCTTCACCATCCCTCTGCACCCATCACAGAGGGTGGCGGATTCCGAAGAACCCATTACCCGCCCGGCGGGCGATGCTCGTCCGCTGGTGCTGGCGGTGGACGACGAGCCAGGCGTGCTTGATCTGTATAGGCGCTACCTCGAAAAGGAGGGTTACGCCGTTGTCGGCCTGGGCCACGCCAATGACCTGGTGAGCCATGTCCGACAGCTTCAGCCCAAGGCGGTCATCCTCGACCTCAATCTGCCGGGCAAGGATGGCTGGCTGGCAATCGATGACCTGAAACAGGATATAGAAACGCAGCATGTGCCAGTGATCGTGTGTAGCATTGACGAGGATCGCGCGCGCGCCCGTAGCGCTGGCGTGGCTGACTATCTGGTCAAACCAATCATTGAGGAAGACCTGATCGCTGCCATCCGGCAGGTGGCAGATGGCTCTCCGCTGCCGCTCCGCACGGCTGTGGTCATTGATGCCAACCCGGAATACGGCCAATACGTCCGGGAGGTGCTGGAAGACACAGGTTACTTCAGCGTCCGCACTGCCACCGTTGGATTTGAGGGCCTGCAGACCCTCCAGGAAGTCAACCCCGACGTATTGGTGATTGACGTGGACCTGAATGACATGGATGGCTATGGGCTGTTGGTGGCCCTACGCTCCCAATCGGAGACCAAAGACATCCCGGTTCTGATATTGACCGCCCGTGAGATCAGCCCTGAGGAGATGAACAGGCTGGGCATGGAGACAGTTGAGTATCTCAGCAAGCATGATCTGACCGCTGAGCGTCTGATCACGGGCCTGTACGCTGTTATGGAGCGCGCCTCTCGACTGGCGTAGCTACTGGCCACGGCAGCATCATGTCAGAGGGTGCGGAGCCAAAAGGCCCTGCACCCTTCTACTTCGCATACTACCTGAAATGAGATACCAATGAGAGTGCGGATTCAGATCACCTGCCCGTATTGCGGCTATGCTGAAGACTATACCCGTCTGCTGGGCGCCTGCCCCAACTGCGGTGGAGGTTACCTCAACGCCGATTACGAGGTTGAAGGCCGCCTTCCTTGGCCTGACGACCTAGCAGGCCGCCCACACAGCATGTGGCGTTTCCGTGAGCTGCTGCCAATCCGAGACCCAGCCCACATTGTCAGCATGGGTGAGGGCGATACCCCCTTGCTTCGCTTCGATAACCTGGGGGCGATGCTGGGCCTCCGCCACTTGTATGTCAAGGATGAGCGCCAGGGGCCAACCGGGTCGTTCAAAGACCGACAGGCGTCGCTGGCGATCTCCGCGCTGCGCGAGTTGGGCATTGATGAGATGGTGGTTGCCAGCACCGGGAACGTCGCCATCGCGTACTCAGCCTATGCTGCCCGCGCTGGGATCAAGCTATGGTGTTTCACCATCTCCAGTGTGCCGGCGGAGAAGATGCGCGAGGTAACACTTTACGGCACTGAGCTGGTGAAGGTCACCGGAACCTACGATCAGGCCAAACAGGTTGCTGAGCGCTTCGCTCAATACCGGAATATCTTCCTGGATCGCGGCGTCAAGGGTATTGCTGCCAAAGAGAGCATGAAGACCATTGCCTTCGAGATCGCGGAGGCGCTGGGCGCGATTTATGGCCCTTCCCCCAACGGTGCACCCTGGCGCACCCCGCACTGGTACATCCAGTCGGTGAGTGGGGGGCTAGGCCCCATCGGGGTGATGAAGGGCTTCCGAGAACTGGAACGCTTTGGCCTTTCGGCAGGCTTGCCTAAGCTGGGGAATATCCAGGCGTCGGGCTGCGCCCCGATGGTGCAGGGCTGGCAGGCCGGTCTGGAGGATGCGCCACCGGTGCTCCAGCCCAAGACCCGCATTGCGACCGTCGCAACGGGTGTGCCGGGCATCTCGTATGCCATCCTGCGGAGCGAGGTGCTGGCTTGCGGCGGCACGTTCGAATCGGTCAGCGACGAGGATGCCTATCGCGCCCTCAAGACCGTCGCCCAACTGGAGGGCCTGTCCGTTGAACCTGCCACCGCTCTTGCCTTTGCCGGGTTGATCAAGATGGTACGCCAGAAGATGATCGATCCCGACGAGGTCGTAGTGGTCAACTGCTCTGGGCACACTTTTCCTGTGGAGACCCATATCCTCGGCGGTGAACTGGGCCGTGATGTGGATGTTCGCCCGGCGGCGCATGAGGCGGTTCCGACCGAGGGCTTGTTGGCTGCGCTGCAAGCCGTTGACACCCGCATCACGCAGGCCATCGTCATCGAGGACGACCCGGATGCATCCCGGCTTATGGCGCGCATTCTCAAGGCGCACGGCGTTCAGGAAATCCGCCAGGCCTTTGACGGGCAGACAGGCATTGAGGCGGTGCAACACATCCGCCCCGATCTGATCATCCTCGACCTGATGATGCCACATATTGACGGCTTTGGTGTGCTGGAACGGTTGAAGGCAGACGAGAATCTGCGCGATGTGCCAGTCGTAGTGGTGACAGCCAAAGACCTCACCCCCGACGAACGCGCCCGGCTGACTGGGCAGGTGCGGAGCCTGCTGCACAAGGGTTCCTTCCTGGATGGATCAGTGCTGCAAGACCTGCTCGATGAGAAGCTGCGGTAGGAACAAGGCGGACCGCGCCTCTGCGCCGGAATCGTGAGATGTGTCTATTCTGAGGGCTCTGAACCCAGCAGCCCCATCCAAAGTGCCGCCTGCTGCGGCGAGGCCAGCGCATGACGCACTCGCGCGATCACTATGTTGGCACAGTGGCAGCGCTCATCACCCCGCTGCTGATGGGTGCGGCCCCGATCTTCGGCAAGCTGGCGATCCGCTCCGGTATCGACCCCTATACACTCGCTGCGCTCCGGACTCTGGCTGCAGCAGCCCTGCTGTGGGTCGCCTGTGGGTTATTTTTCCGGCGCTATATCTATATCTTCCCTGCTGGCCTGCTGGCGACCGTTGTGGTCGGGTTTGTCAACGGCCTAGGGTCACTGCTGTACTACAACGGGTTGTTACTGCTGGATAACGCCTCGCTGGCCCAGCTCCTCAATATGTTGTATGTGGTCTTCGTTATGTTGCTCACCCGCCTATATGGAGGTCATATCTCGCGGCTTAGCTTGGTTCGGGCCATCCTGGCGATCTTTGCCGCCTATCTGTTGGCCGCCTTCGACGCAGAAGCGCATGGCTCACTGCACTGGCTGGGCGTCGGCCTCATGATCGGGGGGGCGTTCATGTACGCCTATCATGTCGTCTTGAGTCAGCGCGGGATGTACGAAATGCCCGCCCCAACGATGGCTCTGTATGCCCTGACCTGGATGGCCGCCACGGCGCTGGTCGCGCGGTTAGCCTTCCGAGGCTACAACGGCACGGGCTGGCTCCCCGCGCAGCCGCCTGGTTGGTGGTTTGTGGCAGGCCTGACCATGGTCACTGCCCTCTCGCGGGTGACGCTGTTCGCAGGCGTGCGTAATCTGGGTGCAATCCACACCATCCTGCTCAACGTCGCTGAGATCGCCGTGACACTGATCGCGGCCTATATCTGGCTGGGCGAGATGCTGACCCCAACGCAGTGGGTTGGGGTGCTGGTGCTGCTATCGAGCGTGATCCTCTCCCGCTGGGATACTCAGGTGCGTGATACAGCCTACCGACCCCTGCTCCATCCCAGCCCATTGGGCGGTTTCCCCCTGCCGAGCGAGCCGATCACTCCCACTCGTTTTTCCACCGTCTCCCGCCTATACCGACGCCGCCCCCGCACCGATCCCGACGGGCAACGATAAACTCGACCGACTCTGTCTCCCGCTGGGGTGGGAGCGGCAAGACGCGATCACCCTGCCGGAACGCTCGCTGAGCGGTTGAACCCCGCCCACGCGAGCTTGTATAGCAGCCCCCCCGTGCTGCGGCGCGTCCCTTTCTGCACCAGCGCCAGCCAGCGTGCTTCAGCGGCATCGGCTTCAGCAAAGCATCGCACTGAGGTTTCCATTCGCTCAGAGGCCGGGTCGCGCGCACAAGCTAACCCCACCTCAATGAACTGCCGCTCCAGCTCAGCACGTTCATCGCGGTACAGGGAACTCAGCACTGCATAGTCGCGCAGCGTGGCCCGGTGTAGCGCCTCTGTCGCCAGAACAGGGTTGCCCCGTCATAGGTCCCTGTCGGGGTCGGGCCAGTATCAGGCAATTCGGCGCCCAGCCAGACCGGCTTGAAAAGGCTGATGCAGGGGGCTGCCGTCCCGGTCACGAAGTGCGCCTGAGTACCTGGCGCAAGGTGGGAGACCATCGAACCAGTGGTCTGGCTCTGGCGGATCGGCCCGAACCCGGCGTGCATACACACCTCGGCGCCGGTGATCCCCCGACCGGGTGTCCAGCCTGGCCCGGCCCCTTCCCCGTGATCGCGCAGGGCGTTCATCACATGTTCAACCGTGATCGCCCCTCGCGCAGCAGCCAGAACATCGCGGGTGCGGCACTCCCGATGGCGACAGTCGCTGAATCGGGTGTACACCGGCTCAGAATAACATCGCGCAAAGTTGAAGTCATCACGCCCCCGGCACCACTTTCGTTCAACGGCGTATTGCACCAGATCATCCGAGGCAAGATCCCATTCACCCTGGATGGTGATCCCATTAGAGATGGTGCGAATATCCCTGACTTGCTCGGCAGCCCACTGTCTGCCCGCTGTTTCCAGTACCCAGGCGTCGGTAGGGTCGGCGATGATGAAGCTGTTGTGATAGTAGATAGGGTGCTGAAAGCCGCAGTTGCCGCCCTGGCCGTACGTTTCCAGCAGGGCTGTGATCACGTCGAGGGCCTCTCTGGCGGTCCTGGCTCGTTCCAGCGCCAGCCGCAGCAGATCCATCCCGATCAGGCCGGGCTTTTTCTCGTAGGGGACCTTCGTGAAAACTGCCTCGTTGCCGATGGCAACGCCGTGTTCATTGGCTCCCATCTCAGCGCCCCATATCCAGAAGGGCTTGGCAAGCAGCACCTCATACGTTTCTCCGACCTGCGGAACCTCGATATAGGTGCACTGCACCCTGCTGCCCGGCACATGCTTCGCGCTTGGAACGCGCAGCAGGTGGTGAGCCTCATTCGGCTCCCGATCCGAGTTCTTACCGAAGATCGTCACGCCATCAGCAGTGACGTTACCCAGAGCAACCACCGTATCACACATTGGACAATGCCTCGATGGCCTCCACCAGTGCCCAGACAAAGGCATAGTTCCGATCCAGCACCTGCGGGATCAGATTGGCGAACACGTCGTCCTTGTGATGCCAGTATAGAGCAGGCCCATCGTAAGCGAACCGCGTCCCGCCCTCGTCAATCCCGATCACCGTGATCGCCGGGACGCCCGCGCGGATCGCATCCACCATCTCCGTATGCCCCCCGCCAACTTGTGTCGGGTGCGCGGCCAGTTCAGGATGCTGCTGCGCCACGGCTTCAGCCAGCGCAATCATTTCCGGTGAAGCGCGTGTTGTAAACAGGTTGATGGTGCTTTCGCGCACCAGGTAGCCCGGGCCATCGCGCCCCAGCATCTCTAACACCAATGCGCGCGGTTTCACCAGCTCCGCACGGTGGCGGCGGTAGAAATCCTGTGCGCCGTAGTGCTTGACTTCCTCGCAGCCTGTGCAGACCAGCCACACCCGCGTATGCGTCAACGGTTCGGCCCTCAGCCGCTCGCCAAGCGCTAGCACCAGCCCGGCAGCAGTGGCATTGTCATTGGCCCCGTGGCTGAAGGGAGCCAGCTCGCCTTCCAACATCAGCCCACCGAGGACCAGCGCACAGATCGCGCCGGGAAAGGTTAGCCAGGGCCAGATCAATGGCGACTGCGTGGCCAGCCCGACCGCGTATAACACAACCAACGCCACGAAGTTGAAGTAGATGGTCGTAGCTGCCACTCGCCAGAAGTTGATCCAGCCCGTCGAGCGAAAGATCAGCGCAGCGTGGTTAGTATCCAGATGCCCCATCAGGATCAAATCCTGCCGGTGCTCCCCAGACGGCAGGATCGTTGCCACGATGTTCTGGCTCGGCGCGCGGGGCAGCAGGCGGCGGATCGGGTTATCGAGAAACAGCAGCTCCAGGCTCTGAGACCCCACCGCTACCAGGGCCAGAGCTAGCGCCACTGCTGCCCCGATTCGTCCTCCCAGCGGGTAGACCAGGTACGAAAGCAGCATTCCTCCCGCAACGGCCAGGTGCAGGCCATAGATCGTCACCGCGCTCTGAAAGGTCTCCACGCGGGGGGCCAGTTCGAGGCTACTGAGCACCTCAGCGCAATAACTCGCTGCCCGATGCTCACCCTCGCGGGTCGATCCGCGTGGCCCGATCTCCTCAGCCAGCACACGGATATGTCCCCGCCACGTTTCCAACTGCTGTAGATCGCTATAGGTCATGGATCAAGCCGCTCCCCGCTGCTGCGCCTGATCACGCCAGCGTGCTTCTCCAGTGTAGCCTTGCCTTGCTATCCCGTCAAAGCCCTCACAGCAGCTGATCTGTCTCAACTGCGTCATCCCCGAGCTTGCTGGTGTTCAGACACACCGCGAACGCCCAGCGGGGAAATGGGGGTATCTCCCTCTTGCAGCAGGATTCAGCCCATGTTATTCTGCGCTTGGTGACTGCATTTGTGGGCAGGGAGACTGATGGTGCAACACCGGCAAACACATCCCCGGCAGGCACAGGGGTCGGCACACTGGCTGCTGGCGGTTGGCATGTCCGCTGCTGCTGGCGCTCTGGCTATCTTCTGGTGGATGGCTGCCCCACCCTCCATGGCCTCCGTCCCACCTCCCTATGGACCATCCGGGCCAGGAGGATGCTCCGGCAGCAGCCCTAATGGAATCTGCGACACCACCAACGGCGAGACCTGTGCGACCTGCCCCGCTGACTGCGGCCCCTGCGATGAGCCAGATACGGGCTGCGACAACGATGGCCTGTGTGAGCCAGACCGCGATGAGGGAACTTACAACTGCGGCGATTGCCCACCTGTGTGCGGGGATCAAATTTGTGCGCCGGACGAGATCAACGCCTGCCAGGCCGACTGCACGCCGCACCGGACCTGCGGTGACGGTGTATGCAGCGCTTTTGAAGAATTTGCTAACTGCCCGCTCGATTGCGACCCGCCCAGCGCCACACCTTCTTTAACGCTTATTCCCACCCGCACTCCAATCCTGGCTGCCACGCTGGAGGAAGCTAGCCCTCTCCCTGCTACGTCGGAACCCGAAGCCACGGAAGAATCCACCACCGAAGCAAACACAGAGCCAACTGCCACCCCTACCGCGGCGGAGGAAGAGCGGGGGCCTACTCCTACCCCCACCCCTATCCCGGCCAACTGCCGTCTCGTCGGGAGCGATGCCATCCACGCGGATGTGGTGGAAGCATTGGTCGAAGTGACGGGGGGCTACCGGCCCATCTACTGGGTTATCTGTGATACCCCGCCCGATGAGGTTTGCATCCCCTTCGACCCCATCCTGGCCGTGCCCGATGCCAATCTCGATGCCATGCGTCTACTGGATTGTATCGCCAGTGGGGCCTGCACGGTCTTCCACGCCACTTCGCTAGACGAAGGTGAGGTCTGCTTTCAGTCTACGCCCGGCAGAGACCAGCCTCTGTGTGCCGAAGGCTGCTCCTTTGCCCGTGTGCCAACCCAGCCCGTCCTACCATCGCCCCCCAGCCTGATCCTGTTGCTCCTGGTGCTGCTTATCGTTGGCGCGATGATCCTGATCATCTTGCTGCTGCTCATACGTCGCCGCCGCGAGCGTGAGCACGAGGAGATTCTCGACGCCGACCTGGGAACGACTTGATCGCATCCTGGCGGCTTGCCGGAGCGCCGACTGTCAATTCCGGCCACAGCTCTGGTAGTTGCCTCCCAGGATGACCACATAATCCACCATCCGGTTGGGGTCGGGCTGGGCAATCACGTCTGCGTCGGCCACGCGCAGCAGGTGCTGCATCAAGATCAACTGGCGAGTTTTCTGCCGTCCGGTGTAATCGTAAATCACCGTGCGCGGGAAGTTCGGCGCTTCCGCTGCCCTGCCTGTCGGGATCGCCTCCAGCCCCTCCCAGCCCAGCCGGTCGGCAGCCACCTCATCCAGTCGCTCGATGCCTGTCCCGTTGCGAACTTCCACCAGCACGGAGTTCTGCACGACGTAGTTCTGGGCAGGGGGTTGCATCGCCAACGCGATCAAGTCCTCAGAGAGGCCGGGGTTGGGCAGAAAGACGCTGGCGTTCGTGCCCGGCTCCGTCCAAGCGGTCAGGTAGCCCGGCCAGATGATGTAGCTGCGTATCTCGTTCGGCTCCAGGTCGGCAGCAATAGGCAGCAATTCTAGCAGGTTGCCCAGCCCCATATCGGTATCAACCAGATCGTTGTACTGCTGCCACAACTCCGGCACGCGAGTCAGGGTCAGCAGACCCCGGCTGCGAGCCGTGTATAGGATAGCACGCAGCACCTGCTGTTGGCGTCGAGCACGGTCAAAGTCACTCGACCCCTCACGCACGCGGGAGTACCACAGCGCCATATACCCATCCAGACGGTGCACGCCCACCGGCAGTGTGTACTCGATCCAGTTCGCATCGTCGCCGGTGTAATCAACCCACTCTTGGTAAGTGGCGAAGTCATTGGCGCTCACCGACGTATCGCGCAGACGGTGGCCCGTCAGAGCGCAATCCACTGGGATGTCAATCCCACCCAGGATATCGACGATCTCCTTGAATCCATCGAAGTCCACCCGCGCATAATGATGAATGGTGATGCCGAAGTTATACAGCAACGTTTCTTTGACCAGCCCTGGCCCGCCGCCTGGCCAGCCTACCGCCGCCCCACGTGAATCGGCTACGTTGATCCGCGCCATTGTGTAGCCCGGTATGTACACATACAGATCACGCGGGATCGACAGCATATTGACCGTGCCCTCGGCCTTGTTGATCGAAACCACCACCAACGTATCGGTGCGGTAGCCGCCATCGTCGGGGCGTTTATCGCTGCCCATCAACAGGATGTTGACCACTTCCCTCGGCACATTGAGCCGAGCGACGGGGGTCGGGATGGCCGTTGCAGGAGGCGTGGCCGGTGTGGCGTATGTACCAGTATCAATGCGCACCGTGGCTGCCGGGACAGGCGTCGGCGAGGCCGTGGGGGAGGGGGTAGGCGTCTCAGTCGGCGGGCGAGTCCCGGTTGGGGTGCGGGTGGGTGTTTCCGACGGCGTGGGCGTCTCCGAAGGTGTCGGAGTATCGCTGCTGGTCGGCGTGAACGAGGGGGTCAACGTAGGGGCCAGGGCGGTCTGCGTGCCGCTAGCGGCAGCTACCGCCACCTGATCCTGCCGTACTCGCAGTGTCACCCCGCCCGTGATCAATAGCGCGCCGATCCCCAGCGTTATCAGCAGGGCTGGTAGCCGGTTCTTCGATCCGCGGATGGCAAACAGGCGCTCGAACAAAGCAGACTCCACAAGACATTGTTAGGAAATCACTCCCTCTGCGTGGATACCTGGGCACGCAAAGCACGGAAAGCGCGCAGGACGCAGAGGGGCAACCAACGCTTTGCGCGCTCCCGGAGTTTAGCGCCGGGATTATACCATCTGCGCCAGGGCGGGTGGTAACGCAGGGTTTGCTACCGTGCAGCTATAGTACGCTCCATCAAACAGGCTCTACGGGCATACCATGTTCTCCTTCATGGATGCCACTGCCCCAATCGCAGCCACGATATCCGCCCAGCACATCCCCCAGCTCATGATTGTTGCTATTCCCACTCAATCGTGGCCGGGGGTTTGCTGGTTACATCGTACACCACGCGCACCACGCCCGGCACTTCATTGACGATCCGTGCACTGGCCCGCGCTAACAGGTCGGGTGGCAGGCGGGCCCAGTCGGCAGTCATGAAGTCGTCGGTGGTGACGGCACGCAACGCAACCGTTTCCCCATAGGTGCGGCCATCACCCATCACGCCCACGCTACGCACCGGCAGTAGCACGGCGAACGCCTGGGCTGTCTCGTCCCGCAGCATCCCCGCGGCGAGCAGCTCCTCAACGAAGATGGCATCGGCAGCGCGAAGCCGCTCCAGCCGTTCCTGCGTGATCTCACCTAGGCAGCGGACCGCCAGCCCTGGCCCTGGGAAGGGTTGCCGCCACACGATCTCCGCCGGCAGCCCTAGTGTCTCCCCGACCCGCCGCACTTCGTCCTTGAACAGATAGCGCAGCGGTTCAACCAGCTCGAAGGCCATATCGTCAGGCAGCCCGGCTACGTTGTGGTGCGATTTGATCCGCTGCGCCTGAGCGCGATCGGGGGCGGCTGACTCGATCACATCCGGGTAGATCGTGCCCTGTGCCAGAAACCGGATAGCCCCCAATCTGCGGGCCTCTTGCTCAAAGTACCGTACGAATAACTCCCCGATGCGCAGCCGCTTTTCCTCAGGGTCGGTGACACCACGCAACGCGCTGAGGAAGTCCTGGCTGGCGTCGACTGTCACCAGGTTCAGGCCCAGTGCACGTTGGAAGGTGCTGATTACCTGCCTGGCTTCGCCCTTACGCAGCAGACCGTGATCGATGAATACGCTCACCAACTGGTTACCGATTGCGCGGTGCAGCAAGGCTGCTGTCACCGACGAATCGACACCGCCCGATAATCCCAGTAACACACGCTCCCTGCCAATGCGCGTGCGGGCTTGGCTAATGGCTTCCTCAACAAAGGCCGAAGGGGTCCAGTCTGGGGTGCAACCGCAGATACGTAAGGCAAAGTTAGCAAGGATTTGTGTGCCATGGGAGGTATGGGAGACTTCAGGATGGAATTGGATTCCATACCAGCCGCGCGACACGTCGCCCATCGCAGCGATGGGTGAATTCCCGGTGCGGGCCAGAGGGGTAAAGCTACGTGGCGGCTCCTCGATGCGATCGGCATGGCTCATCCACACATCGAGCACGGCGGGCAAACCTTCCCACAGCAGCACACCGGGAGTCGTCTCCAGCGCTGCAGGGCCATACTCGCGCTGTGCAGAGGCCGCCACCTGCCCGCCAAGCGTATGAGCTAGGAGCTGCATCCCATAACAGATGCCCAACACCGGCACGCCAAACTCAAGCACAACAGGCGGCAGAGTCGGCGCACCCGGCTGGTAGACGCTGGCCGGGCTGCCTGAGAGAATGATCCCTTTCGGATTCAGATCGCGGATGCGGTTAGGAGGCACATTCCAAGGGAGTAACTCGCTGTACACACCGATCTCACGAATCCGCCGGGCGAGCAACTGGGCAGTTTGGGACCCGTAATCCAGGATAAGGATCGTGTCGTGGGGCATGGCTAAGTCAGTCCGCAAACGTGATCGTGTCGCCTTCCATTGCGACGATCGTGGCCAGCGCCTCAATGCGTGTATCTAGCTCGGCAAGATAGCTGCGTCCTCCCTCAAAGGTCTTCTCGACCACACAGATCACCCCCGCTAGCGACGCCCCAGCTCGCAGCACGATCTGAGCCAGCGCATAGATGGTCTTGCCGGTGGCAAGGAAGTCATCCACGATCAGGACGCGGTCGCCTGCGTGGATAAACTCCGGCGAAACCATCAGGTTGACCTCGTCGCCTTTGGTGTGCGAGGGGGCTGTCTCAACGTACACCGGCTCCTGCATGGTGATTGGCTTGTGCTTGCGTGCATAGACGACTGGCAGGCCCATCTCGATCCCGGCGACCAGCGCCGGGGCAATGCCAGACACCTCGGCGGTCAGGATGCGCGTCACCCCGGCATCCTTGAACCGGCGAGCGATCTCGCGGCCCATGGCGGCCATTAACGCAGAGTCAATCTGATGGTTAAGGATGCTGTCAATCTTGAGGATGCCCCGACCCAGATTCTTCCCCTCTGCCAGAATGCGAGCCTTTAATTCCTCCACGTGCTTCCCCCTGGTAGAGCAGACGACGCCTTATTGTAGTCCCCCAGGCACAGGGCGCAATTGCGCGGAATCATTTTGGCACGTGCCTAAACACCCTTTATACTGAGAATGAAGACAACTGCTGCTGCAGAGGGCGAATCGATGAGCGTCCCACCCTGGGAAGAGGTTGACCATACTGCCGACTGGGCACTGCGCGTGCGCGGCGATGACCTGCGGGCGCTGTTCGAGCACGCTGCGCGCGGTATGATGAGTCTGCTAGGCGATTCTGCACCGACGCAGGTCACGCTGCGAGAGACAATCCGCGTTCAGGCCCCCGATGCAGAGGCGCTGCTGGTGAAGTGGCTCACCGAGCTGCTGTACCGGGTCGAAGAGCAGGGGATCGTGTTCTCCGAGATTCGCGTTCAGTATGTGGATGGCACCGCGCTGGAGGCAGAGATCAGCGGCGGACCACCGCAGGAGGCGCTTCGCAAGCACATCAAGGCGGTGACGTATCACCTGCTGGCTATTCGCCCGGCCGATGCAGGTTTGGAAACAGTGATCGTATTTGATGTTTAGGGGTGAGGAAACGATGGCTATCCGCAAGCAGGATTTCAAGCGTGTCTCCGAGTTTGTGTGGGAGGTCCCGGCCACATTTCGTGAGGATATGCGCGTCCCGGCGCGGCTCTATGCCAGCGAACCGCTGCTTGAGGCAGCGCTGTCGGACGAATCGGCCACCCAACTGGTCAATTCCGCGACGTTGCCAGGGCTGGTAAAGTACGCTCTTGCTATGCCGGATATCCACCAGGGATATGGATTCCCTATCGGGGGCGTTGTTGCCTCGCGCACCCTGGATGGCGTCATCTCACCGGGCGCGGTCGGCTACGACATCAACTGCGGCGTTCGTGTGCTAGCAAGTCAGCTCACCCTAGCGGAAGTCGAGCCATACCTACCCGCACTGGCCTCGGAATTGTACCGTACCTGCCCCAGCGGGGTCGGCAAAGGGGGTGGCCTCAACCTGAGCGCCAAGGAGTTCGAGAAGCTGCTGCTGCGCGGCGCGGAGTGGGCACTTGATGCAGGCTACGCTGAGCGTCAGGATGTGCAGCGCACTGAGGAAGGCGGGCGGCTCAAGGGCGCCGATCCGGCCCACGTTAGCAAGCGTGCCTGGGAGCGTGGAATCAGCCAGGTGGGCACGCTGGGTGCGGGCAACCACTTCATCGAACTGGACGTGATCGATGAGGTGTACGATGAGGAAGCTGCCGCCGCGATGGGCATCGCCGAAGGGAGAATCGTGGCCCAGATTCACTGCGGCTCGCGTGGGTTCGGGCACCAGATCTGCACCGACTATGTGGATGAGTTCCAAGGGGCTGTCCACAAGTATGGGATCAAGTTGCCGGACCGCCAACTGATCTGTGCACCGTTCCAGTCGCCAGAGGGGCAGGCGTATTACGCTGCGATGTGTGCAGCAGCCAACTTTGCCTTCGCCAATCGCCAGGTGCTGGCCTATCATATCCGCCGGAGTTTTGAAGTTGTGCTGGCAAAATCGGGCCTAGACTCTCATCTGCACCAGGTTTACGATATTGCGCACAACATGGCGAAAGTTGAGAAGCATAGGGTGGACGGTAAGGAAACCGAGGTGGTAGTGCATCGCAAAGGGGCCACGCGCGCCTTCGGCCCCGGCTTCGAGGGATTACCACCGGAGTATCGGAGCATTGGCCAACCCGTGTTGGTGCCCGGATCGATGGGCACGGCAAGCTGGATACTGGTTGGCACGCCGGGCAGTATGGAGCAGACATTCGGCAGCACCTGTCACGGAGCGGGGCGCACGATGAGCCGTAGCCAGGCCAAGAAGCAGGTTCGCGGCGATAAGCTGCGCGATGAGCTTCAACAGGGCGGGATCGAGGTGCGGGCGGGAAGTATGCCTGGCCTGGCGGAAGAAGCTCCCCAAGCATACAAAGATGTGGATGAGGTAGTGCGAGTCGTGAGCGGGGCGGGGATCGCCCGCCGGGTGGCGCGGCTGGTGCCCATTGCAGTGATCAAGGGGTAGAGCATGGCAGAGGAACTCACCGCGCGGGAGATCGAGCAGCAATTACGCGAGGGGCTGGGCCTCAATGGCCAGGATGTGATCGCGCATGTCGGATTGAGCGCGCTGGGGCCGGTCAAGGGCGGCGCAGAAGCGGTCACGGCGGCGATCCTGGCCGCAGCGGGCACGGTCATTATGCCAGCCTTCACCTACCAGACTCAGGTCATCCCGCAGACCGGCCCGCCAGACAACGCCATCGAATACGGGTCAGGGGAGACGATCAATGCGCGAGCGGACATTTTCCGGCCCGACCTGCCTGTCCACCCAGATTGCGGGGTGGTCGCAGAGGCATTACGCAAAGATGCGGACACGCTACGTAGCACCCACCCGATCCTGTCCTTTGTGGCACAGGGGCCGCGCGCTCGTGAAGCGCTCTCCTCGCAGACCCGCGAAACGCCGCTGGGGCCGATCACATGGCTTGAAGCGCACGATGGGTATGTTCTGCTGATGGGGCTGGATCAGCGCCACAATGTTGCATTGCATCTGGCAGAGCAACGAGCAGGTCGCCGAACGTTCATTCGCTGGGCGTTGACGCTCAATGACATCGAGGAGCTACACCACCTCCCCGGCGACAGGGAAGGTTTCAATGCCATCTGGGCCGATCTGATGGACTTTGCGCGGGTGACAAAAATCGGGTTGGCGCGCTGCGAACTGATCGCCATCCGGCCTATGTTGGCCTATGCTGAGGCACGTATCCGGGCCGACCCCAACTTCATGTTATGCGACAAACCGACATGCGCCTACTGTCGGGCCAGCGAAATCAGGTAATACACCAGGCCACTCAGTTCGGGTAGGGTAGGCAGCCCGATTCTCAGGTCCGCAGTCTGCCGCCGATAGCGGATTCCAGCGCGCGCACGATCCGGGCACGAAGTGCGTCTGCGTCCCTGTCGCGCAGAGTCTTGTCATCAGCCTGGAAGGTCAGGCTGTAAGCGAGACTCTTCTTGCCCTCGCCAATCTGTTCGCCCCGGTATACGTCAAACAGCCGGACATCGCGCAGCAGCGCACCTCCTGCTTGCCAGATCGTCGCCTCGACTCTAGCGGCTGATATGCCCTCATCCACCACTACCGCGATGTCCTGGTAAACCGCCGGAAAAGCGGAGATAGGCGCGACCGGATGCTGCCCGCTGATGCCCGCCGCCAGTGGCTCCATGGCTAGCTCAGCGACCATCACCGGCTGGGGGGGCAGGCCGAACGCCTCGCGCACTAATGGATGAAGCTCCCCCAGTGTACCTATGAGCTTCTCGCCGATCCTGAGACTCGCCACCCGTCCAGGGAAGAAGGTGGGGTGCTGGCAAGCCTCGAATACCCCTCCCGACAGGTGCAGCGAACTGATCAAGCACTCAATCACGCCCTTCAGGTCGAAGTAATCCATCAGGGCAGACCCATCCGAAGAACCATCCTGCCATCCAGGCAGATCACGCGGACCGGTGAGCGCAATGCAGATGTGGGTTGGCTCGTCGGGGAGTGATCGACCTTCCACCGGGAGATATATTTTGCCGATCTCGAACAAGGCCAAGCGGTTGCGCCAGCGAGCGTTGGCTGACAGCACGTCGAGCATAGAGGCCAGCAGCGTATGGCGCATCACCGTTCGGTCAGCACTGATCGGGTTGGTGATAGTCACATAGGGAGCGTCAGGCCAGGCCGATGTTGCGCCGGGAGGCGTCAACAATGCCTCATGTTCTGGCGCAGTGAGGCGATAGGTGACGACCTCCTGAAGCCCGGAGCGAACCAGCACATCGCGCACCATCTCCTCATGGGCCAGTTGCTCGTTGCTCCTCTGGGGCGGCAACACATCGGCGATCATCGTGGTGGGCAGGCGGTCATAGCCGTAGATGCGCGCGATCTCCTCGAGCAGATCGGCCTGCGCGATCAACTCCTGGATGTCCGCCTCGCTCGGATGATGGATCGCCCCGATATCCAACCGGTGATCGGGCACAGTGACCCGCAATGCATCCGTGCCAACGCGCTCGACGCCAAACTCCAGCCCTTCCAGGATCGCCGTGACTTCATCCTGTGTCAGCGCGACGCCCAGCAACCTTCTGACTTCGCTCAGCGGCAGATCGACCACTACAACCGACGTGGGACGTGGGTATTCGTCTATCACACCCACTGCGATCTCCCCGCCTGCGAGCTGCCGCATCAGCTCGATGGCGCGCTTCAGCCCCACTAGCGCCAGCGCAGGATGCACGCCCCGGCTGAAGCGTGCGCCGGCCTCAGACGATATCTCCTTACCGCGCTCGCGCTGCGCCTGAAGCGTTCGGCGGATGTTAATATAGTCCCACGCTGCCGCCTCGAGCAGTACATTGGTCGTGCTATGTGGTCGGGCATCGGCCTTGCTGTGTTGTTTTTCCTCCCCCTCTTTGATCTCGGTCCCCTGCGCATCGAGGATGTGGGCTGAGGCATCGTAGATTTCCGACTCCGCGCCACCCATAATCCCGCCCAGGCTGAGCGCACCCGCTGTATCCGCCACCAGAATGGTGAATGGGTCAAGTTGGCGAGTCACCCCATCCAGCGTGGTAAGCGTCTCGCCTTCCTCCGGCAGCCGGGTGATGATGGTCGGCGCTTGGCCCCCGGCGCGCCTCGCCAGCACGTCGTAATCGAAGGCATGGAGCGGCTGGCCCGTTTCCAGCATTACGTAGTTGGTGATGTCCACCACGTTATTGATCGGGCGCATACCAGCCAGACGCAGCCGCCGCTGCATCCACTTCGGCGAGGGAGCAATGGTCACATTCTTGATTAGCGCCAGCGTGAAGCGCGGGTTGATCTCTGGCTCGTGGATGGCGAGGCTGACCTGCCCCTGGATTGGGGGGCCGGTGGCGATCACGTCGAGCGGAGGGTAACGCACCTTCCCGCTCGTCAGCGCCGCCACCTCGCGGGCCACGCCTAACATCGAGAAGTTGCGGGCCATGTTCGGCGTCAGTTCAATGTCGAGCACCGCATCGCCCAGCACATCCTGAAGCGGCGTGCCGGGCGGGGCGTCCGTTTCCAGCAACAGAATGCCCTCGTGCTCACCGGATAGTCCCAGCTCCTTCTCCGAGCAAACCATGCTCCTGTTGTCAATCCCGCGCAGATTGCGCGGCTTGATGACCAGCCGCGAGCCGTCGTTTTTGTGGCCATCGATCACTTCCGCGCCCTCGCGGGCATAGGGCGCAACCAGCGGTGGGTCGAGCGGCCCCTGATCTTTGTATGGGTACAGATTCGGCGCACCGGTGACCACTGTCTCGACCTCGCCGATGCCGGACTCGACCAGGGCTAACACCAACCGGTCGGCATTGGGGTGTGACTTGACCTCCAGGATATGCCCGATGACAATCTTCTCCCGATCCCATACCAGATGATCGGTTGAGATGGGCACAGCGAGATGGGTGTCGTGGCCGATGCCGCGCACATCACCCGCCGGGATGCCAATGTATTCGATGGATGTCACCTCCAGCCCAGCCAGGGTCAGGCGATGGGCCAACTCCTCGATGGAGATCGGGATATCTACATAGTCTTTCAGCCACGAAATCGGTACACGCATTGTTTAACCCCCATTGCCGCTTGGTGGAGACAAGCCTCAGAGCCGCCACCCGTTCTGATGCTTAGAATTGTTCCAGAAGCCGCAAATCGTTCCCCCAGAACACGCGGATATCTTGAATCCCGTGCTTGAGCATGACGCTGCGCTCGACGCCCATACCGAATGCGAACCCAGAGACCTTCGCCGGGTCGTAGCCACCGTTCCTCAGCACCACTGGATGAACCATGCCTGACCCGGCAATCTCCAGCCAGCCAGTGTGCTTGCACACCGGGCAGCCCCCCCCGTCACACAGGATGCACTCCACGTCGACCTCCATGCTCGGCTCGGTGAATGGGAAGTGCGAGGCGCGAAAGCGCACCTGCCGATCCTGCCCGTAGAACCGCCGCGCGAAGGCCGCCATCGTGCCCTTCAGATCAGTAAAGCGGATGCCGGGGCCAATCGCCAGCCCTTCGACCTGGTTGAATTGCATCTCGTGGCGGACGCTGACCTGCTCGTAGCGGTAGCACATCCCCGGCAGGATCACGCGGATCGGCTCAGGTGCGAAGGCGCGCATGGCGTGAATCTGGCCAGGTGAGGTGTGCGTCCTCAGGATCACGCCTTCCTGTGTTGTAAAGAAGGTAGACCACATATCGCGGGCTGGGTGGTGCGGCGGCATGTTCAGCAGCGTGAAGTTGTTGTCGTCCGTTTCCACGTCTGGGCTGCGAAATACCTGGAAGCCCATCTCCGCCCAGATCGCCGTTATCTCGCGCAACGCCTGGTTGGCCGGATGAATCCGCCCCATCGGCAAGCGACGGCCTGGCAGCGTCACGTCAATGGCTCCTTCGGCCAGGTTGCGATCCAATTCCTGCGCGCGGATGACTTCCTCGCGGGCGGCGAACGCCTCTTCCAGCTTAATCCGCACCTCGTTGGCCCGCTGACCAACGGCGGGGCGCTGATCGGCAGGAAGCTGGCCCAGCGAGCGCAGGATCATCTTGAGCGTGCCTTTGTCGCCCAGCACCAACCGAAACAACTGTGCCAGGGTCTCGCTGTCAGTGATGGATTCAAGCCGTCTAAGCGTTTGCGTCTCAATTTCTTGCAATTGATCCAGCATAACATCTCCTCTTCCAGGGATGGATTACCAACTGATACCCATCCGCTACAAGTCGAAAACAAAAAGCCCCACCCCTGTTCAGGGACGGGAGCTGTTGGAAGCTCGCGCGGTACCACCCTGCGTGGCAGATCGTGTCGATCCGCCCCCTCTGCGCCAGCGGCGCGCGCTTGCGCGCGATTGGCCGCCCCGATAACGGCGGGCACACCGGAATGGGCTACTGGTCACACACAGAGGCGGTCGTTCACCCATCGGCTCCGGAGGGAACGTTGCGGCAGGCAATCGAACCAAGCTCGCAGTCTGTGGCCCGGTCTCCCTGGCGACGCCACACGCCGCACACCCGTCTCCATCAACGCCATTCAGGATTGCAGTTGGGCATGATTATGCCGTCGGGGGTAGCGGTTGTCAAGAAAAGGAACAGAGGGATTGGATAGGATCGCGAGCACACAAAGTCCTTGGCATAGGCCAGGCCATCGTAAGCCGCAAGGACGTCAGAGTCATAGCGCTGAGCCTGCGGCGAGCGGTCGAGGGTTGGCGGGAGGTTTTTTTCATGGCTGCGCTCGGCGACCAACTCCCCAGTCTACCTGGGTGATGATGTGGACCTTGTTGGTTCCCGATCCACATCCATCTGGATGGCCTTGTGCTGCGTGGTCTTGGCGCTGGCATCTGCTTCCGCCCACACCCCCGGCACCGATACTCCCCGATGGGTGTATCCAACCTTGGCTTGCTGCTCTGCCTTCTCGCTCCCAGTGAGGCCAACTCCGAGCGATAACCCCGGTCTACTCACCCCAAGGCGGGCGCGTGGGTGTGCCAGTCCGTGACCTGTTGGTACGCATACCCCACGCGCAAAATTCGTTCCTCACCAAACGCCGGGCCGATGATCTGTAAACCAACTGGCAGCCCTCTCTCATCGAAGCCGCAGGGCAGTGAAACCCCACAGATACCCGCCAGATTCACTGCCAGAGTAAACACGTCGGACAGATACATCTGGAGTGGGTCATCCATCCGCTCACCGATACGGAAAGCTGTGGTGGGTGAGACAGGGCAGGCGATCACGTCCACCTCGGCGAAGGCGCGCTCGAAGTCCTGCCTGATCAGCGTGCGGACCTTCTGCGCTTTCAGGTAATAGGCATCGTAGTAACCTGCTGAGAGAGCATACGTCCCCAGCATGATGCGCCGCTTAACCTCCGGGCCGAAGCCCGCGCCGCGTGTCTGGCGATATGTCTCCCACATCTCCCCACCCTCAACGCGCGGGCCGTAGCGCACCCCATCGAAGCGTGCCAGGTTGGCTGATGCTTCTGCCGGAGCCACCAAGTAGTACACGGGTAGTGCCAGATCGGTGTGAGGTAGGCTGACGCGCTGTACCGAGGCTCCCATCCCTGCCAACAGATCAATCGCCGCCTGAACAGCCTCAGCGACGGCGGGTTCGATCCCTTCGATGAAATACTCATCTGGCACGCCGATCTTCACCCCCTGCACATCGCCTGTCAGGGCAGCAGTGTAGTCAGGCACGGGGAGGGGCGCGGAGGTGGAATCAAGCGGGTCATGCCCAGCCATCACCCCCAGGGCTAACGCCGCATCCTCGACTGTGCGGGTGAATGGGCCTATCTGGTCGAGCGATGAGGCGAAGGCAACCAGCCCATAACGCGAGACACGCCCGTAGCTGGGCTTGAGGCCCACCACACCGCACAGCGCCGCAGGCTGCCGGATGCTGCCGCCGGTATCTGTACCCAATGCAAGGGGAGCCATCCGTGCCGCGACCGCTGCCGCACTGCCGCCGCTCGATCCGCCAGGCACGCGCTCTAAGTCCCAGGGGTTGCGGGTGATCTGATAGGCCGAGTTCTCGGTGGACGACCCCATTGCGAACTCGTCCATGTTGGTCTTGCCGAGGATCACTGCGCCACGCCGGGCCAGCCGTTCAACGGCAGTGGCGTCGTAAGGTGGGCGATAACCTTTCAGGATGCGCGATCCGCACGTCGTCTCAATGCCGCGCGTGCATAGCACATCCTTGTAGGCGATGGGAATGCCCAGCAGAGGATCGGTTTCACCCTGGCGGCGGCGCTCGTCAGCGGCGTGGGCAGCATCGAGGGCCTGCCCGGCGGTGACGGTCAGATAGGCACCGATACGCCCATCCAGCGCGGCAATGCGATCCAGATGGGCCTGTACCAGCTCGACAGAGGTAATCGTCCCTTGCTCAAGCAGAGCAGCAGCCTCGGTGATGGTCAGATCAGTCAGGCTCCCAGCCATTGCTCACTCCTCCTCCAGGATCACATCAACGCGGAACATACCCTGCTCGCTGGCAGGGCTGTTTGCCAGGATGTCATCGCGGGGCATGGCAGGGCGCGAGACATCTTCGCGCAGCACTGTATCAACCGGCAACACGTTAGCTGTGGGCGGGATGTCGTCAGTATCGACGGCCTGCAGGCGAGCGGCATAGTCCAGGATGGCGGAAAGCTGTTCGCGGAAGCGGGCCTTCTCTTCATCAGTGAGGGCCAGCTTCGCCAGTTCAGCGATGTGTTCGACCTGTTCAAGAGTAAGGGCAGGCATAGGATTCCCTGGTGAGAATGGATGAGTACACAAGCGCGATTATAACATCCCTGCATGGCCCTGCGGGGAATCCTCCGGGGCGGCGCTGCCGCCAAACCTGCACCCCCAGCGTATGAATGCCGAACGCTTATCCTACACGATAAGGTCACTCACTCGCGCAGGCGGTCCAAGCTGGTATACTGGCAGTATGGCATCTCAACAACTTTCAACGTTCCAGCGACGGGGATTCCTTAAAGTACTGCTATTTGCCTGGGGAATGGTCGCCTGCCGCCGGCTGGTCTCCAGCGGGGGCGCCCAGACGGCATCTCCAGTGGCTCCCCCTGCCACTCTCTCTCCAAACCAACGCTTTGTGCTTCGGAATGACGCAGTGAGTTATAGTGCCGATCCAGCGGGTTGCGACCGCACCACGATTGAGGGCCGGGTCATCGACGCCAATGGCACGGCACTGGCCGGTGTCACGATCCGCTGGTGGTCAGACGATCCCGCCGGGGCACAGGTGCTCCTCACGGACGCACTGGGAGGATACAAGATCGTGGTCGCTGACTCGCTGACTGACGCGACCTACCACCTCCAGGTTGTTGAGCCAGCCACCGGTTCGTCACTGAGTGATGTGATTGTGGCGCGAGCCATCCCCGGTTGCGATCTGAACCTGATGACGGTTGACTTCGTGAGCCAGAACTGAGGGAGCGATCCCACCAACCCGCAGCCGGGGTCCTGATCCACCCGGCATGAAGGCCAGAGCAGTCAGGCAATGATTCCCTCCTGTAAGCGAGACCTGCTGCGCGAGCGCCGAGCCAGTTTCTTCGGTTTCTTCGATGGCTCCTCGGGCGAAGTGGCCTGCTCGCCATTGCCTGCTCCCACAACCTTCAGGCCATTATCGGCGATGGTTGCCAGCTCCCGCAAGAAGCGGTTGACCTCCCGAACCGTGTTGTAGTGCGTTGCCCCAACACGCACCATGCCACCGTGCTTCTCGCGGCCTAACCGTTCCATGACTTCTAGCGCGTAGTAATTGCCATCCCAAACATAGATACCCTTCTCGCCCAGTTCGCGGGCAACCTGCGCGGGGCTTTTGCCCCTGACGGTGAAGATCACCGTCGGCACACGCTGGTCAATCATCGCCGGGTCAGTGATGCCAGCTACGCTGACGTTCCTGATCCGAGCTAGCCCTTCTAGCAACCGTCGGCTGAGGGGCTTCTCGACCTCCTGGATCGCGTGCATTGCCAGCTTCAGCGTACGCCGCCTTCCTCGGTAGCCCTTGACCTGCTTCTCAAATGGCTTGCCAAACCGCTCACCGATCCATTCAAGGTACTGTATCGCGGCCAACGTGCCAGCGATGCCCTCATGGTTCTTGGTGCCGGTCTCCCACCGCTCAGGGATGCTGTTGGGAGATGGGCGCACCTTATAGGCAGGCAATCCCTCAAGGTGCTCCCGCTTGCCATACAGCACTCCGACGTGCGGCCCGAAGAACTTATAGGCTGAACACACCAGAAAGTCGCAGTCAAGGGCCTGCACATCAATGGGGCCATGTGGTGCATACTGCACAGCATCAACGTACACCATTGCCCCGGCTTCATGCCCCAGCTCGACAATCCGCCGCACATCGTTGATCGTCCCCAGCGCGTTGGAGGCATACACGCACGCGATCAAGCGCGTCCGCACTGTGATCGCCCGTTCCAGACCAGTCATATCAAGCAGCCCGGTCGCCGGGTCAAAGTCCACCCACTTTACCTTCAAACCCAGGTCGCGGGCCAGCAGTAGCCAGGGAGAGATGTTGGCATCGTGATCCATCCGTGTCACGATGATCTGGTCACCTCGACTGAGCGTCTGGCCGATAGCACGGCTGATATGGAAGGTCAGGGTGGTCATGTTGGCCCCGAACACAATCTCGTCCGCGCTTGGCGCGTTAAGGAAATCAGCCATAGCCGATCGGGCATCCAGAATCATTCGATCTGTCATCAGCGCTGTGTGAAACGCGCCGTGCTGGTTACAGTTGATCTCAACCAGATAGCGGCGCATTGCTCTTATGACCATATCGGGAACCTGTGTCCCGCCGGGGTTGTCAAAATAAACGGGGCGCACACCATTGACGATCTGGCGCAGTGCCGGGAATCGGCGGCGGATCGCGGTGGTGTCGAAGCGATGCGCAGAGACCTGCACCGTTTTGCTGCCGGGAGAAACACTTCTTGATGCTGGCATGGTGAGTGAACTCCTGCTCTGTCAAGGAATGATCGGCTATCATTCTATGGCCTAGCTGATCAAACAGCGCAGGCTGCCGGTTGGGATGCGGTTTGTTGGAGGCGAGTTAGGAACGCAGAGAGGGAAGGGATCAGAAGAGACGGGGCTGGTCGGTTCGCGGGTTGGGATAGCCGAGATGCTGGTAGGCCAGAGGGGTTGCCACACGCCCGCGCGGTGTGCGTTCCAGAAAGCCAAGCTGGAGCAGATATGGCTCGTATACATCCATGATCGTGTCGGCCTCCTCGCTGATTGACGCAGCGATGGTCTCCAGCCCCACCGGCCCGCCGCCGAACTTGTTGATGATAGCATCCAGCACCCGGCGGTCAATATCATCCAGTCCCAGTTCGTCGATCTCCAGGAGGGATAGCGCGTCCTGGGCGACTTCAGCCGTGATCACACCATCGGCGCGCACCTGAGCAAAGTCGCGGACACGGCGCAGCAGCCGCAAGGCCACGCGCGGCGTGCCGCGTGCCCGGCGAGCCATCTCAGCGATCCCCCCTGCGTCAATCTCGATCTCCATCAGCGCGGCGGCACGCTCGATAACTCGGCGCAACGCCTCCTCTCCGTAGAAGTCGAGACGAAACACTGCCCCGAAGCGGGCGCGAAGTGGGGCTGTCATCAACGCCAGACGTGTGGTTGCACCGATCACAGTGAAGCGCGGCAGTTTGAGGCGGATGCTGCGGGCGGTTGGCCCCTTGCCAATCACGATGTCCAGTGCGAAGTCCTCCATCGCCGGGTAGAGCACCTCTTCGATGGCTCGGCCCAGCCGATGGACCTCGTCGATGAATAGGATATCTCCCTTGCGGAGGTTGGTCAGGATGGCAGCTAGATCGCCCGCCCGCTCAATCACCGGGCCTGCGGTGACGCGGATGTTGACGCCCATCTCATTCGCCATAACGTGGCTGAGCGAGGTTTTGCCCAGACCGGGCGGTCCGTAGAAGAGGATGTGATCCAGCGGCTCACCACGCGACCGGGCGGCCTCGATCAGGATGCGTAAGTTCTCTACCAGCGCGTCCTGACCGTAGATATCATCGAGCCTTTTGGGACGCAAAGCGGCATCAACACTGGTGAGGTCTTCAGAACGCTTGTGGCCGGAGACGACACGATCTTCATCTGACATAAGGGCACTCGATAGACGAAAACAAACAGCAACTGAAGTTAGGTGAGAGGGATGCTCACCGGATGCTTACCCATTATAACGCGCGGCGGGGCCGGGCGCGCATCTCGCTGTAGTAGGGAGCAGGAAGCGTGACCCTAGAGGACAAGCAACTGGGAAATTGAGCCGCTGCCTAAAGCGTGTGATGCATTGCTTGGCCTCACCCCGAGCCTCGCTGCGCGCGATTCTGGTGGGCGCATTGTGGGCGCTCGAACTGGGGGTGAGGCTCCCCTTCGTTGGCGCATCGCACCATCGCCTAATCACAGGCCCTAATGGCAGGTTCCCGGCTATGCCAAGTGGCTGCTATGCTCATACCCTTTCGAGGGGGCGGAGCGGCACACTCAGTGGCCGCAGGTTGCTGTCTGTGGGCGCCCATGCGCCCAACCGCGCACGATCCTCGCAACCTTATCCAAAGCGCGCTATACTCTATAGAAGATAGTTGAATACCTGCACAGGGGAGTCTGGGAGAGCCAGGCTGAGAGGATGCCCTCGGCGAACTGAGAGTTCGCCACCGGCATCGACCCGTGGAACCTGATCCGGATCATGCCGGCGGAGGGAGTGTGCAAGCACGACACCAACAGCCACTCCCCAGCCGGGGGGTGGCTGATTGCGTTCATGCCTGAGCGAGCGATTGTGCTCTCCAATGGAGAGATCGGCGAGCCGGAATTGCTGAAGGCGCGTCTGGAGGGGTGGAAAGATGCGCTGGTGATCGGAGCCGACGCGGGCAGTCTTCATGCCTTGTCGTTGGGGTTGACTGTGAACGTTGTGGTCGGGGACTTTGACTCACTCGATGGGCCGACAGGCAACTTACTGAAGTCGCCGGGGATCCATATCGAACGTGCTCCTGCTGAGAAGGATGAGACGGACCTGGAATTGGCGCTGCTCCACGCAGTCCGGCGTGGCGCGGCGCAGGTTGCCGTGCTGGGAGCTTTCGGCGGGCGGATCGATATGACCCTCGCTAACGTGTTGCTGCTGGCTCATCCTGACCTGACTGGGGCACGTATCGAACTGTGGCATGGGGCACAGACAGTCTGGTTGCTGCGCCCGCCCGGCGGCGAGATCGCTGGGCGGTCCGGGGATACCATCTCGCTTATTCCGCTAGCAGGCGATGTAACAAGCATCACGACCCATCGACTTGCCTATGAGCTGCGTGGCGGGACGCTTCGCTTTGGCCCAGCACGTGGGATCAGCAACGTGATGCAGGACTCAACGGCGCAGGTGGCATTCCGCCAGGGGTTGCTGCTGGTCATCCACACGCCGGGGAAGGCGTAGCGTGTCAGTATTTCAGGGCTTCAGCAGTCAAGCGCAAGGCCGCAGGATGGTAGGAGGGGTTGCGTGGATAAGAATCGAACTGTGAATGTGGCTGTGCAGGTGCTGCCGCTCGTCGAGGACGTGTACCAGGTGGTTGATCGGGCCATCGAGGCCATCGCCCGCAGCGGGGTGAAGTACGAAGTCGGGCCAATGGAGACGGTGATGGAGGGACCGCTTGATACGCTGTTGGAGGTCGCCAAACAGGCGCACCTTGCCTGCTTCGAGGCGGGCGCAGAGAAAGTGATGACTATCATCAAGATCGGCGACCAGACCTGCGGAACGACCATCGACGAGAAGGTGGCAAAGTACAGGGCCTCATCGTGATGCTCAAGACATGGCACAAACCGCCGCGCTGGGCACGGGAGGCTGTACCGCCCCTCCTGTTGATGGCCTGCGTGATTCTCATGTGGGAAGCGACCGTGCGGGCCAGCGGGTTATCGGCGTTTATCCTGCCATCACCGGGCGCGGTGATCCGCGCAGGTTGGGAAACCCGCCATGTGCTCGGTGAGGCGATCGGAACGACGATGCTCGAAACCGCGCTGGGAGTGGCCATCGCCCTGATCCTCGGTGTGGGATTAGCGGCGGCCATCGACATCTCGTCGTTCCTGCGGCGGGCGCTATACCCGATCCTGGTTGCCTCACAGACGGTACAGATACTCGCCATTGCCCCACTGTTGATCATCTGGTTTGGCTTTGGGCTGCTTCCAAAGGTCATCATCGTGGTGTTGGTCTGCTTCTTTCCCATTGCGGTCAGCACTGCCGATGGGTTGGCCTCTGCCGACCCGGACCTGGTAGCGCTATTGCGTGCCATGGGAGCACGGCGGGGGCAGATCTGGCGGATCGTACGGCTCCCAGCGGCGCTGCCATCGTTCTTCTCCGGGCTGCGGGTAGCGGTCACCTATAGCGTGGTGGGCGCGACCATCGGAGAGTGGGTCGGCGGGTCGGCAGGGTTGGGGCTGTATATGCTGCGCTCCAAGAACGCTCTGGCGACGGATCAGGTGTTTGTGGCGATTGTGGTCACTTCAGCGCTTAGCATCGGGCTGTTCGCGCTGGTATACCTCCTGGAGCGGGTGCTGCTGCCATGGTATCACTCGGCGCAACGATCCGAACAGTGGGAGGAGACGGGGATTTTCTGATGGGCAGTGTCACCGTCTTTGACCGGAATGCACACGCATACGACCGCTGGTTTGACGACAACCCCTCCATCTACCAGGCCGAGTTGGAGGCTCTGCGTGCCCTCGCCCCGGCGACTGGCATGTGTTTGGAGGTTGGCGTTGGGACCGGGCGATTTGCCGCACCGTTGAACATCAGGCTGGGGATTGATCCCTCGCGCGCGATGGGCAAGATCGCCCGCGACCGGGGGATTGCCGTATGCCAGGCTTGGGGAGAACGATTGCCTTTCGGAGGGGGACAGTTTGACACGGTGATGCTGGTCACCGTCGACCCGTTCGTGGATGATGTGGGCAGCCTGTTGCGTGAGATCAGGCGCGTGCTGCGCCCCGACGGGCGTGTGGTTGTGGGCATCCTCGACCGGGATAGCCCACTGGGCCGCCTATACGATGCACATAAGGCTTCCGATGAATTCTACCGGGAGGCGCGCTTCCACTCAACGGGGGAGATCATTCAGGCATTGTGCAGCGCGGGGTTCAAGCCGGGTAAGGTCTACCAGACCCTCATTGGCGGGCCGGGCGATTCGATAACCACTGAGCACGTCGAACAGGGCTTCCAGGCGGATGCACTGTCAGTTCAACCAGGGTATGGGAGGGGCGCATTTGTTGCGCTCGAGGCGCAAGCGACCCCTGGATCCTATGAGTAGTCGCACTGTTTGTGGGAGGGTTAGAACAATGAGACTGTTACGAATGGCTGTAGGGGCAGTTGCCCTTGCACTGATGTTGACGGCCCTGACCGCCTGTGGGGCGGCGGGCACGGTGCCGACCACGGAGATCACCACGCCGGCACAACCTGTCGAGGTAACGCTCATGCTCGACTGGGTGCCGAACGTCAACCACACAGGTCTCTTCGTCGCACAGGATCAGGGCTACTTCGAGGAGGCAGGGCTGGATGTCGAGATCGTTCAGCCGGGCGAAGTCTATGCCGAGCAGGCGGTTGCCAGCGGCGCTGCGGATTTTGGTATCAGCTTCCAGGAGCAGATGACGCTGGCCCGTGCCGATGGCGTGCCGCTTGTGTCCATCGCGGCCATCATCCAGCACAATACGTCGGGGTTCGCCTCGCGGGCGGCGGACGGCGTCGAGACGCCTGCCGACTGGGAAGGGCTGCGCTACGGATCGTTCGGTAGCCCCTTTGAGGAGCCGACGCTGCGTGCGCTGATGGAGTGCGTGGGTGCGGACTTCAGCCAGCTTGAGATCGTCAATACGGGCTTTGCCGATCCGCTGGCGCTGCTCGACGCCGATCAGATCGACCTCGGCTGGATTTTCTATGGGACCGAGGGTGTGGCTGCTGAACAACAGGGCATCGCCCTGAGTGTGGTGATGATGAGCGACTACACGGACTGTGTCCCAGACTACTACACACCGGTCCTGATCACCAGCGAGGCGATGATCGCGGACCGACCAGAGGTGGTACGAGCGTTCGTCGGCGCGGTATCGCGGGGCTACCAGTTTGCAATTGAAAACCCGGACGAGGCAGCAGCCATTCTGCTGGCACAGACTCCGGAGTCGGGGGAAGCGTTGCTCCGGGCGCAGCAGGCATGGCTCTCGCCGCGTTACCAGGCCGATGCGCTGCGCTGGGGCGAGCAATCGGTAGAAGTGTGGCAGGCTTATTCACAGTGGATGGTGGATCAGGGCATTCTCGCCGAGCCGATTGATGCCCAGGCAGCCTTCACAAACGAGTTCCTACCGTAACACTCACCATCGATATCGACCTGCCCTGAGGTATGACAATCACGTCCCCCAGTCACGCAGGTACAGGAAATCGATGCCTATGGTGCGCTGCGAGAGCTTGGCAATCGGCGCGGGGCGGCGCTTGAAGTGCATCCGACGAACGGTCTCCCACACCCGATCCACGAAGCTTCGGGCAAAGCCCGCGTCCACTGCTTCCTGAGGCGTGTAACGGCGATCCACCAGCAGGTAAAGGAGTTGATCGACCATATCGTAGGTGGTGCCTAATTCGCCCTCGTCGGTCTGGCCGGGCCATAGGTCAGCGGTAGGCGGCTTGTCGATGATCGCTGCGGGGATGCCCAGGGCGCGGGCAAGCTGGCGTACCTGATGCTTGTACAGGTCGCCGATGGGGTGGAGCGCAGCGGCGTTATCTCCGAATAGGGTGGTATAGCCCAGCAGGGTCTCCGTCTTGTTGCTTGTCCCCATCACTAAACCGTCGAACGCGGCAGACTGGTCGTACAGCACAATCATTCGCTGGCGGGCCATGATGTTTCCCCGGCGGGTCGGGGACATATCGGGAAAACGCTCGAACAACGGCTCCACCATGGGTGTGATGTCGATAGAGTCATGTGCGATGCCCAGGGCGTCAATGACTTGTTGAGCATGGTCCAGGCTATCCTGGGAGGATGTTTTGTACGGCAGCCGCAGGCCAAGCACGTTAGCTGGCCCTAACGCCTCAGCGGTGAGATAGGCCACTACTGATGAGTCAATTCCCCCCGACACGCCGATCACAGCTCGGCGCAGGCCCACCCGGCTAACTTCCTGACGGATGAAGTCCACCAACAGGCGCTGTGCCAATTCCGTGTTGATCTTCAGCAGATCGAGGTAGCGATCAGTCTCCATTTGGGCCTCCGGTGCTTCCTTCACCCCGGCTCAGGATCCGATTCAGGGTACGGAAGGTGAGATCAGGGCGCTCGTCCCGTAGCAGCGGCAGGCGTGCGCGGGTGCGGCGAAGCTGATTGGTGTCGAGAGTTACGGTTAGCAGGTGCTCGTCGAAGTAGGGGGCCTGGGCGATGGTCTCTCCATTTGGGTCGTAGGCGATGGATCCACCCCAAAAGTTAAAACTGTCCTCAAAGCCCACACGGTTGGTATGCACGACGAAGCAGGTGAAGAGGCTAGCGTAAGCCTGAGTTACTCGCTCCACCCAGCGGGCGCTGTCCAGGCGGTCACTGGCATCCAAGCCCCGCCCCGGGCTAGCAGAGGTCAGCAGCAGGATGTCTGCCCCGTCCACCCACAACAGGTAGGGGAGGCTGGCGTGCCAGAAGTCCTCACAGATCAGAACCCCAGCGCGTCCAAAACGAGTGTCGAAGGCGCGAACCCTCTCGCCAGGGGCGAAGTGGCGGCCTTCATCGAACAGAGTGTAGGTCGGGAGGTAGCATTTGTGATGCACGTTCAGCAACCTGCCCTGGCTTAGATAGGCTGCAGCGATGTAGAAGCGGTGACGGCGATCCTCATCCACAAACCCTACCAAGAGGTCGAGGTGATGGCTAGCCTCAAACAGGGGGCGGAACACGGGATCATCCGGTTCTGGTTGCGCTGCCACGTCGTGGCTCAGGTCGAGCAGGCTGTAGCCAGTCAGGGATAGTTCAGGGAAGCAAAGCAGTTCCACGCCCTGAGCGCGAGCCTGATCAATCATGGCCAGGTGCTTTTCCAGGTTGGCCTGAACGTCTCCGAGAACGGTGTTGATCTGGGCAAGGCCGATACGTGCTTGCATGGCGGCGGCTCCTACAGCGGCAATCGGCGTCAGCAGTCAGCTATTCGGTCAGGGTACTTGATTCCCCTTGATTTTAGAGCCTGTTATGAACTTGGGCGATTTTGCGATGCGCCAATGAGCAAGCTTGCCCCGGCTTGAGTACCCACGACGCTCTTATCGGCCCCTCTCCATGAGTGAAGAAGGGCAGAGAGGTTTGAGAAGAGGCAGGCATATCATGCTCTAGCGTCGGATGAAGCCAGATGGGCCATACAGCCGATAGGGCAGGCCGGCCCACAGCCACATGCCCAGCAGCGCAAGCGCGGCTATTGCCAGGTCAAGGATCTGATCCAGCCGGAGCGCACCCACCATCGGCGCAGCATCCCCGCGCGTGAAGCCAATGGCAAACGCGCCACCAGCCAGCAACCCAAGCACAGGCCAGAAGCGACCTCCTGGCTGGTTGATCCGCCGTAGCGCCGCCACAGTGATGATTAGAACGATCCCAGCCCACACGATCCCATATAGCTGGCTGGCAAGCCGGGGCAGCACCACACCGTATAGGTCGGGCAGTTCGGCAGCCACCAGAGGTGGATAGTCCGCTAGTGAGCTGACCTCGCGGCCATGCCCACAGCTACCCATCAGACATCCAGTGCTGATCAACGCCGCCCACACTGGCACCATCACAGCCAACGCATCGAGTGCAGCAGGGAAATCGACCCCACGCCAGCGACAGACCAACACCAACCCGATCAGCCCACCTACAACCCCTGCGTGCCAGTCCAGCCCGCCCCGCCAAACCTGCCCTATCTGTTCGGGATGCTCGGAAAAGTAAGCCCAATGGATCGCTGCGTGGCCCAGCCGCCCGGCGGCGATCCCTGCGACCAGCGCACCCAGCCCTGCATCCAGCCAGGCCACTGGCTGGCGCGCAATACGGTGGCCCTGCCATGCCAGCCAGCCCAACCCGGCCAGAACGGCCATATCCAAGAACAGGGCATAAGTACGGATGACGATGGGGCCAATGCGCCCCAGCTCAGGAGCCATACGGGGAAATGATACCAGCACAGTGAGCCACAAACCACCGGAGAGGGTGTGACTCCTAACGATTGGGGGCTGCGCCAAGAAGAACATGGGCTATAATCGAGTCAGTGTTATACTGTCTAGAGGATCACACCGCTGCGGAGGAGAAAATTCCATATGGCTATCACTGCTGCGATCACCTTCCTGATCACCCTGTGTGTCCTGGCGCTGCTGGGGGGCATCGCTTATGTTGGCCTGAACACCGCGCGCGGGCGTCCTACCCGTGTGGGAGTTGTTGTCGCCGCCGTCGGGCTGATCGGCGTGTTGATCCTGGTGCCGCTCAATGCAGGCTTAGTATTGGTTCAGCCTAATGAGGTCGGTGTTGTGTTCCGCCAGACAGCGCGCGGTGATGCCGCGCTACGCGAGCCTCTCCAGAGCGGCCTCCAGTGGGTGGTCCCGTTTGTCGATCAGGTGATCATCTACAACGTTGGCCAACAGAATGTCGATATGGTAGGGGGAGCTGAGGTATCGCAGGTGGCTCAGGGACGACCTGCGGTGCGGGCGATCTCCAAAGACGGGCAGGTGATTTACCTTGATGTGACGGTGATCTTCCGCATTGACGCCTCGAAGGTCAACCAGGTCCACCGGAGCTGGCGCGATGCGTACATTGATGGTTTCATCGTGCCGCAGACCCGGTCGGAAGTGCGTAACGCTGTCTCATTATATGGTGCTGAGGAGATCTACAGTGGCGGGCGAGCGGCGCTGGAGACCCAAATCGGTGAAGCACTGCGCCCGGAACTGGCGCGTGAAGGTTTTCTGCTTACGGATATCCTGATCCGCGATATTTCCTTCTCGGAACAATTTACCGAAGCCATCGAGCAGAAGCAGATCGCCGAGCAGCAGGCACAACAGGCAGCCTTCCGCGTGCAGCAAGCGCAGCAGGAAGCCGAACAGGCTCGCGTCGAAGCGCAGGGTCGTGCCGATGCTAACGTGATTGTGGCGCAAGGCAACGCCGAGGCGACGGTCGTCCAGGCCCAGGCCGAAGCTGAAGCATTACGCCTGATCAACGAGGTCCTGGCCCAGAATCCCAACCTGATCCAGTACCAATATATCAACCAGCTTGGCGACAATGTCCGGTTGATCATCCTGCCCAGCAACAGCCCGTTCCTGTTCAGCCTTCAAGACTTGCTAAGCCAAGCGGGCATCGAGCCGACCAGCGAGCCGCTCCTGCCGCCTGCTGAGGCCCCGCCGACTCAGACGCCCTGACGTCCGGTATCATTCCCTACGCTTCACCGACGAAGCCCCGACGAGATCGAACCTTGTCGGGGCTTCGTCGGTATATACCAGTGCAATTTGTCGCAGCTTTTTTGTGGTTTTGAGCACAAATTACAGAAGTTGCAGCTACTTTTGGCGGGTGCTATAAACAGGATGGAACCTATCCGTTATCGCCATCTGGAGGTGGTTCCACAGCGCGCAAGCGCGGCGGAGCGCCGACCAGCCCCCCGGCCCGCCGCCGCCGTGTTCAAAGGAGGATGATCCGTGTCCAGCCAACTTCCCAGGTATGCCTATTTTGAAGGGCGTATCGTGCCGTTTGAACAGGCCATGGTCAGTGTGATGAACCATACCTTCAACTATGGTACCGGCGCATTCGGTGGCATCCGAGGTTACTGGAACGAAGACGAACAACAGCTCTTTGTGTTTCGCCCCCTCGATCACTTCACCCGGTTTCTGAACTCCGCCCGGCTTCTCTCCTTTGAGCTGGATGATACACCGGAGCAGCTATGGGAAATTCTGCAGGAGCTTCTGCGGACCGAGGGTTGGACGACCAATATCTACATCCGCCCGCTGGCCTACGTGCTGGATAATCTGATCGGAGTTCGTCTGCACGGCTTGCGCTACGGCATCACCATGTTTTCTCTGCCGTTTGGCAGCTACATAGACGATGAGACAGGCTGCCACGCCACTTTTTCCTCGTGGCGACGAGTGGACGACAACATGATCCCCGCACGCGGCAAGATCACCGGCTCCTACGTCAACTCAGCATTCATCAAGACCGATGCCCAGCGGGCTGGCTACGACGAAGCGTTAGTGCTGAATCAGGACGGCCACATCGCTGAGGGCAGCGCGGAGAACTTCTTTATGCTGCGCGACGGCGTAGTGGTGACGCCACCGGTCACATCCAATATTCTAGAGGGGATCACGCGCCGGACGGTTATGCATCTCATGCGAGAGGAAATGGGTCTGGACATCGTTGAACGGGACATTGACCGCTCAGAAGCTTACCTCGCTGACGAGGCTTTCTTCTGCGGCACAGGCGTCCAGATCGCGGCCATCACTCGGCTCGATCATCGGCCTATCGGCAGTGGAATGATGGGGCCGGTGGTAAGCCAACTCCGCGATCTGTACTTCAGCGTGGTGACGGGGCGGCATCCAAAGTATCGTCACTGGAATGCGCCGGTTTACCAACAGGTGATGTCCTCCGCTCAGCCGTGATATCCACCAGCTAACAACAACAACAGGGGCATCCTGGGTCTGGGATGCCCCTGTCCGTGTCTGGAGTAGGAGCGGTCTATCTGCGTTGTGTTGGCCTGGGCGACGATCTCGCTGCGGGCTTGAGATTAGAGAGGTGCTCGGCGGGGGTAGGAGGCCCTTCTTCTCCACCAGCCTCGGTTTGGGCGAATGCTCCCCAAGAGGCGTTTTCTGCCAAGGCGGCGGCTACATCCACTCTCTCCTCCATAGTCACCTGCCCCTGGATGAATCCGCCTTCTTCAGTGGCAAGCTGCTCTGTTCGCAAGTCCCCCCATACGCGGCCTGTACGCAACACACTGATCTTCCGCGCTACCACGTCTCCGCGCACTACGCCACTTACCGTGACCGACTCACCGATTAGGTTGCCTTCAAGTTTCGCCTGCTCGCCGACCGCCACCTTGCCCTGTACAGCCACATCGCCCGTAAACGTGCCTTCAATACGGACATGGCCGGGGCCGGTTAGGTGGCCTTGGAGGTGGGTGCCCACGCCAAGGATTGTTTCAGAGGTGGTGGGCGGTACAGAGGTAGCAATCAGCGGAGCCTTCGGCTTCGAGGAACCGAACCAATCTCGGAACACGATTTCGTACCTCCCTGGCTTCTCCGGTGGGAAGGGGAATGGTTGGATGGTCACGCCGGAGTACTGGTAGACTACTATAACAGGCGTGAGTCGCACTGTCAACGTGATCTTTGGCGCAGACCATGCGAGTGGCTGCTAGGTTGGGGAAATCCGTTAGCCGGGCTGTTTATTGTCCAGATTGCGATTCGCTTTGCCGCCTGCCCCAGGGCGCAGAGTAAGACAGATGGTCACCCCGTTCTCAGGTCAAACCGCCCCCGCGTCATTGAGCCTGTAGCCGCGCCCGCGCACCGTGATCAGGTAGCGCGGGTTACTGGGATCAGGCTCGATCTTGGCACGTAGGCGGCTGATGAGCTTCTCGATACGAGCATCATCAACCTCGTCGATATAATCTGCACCCCATACGGCTTCAACGATCTGGTATTTGTCGGTGAGTTTGTTGGCACGTTGGTAGAGCAACGCTAGCAGTTTGAACTCCAGCTCTGTCAATCCATCGATCCGTTGACCCTCAACCCATGCGTCGCCTGCATCCACATCTACTGTCACCCCACCGGGGAGGTCGCGTTGCACGGTGGCCTGACGGCGCACAAAGTCGGCCAGTAAGTCACTGAAGATGGCCACCTCGGCGTTCTGCTGGCGCAGCATACCCCACTCGTCGAGCCACTGAAGCGGGCGGCTTGCGTGATGGTCCAGTGTCCCGACAACGATAGACAGCAATGTCTCACGCTCCTCCGAACCAAGTTGCCCCCACAAGCGAATGCACTCAGCGCGCACGGTGGGATCACGGGCCAGCACCTCCGCTAGGGATGCGAAGTCAGCACGGACGATCTGCCCCGATGTCCGCATCTCGGCCAGCCTGCTGATCACCGCCCCTAACAAGCCAGGATGGCCACCCGCCTGCTCCCAGAGAAAATTCAGGTCTTCCGTCTCCAGGGGGTCAGCCAGGCCAGCCCCCTGTGCAAGAACTACTGCTAGCTTGTCCGCTTCAGCGCGAGCTAGGGGGCGCAAAACAAAAGTGTGGGCCGCCGATAGTTCCACAAACTCGGCGGTCTGCTCATCGCTGCGCTTGGAGCCTAAGCGCCGTACCGTGGCAGTAACGTACATCAGTTGACGAGGATACCGGTCGCGCAGGGCGCGCAGGTTGAGGAAAACCCGCCCGTCCAGCGCATCGAATGTCTCGTCAAACTCGTCCAGCAGCAGGATCACATCGTGACCGCTTCCCTCGATCACGGAGGTCATGGCGTTGTTGAAGTTCAAAGGGATGAGAAAAGGGGTCTCTGGCTCAACGATCTGGCGGTAGTGTTCCGCCAGATCGGTTTGCAAGGTGGAATCGAGGTGCGTGATTCGCTCCTGGATGCAGCGCAGCACCAACTCGTAGAAGCCCTGGCCGCTCAACTCCAACATGCCGTTGCAGTCCACATAGACCAACAGGGCAGCACGGCCTGTTACCGCCGCATAGCGCGCGGCAAACTCTGCTGTGTGGAGCATCCGCAGTAACATGGACTTGCCCATGTTGCTCAAGCCAACGACAGAGGCACAGTTGGCTCCGCACAACGCCTGGAACAATTGCTCGATTTCCGCTTCGCGGCGGACGATGAGGGGGGACGACATGCTCTTCCCCTCCACGTCGGATGAACGCGGTGGGCTGGCACACACACTGCGTGCCAGCCCCAGGGTACGTTAACTCCACCTATCAGGTGCGGGCGTGAAGGGCGCGGCCTGGCTCACTTCAGCCGTAGACGACGGACAACCATGGCGACCACAACCAGCACCATTGCCAACAGGCCCGCCCCTGCTAAGCCTGCGCTGCTGCTGAAGCCTGTCGTGGGCAGGGTGGGGACGGGACTGGGCTGGATCGGGCCACCGACCCCTGGCGTCGTCCCGCCGGCTGGGCCTGTTGCGCCCACAATGGGCGTCGGGCTGGGGCCGCCCAACGGCGTGACCTCAATGATGCCGGAGGTTGTAACCACTGTTGGGGTGAGGGTGGCCGCTGCGGGCGTTCCTGTCCCGGCGGCGACCAGCGGAGTGGGCGTGGCCTGGCCAGGCGTCACTTCAGCGATCTCTGTGCCCGGTGTGACTTCTTCCTCCGTGCCTTCCACGACCGTCACTTGGACGGCGGAGGTAGCTGTCGGCGTGGCTTCCTCGGCAGGCGGAGCCGGTGTTTCGGCAGGCCCTTCCGTCGCAGCCGGTGGGGCCATTTGAGTCAGAACCTGGGCCGTCTGCGTGGCCGCTGCCAGGGTCATGTTTGCCGCGTTGGTCAACTCAATCTCAGATACCTGAGCCTGCTGCTGTGGCTGGATGACCAGGAAGTAGATCAGGACGGCGCAAATGCCCAGCACGAAGACCGCCGCCAGCACAATCGCGCCGATCAGGAAGGAGCGATTCTGAGACTCCTCGGCCTCTGGTGTTGCTTCGGCCTCTTCCTCGTCCTCAAAGCTGAAGTACAGATTGTCTTGATCGTCCATGGTTTTCCTCTTGTGCGGTGCATTGCGCCTACCGGGCATCCTGCCGGGCAGAGAGCGCCCCTGATCACTCCGCTTCACAGGTTAGTCCAGATATTGCAAATTGGCAAAGGGCACAAATACTACCGTACCGGGCGCGATCTCCACCTCGGCTCCATCCAGCCACAACCCGCTGGCGAGTCGGCGCGGGCCATCGGGCACAGCGACCACAACTCCAATCTCACCGCGGTGAGGGGACTGCAGGACGCGAACCCGCTGTCCTCGCCGGATGATATGCTGATCCGGCTGATCCGACGATCTATCTTCGGGTCGCTGGCCGGACACACTGGGAATAATAATCTCAGGCCGCGTCTCGCGCGAATCGTCCCCCGGAACACTCATCGCCAGCGCAATCTCGCGGCCATTGTGTGTGCTCAGCAGGTTGAGAACCCGTTCGCTCATCGGGATCAAGCCGAAACCCTGCGTTAGCCCTACTGGAAAAGGGACTTTCTCCAGGGCTGGCAGCAAGCTGGCGGTTGCGCTGGCCGCGATCAAGCCCTTAACTCGAATGTCAAGAGCCTCCTTGAGGAATACCTCGGTCAGGGGTGAGGCAATGGCGACAATCGCCCCCCGGTGATCGATATTGAAGCGCCCCGTCTCCGTTGTATAGGAGGGAGCGGCGTCCATCACTTTCAGAGTCCCCCAAGCCACCCCGCCGCCACCCCAGGCGGCCTCGATTACCGCGCCGTGGCTTTCAATACTCACGAACTCACCAGGCTCAATGCCGACGATTCGGCCAGGGGCGGGCGCGGGAATCTCGATTCGCCGATGCCCTCCTTCGATCAGCACCTGTCCTTCGCCAACCCAGGCGATCTTGCCCTCCAAAGGCGAGATCGCCCGCCGCTTGCCCAACCCCAGAAAAGCCGTCCGACTAGCCAGAGTCTCCCCTGCCTGGATGAGATCGCCCTCCCGCTTCAGCAAATATTCCTGGGCCTCCGCTGGTTTTACCTTCAACTGGGCAGCTACATTGATCAGCCGCCGTTCCTCCGGCACTTCAGCCACAGCGATGATCTCCATCGCCTTGACCATCTGCCCGATAGCTACTTTGGGCAACGCTCCGTGAGGGATTTTCTGCACGCGCCGCAGGATGGTGGCGTTAGTGACGTGGCCCTCAGAGTAGGGGTAGGCGGTTCCGTGAGTGGTCATCCCAGCACCTCCCCCGTGATGGACTTCTGCCATTCGCTTAGCATGGCACGGCGCTCCTCCTGATTGCGCGGGAAGCGCCAGGGACGGCCACGCGCGTCCACGATCAGGCCCAGTTCACCGCCAGTGATGGTGAGGCGGCGGCTGCGTCGCTGGGCAGTTTCGATGTCCACTCGGCGCGGTTGGAGGGTTAGTTCGGCATGGGTTCCTCGCTCCAACGGGATGGTGACAATGGAGCCATAGGCTACCTCGAACACCTCTGGCCTGGTTGAGCCTTCCACCTTCAGACTGCCACGCAACACGATCTCACCCTTGCGTGCCCGCCCGGAGATCGAGACGACTGTACCCAGATCAATAAACGCGCCCGTATCAAGCACCTGAATGACCGCCGCTGGATGGGTTGGCCCCAGCGTCCCCAGGGCCGGGGCCAGCCCGTACGGGTCGATCAGCAGGCGGGTCAGGCCAACCGGCAGCAGGGCATCAAGTGCCACCAGAGCTGCCCAGCCGTCATGGGGTGCCCGGGTCAGCGTGCTGCCGCTGAGTAGGATCGTACCGAAGGGGGGCAGTAGCCCGCGTCGTCGCACATCCCGCCAGGTGGCGCGGGCTCCCAGCACTGCCCGCCGGATCATCTCGCGGGCCATTGCGTATTCGATCTCCAACTCGAACGGATCGGCGGGCACGCTGTGGGGGTAAAGTGTCTTGTTCAGGATGTAATCGGCCACCTCATCCGCGCGGCGCGGCTCGAAGGTCAGCCAGCGGCCCAGCATATCGGGGCGGGCTAGATCGAGCAACTGCCGGGCTGAATGGCCCATGCCGAGGTCGCCGAACACGTTGAGGTAGTGGTGACCCCGTACCGTCGCCGCCACCGCAGTGGAGGCGCTGCCCAGGTCAATACCCAGCACGTCTTCGCCCAGCAGCTCAGCCAGCATTCGGACTGCCCGGCTGAAGCCGTGCGCGGTGGGGAAGATGCCGTCGTTCGTCCAACCACCGATGTCCGCAAAGCCGCGTGTGCTGTTGGACTTCTGGGCATGGAACAGGGCAGCCAACTGCGTTTGAGCGCTTTCCAGCCGTTCCACTTCGAGGGTCGGACGAACGTTCTCGGCTGCTAGCACCCGCATCCCGATCTGGTTGCCCAGCTTCTCTTGAATCTCTTCTTGAAGTTCGCGGTTGCCTGCATAAAGAACAATCGGCCTGAAATGGCGCTCCATAAGCAGCACCGTCAGGCCAAGAAGTTCCACCTCTTTGCGTAGGGAATCCACCGCGCCGCCATCTGTGCCACCAACGATCAGGATCAGGTCCGGCTCGGCCCGCAGCATGGCGTCGATCTTCTGTTCCACCGAGCGTCTGTCGCCCAGACTGAAGGTGTCCACAATCTGCAAGTAAGTGCTCTGGGCAGCACGCTGCCCACTGGCGAGGCTCACCTCGGGAACCAGGCCAACCAGCACTGCCCGGATCGGCTTGCCGGCGCTGGCAGTGACCACGCAGGCGCTCACGCCCAGGAACTCACCGCGCTCCGGGAGAATCAACTGCGCCTTCTGATCGAGGAGCTGGCGGCCCGTCGCGGCACTGATCTCCTGAATCGCCCGCCGCACCCCCTCGAAGATGTCCATAAAAGGCGGGCCGCTGGTGGTCGGTGCCTCGCCGCGGGCCACGAAGCGAAACTGTCCGTCCACCACATCAAACAGCGCGGCACGAGTGTGGACGTTACCGATGTCTACTGCCAAGAGTGCCCCCCCTGCAATGGAGGGAATATCTTCGGCAGCCTCGGCCTGATCGCTCGCCAGGAGGTCATCTAGGAAGGACATAGGCGCTGCACGGCTGTCATTGAGATTGCCTATCAAGGTTGCTCTTCTTCTGCGCGAAGTCAGCTTGCTGTGCTCCCGGTTGCAGAAGAGGCACTAGCGATACTCACCGCATCAACTGGGAGATCCACCCGGCTAGCCATACCAGCCGTTCGCTCAGGATGGCAATGCCGGATAGTATCATGCCGCCATAAATCACAGCAAGTGTGAGCAGAATAAACCCCTGCCCGATTCCCGCTGCGATTTGCATCAGAACCACCCGTTGTGCATCACCGCTCGCTGAGCGCCCGCGCAGCCAGAACTGGAAGGTCAGTAGCGCTGTGATCGTCCCCAGGGCAATTAGCCCATGGCTGATGAATCCCAGGTCTGGCCCTGGCATAATGGATAGCCACGTCGAGCGCACCTGCGGGATCAGGGTCCCCGTCACCGCGCCGCCAATGGCGACCGCCGTCCCGACGCCGATTAGGTAGGCGACGGCGGCATTCCCCATAGCAGCAGTACGCGGGTTGAGCTTCATGAGAAGCAGGATGAACAACAACAAAGGAACCCCCGCCAGGGCTGCGACCTGCAGATCGCCGCTGAGCAAAGGCTGCATCAGGCGCGGCCCCAACACCTGGAAGATGACTACCAACACGGCATAGCCTGCCGCGACGCCAATAAAGAGATGCAGTGCGATACGGTACAAGGGGTTATCGCCGATCAGATAGCTGAGCAGAGCCACAGTAAAGAAGAAAGCCAGCGCGCCGCCGATTAGCTCAACCTGCGCGGGGGAGACCGGGATCATACTGCCTGCTCCTGGTGCTGGCGCAGCCCTACGAGGCCGTAGATCAGGCTGCCGCCCGCGATCAGCAGGGCCGCCACTACGCCACCCCACGCCTGGCCGTTCCAGGTGGCGTTCAGAGACGGGTCGTCCGGGGCGGATTCGAGGGCCTGGTAGGCTGCCGCATCGTTGACGCCGCTAAGCACCGCCACGAGCTGGCCGCTCTGCTGGTAAGGATACGCCAGCGGGGCTGACCCAACACTCATGGCAGCCAGGATCGGGACCTGTGCGGGCATACCTGCCTGTTCTACCCAGGCCCGCAGGCTCTCCGACCGCGCGGCAAATACCACGATCAGGCTGGGCCGCAGGTCAGTCAGCCGTGTGGCGGTGAGGCCACTTGGCTGGCCCTGGTAATCGTGGGCCAGCGGCGAGGGTACGCCAGGTAGGCTGCCAACCACCAACGCGCTGATGCCATTAATGCCGCCAGGCAGATAACCCAGGTTGACCCATCCGTCAGGCGCGCCTTCGACGCTCTCTAGAACCAACTGGGCCATCGCCGGTCCGGTCGTGCGTGTGCTGAGCGCATACAGCGTCACATCACCGCGCCGGGACAGATGACTCAGCAGCGCGCGCGCCAGTGGCTGTAATTCGGCGGCGGTGTCCGGCTCGTACTCGAAGGCAGCGATCACCGTTGCGCCAGTCGGCAGGCCCTGCAGAGTGCGGTAGGCCTGTGCCGGGCCAGGGCCGGGCGCGGGGGCGGGGAGCGAGAAGAGGCTCAACAGGCTGCCTGCGGCAACTGCCGCGACCAGGGCAAGGGCCGTCAGCCAGCGAATGAGGGGGATGATCGAGCGTTTCTTTCCAGCTACGGTAACGCCCTGTGCCTGGCGTGCCCACATGGCCTGGAGCTTCTCGACGCGGCGGGCCTGATCCTGGCTCAGGATGACCTGATCGACCAGCTTGCCAACCTCCAATGAGGCCCCGTCGAACAGGATCTCGGGGCGGATCACCCCAGCCACATCCTTGAGCGCGCCGACTGTCTCCGTTACACCTTCCACCCGACCGGCATAGCCCGTGATCGCATCAAAGCGGAGGTCTTCGATCTGAGCAGCCAGCGACCCGGCCATCTCAGGCGAGGCAGCCCGCCCCGCCAGTCGGGCGGTTTCCTCGCCGGGCGCAGCCTCGCGCAACCAGTCGGGCAGCTCTGCCATCTCCAGCTCAACCGACTCCTCCTTCGGTTCAGCCGGCCTCAGTAAATCCTCGGATAGACCAAGCAAGTCCTCTCCGCTGCTTGGCACGGGGGCCTCAGCTACAGGCGCAGCCAGGCTCTCGCCCAGCTCCATCATGCTCAGCCAATCCGGTGTCTCCTCGTCTGGGGCTATCTCAGCTATCCCAGCAGGCGCAGGCTCCAGGGTTTGGCCGGTGAGAGGCTCCAGCGCCACAGGTTCCGTAGCAGGTATCTCTTCCTTAGGAGAAGACAACTCCCACGCGGCCTCAACCCCCGGAGCCGGGGCTCCTGCCACAGCAGGCGGTTCACCCAGACCGCGCAGCCAGCCGGGAATGCCAACCCCTTCGGGGAGGTCAGGCGCTTCTTGCATCGTCGAGGGTCGGACAGGGGGTGTCTCGCCCAATTCAACCAGCCAGTCCGGGGCAGTTATCTCTTCTGCGGGCGGCGGCCCTTCTTCAGCAGTAGTTGGCTCGGAGCCAGGTACTTCGCCTAACCCGGCCAACCAATCGGGCACAACCACCTCCTCTGCCGGAACAGTCGGAACCAGATCGGCGGCAGGTGTCCCAACAGAAGGAGCTTCCTGCGCCGCCGGCGCTTGGGCAGGGGACGTTTCGCTCAATTCAGCCAGCCAGTCCGGGGCTTCAACTTCTGTATGCTGCTCAGTTGCAGGGGTTTCTGGCTGAGTCTCAGCCGTTGGAGCGGACGGTAGCCCCTCGGCAGTAGCTGCGAGCCAGTCGGGCAGTTCTCCGGCGGCAGGGGGGAGGGGCGACTCTGTCGCTGCTGGCGAAGTCTCCGTTGGAATCTCCGTAGCCGGCCCCAACGTGTCGGGAGGTGTGGCAGTCTGCTCCGATTCAACCGACTCACCCGCTGCCCCACGTAGCCAGTCCGGCATGGATGCCTCACCGAAGATTGCACTGGGAGGGGCTGGCGGGACCGCCGTCGCTGCGGCTAGCCAATCGGGGGCTTCCGCCGGCGAAGGAAGCTGTGGTGTGGCCTCGCTCTCGGAAGAAGCTGCTGGTTGTTCAGACAGCCGGTCTGGCGACAAATCCACCCTTTCAGTTTCAGTGGGTAGCGGTACATCGCCGCCGATCTTGATGTCAGGTTCTTCCTCAGCAACCTGAAGTTCCCTATCTGGCTGTGCCTTCGCTGCGCTAGGCCCACTGACCGTTGGCTCGGTGTCTTCTGCGAGCTGGAGGGGCCGAGTGAGCTTATCCCAGGTGTCGGGCACAGGGGGAATCGAGGAAAGGTCCGGCTCTGGGGGAGCAGGCAGCAGCGCGCCGCAGAACTCGCAGTTTGTGCGGTCGGCATCGTTGAGGCGATGACACATCTCGCAACGAACACTGCTCAAATGATCAAGCGGGCTGGACATCCACGCACCTTCCCCGCAATAGCGGCCCGGAGAAACCGGCCTCTGTGCTAATCTCTATACGGGCGTTCGACTCCGGTCAGCACACGTAGGCCAATGGCGACCGTTCCTAATGCCACACCGAGCAGGACCCCGCGCGCCCCTGCTGCTGCCGGGACACTGATCAGCCACTCGCGCAGCCGGTTCGCCGGGCTTAAGAAGCTGAAGGGCAACCAACCTACCAGTGTTACAATGACTACCAGCACGAATCCAGCCGACCAGAGATTCGGCTTGTTCCTGAGCATCCGCACCGCACCGGCCACCAGGAACACCATCACAACGCTTGCCAAGGCTGCCTGCGATGCCACCAACACGCTGTTGAACAACAGATTTGTCACACTCGTTGCATCGTAAAGGACCGCACCGCCTCCAGTGAACCCCTCCAGCAGACCCACTGCCAGAGTTCCCACAGCAGCTAAGGCGGTCAGCAGGCTGTAAGGCCACCCCGCGGCGCGGGCATCGATGCGGCGGGCGTGGACAGTCAGCAGGTTAGCCAACCCCAACAAGACAGCCAGGGCGGCCAGTATGGCCGCCCAATCGGTGAATACCAGGCGTAGTGCAAGCAACTGGCTCCCTGTGAAAAAGGTGCCCAATAGAGTCACAAGGCCAACACCGATGGCAATCGCTGCGGGGATGACATGCCTCATGGATTGCACCTATCCCATTAGCGGAGAAGCCCGAGTGTCTGGAGAACCAGCCCGACTCCAATCGCACCGACCACCAGCCAGCGCAGCACATCCTGCGCCAGGGCGCTAGCGATGGTAGGGGCATCTCCTCCAACGTAAGCACGGGCAACGAACAACTCTTCACCGATCAGAGTGTGATCGGCCAGCACGTAACCCACTGCCTGGGCTTCCAGCCGGTCGCTGCCCACCACCTGGGTCAGGCTCTTCCGGTTTCCTGCTTCCACCATTAATGCCACCTCCGGCCCGAATGAACCAGCCAGCAGGTTCGCACGCACCTGATCGTCGGCAATGATGCTGGTGGCCCCCCCTGCCAACGCCAGCGGGTCGAACGCCACCAGCCGGGCCGCGCTGGCTTCGTGCTGGGCCAGCGTCCCACGCTGGCGGTAAGCACGCCGGATTGTATCAGCCATCACTGGCAGAGTGGTTGCTGCGGCGGTGGTTGCCACTGGCGAGCGATCGCTGATTGACGATGCATCAGCCACCAGATCCAGCACCGCCAGACCGGCCAGCGCTGTGCCTGTCTCTTCCCCTATCAGGCTGTTAGGCCCAAGGGATACGTGGACACGTCCCCCGCTCTCAACAGCTTGGCCCACTTGGCTGGACAGCGCTTCATAACCACTCAGCGGGCGCAGGTCTGGTTTCAGTCCCTGTCGCACCAGGGAGTAGAATCCGACCAGCAACAGCCAGCCCAGTCCCAGCACAACCAAACCAGGCAGGTCGGAAACTGAACCGAGGATTGGCATCGTCACTCCATCTTCAGGTCAAAGGGCGCGGAGGCTCGTTGTGCCGTCCAGGCCGTCGAGGCTGACTACCATCCATGAGGAGTTCAGCCAGCGCCCCCACTGCATCGGCCTGTCCAAACAGCGCAAAGGTCGGCTGGGAAACGTACAATAGCTGTGCTGCGAGGGGCATCAACGGATGGAAAGCCCCTCGCAGCGCTTCTAGAATGTCTGATAGTCCGGCCTCTGCTGCACGGCTCTCCCATGCCTCGGCCAGCACCAGCCAGCGCTCCCGCCATGACACGCGCAGATCAGTCATGCCCCCAGTATAAGCGGGATATGAATCACGGGCAAGTTGTCCTGACGGTCTGAGCTACCTCGCAGCTTCCGGGTTTGACAACCTCACCTGGAATAGTGCACAGCACTGGTGTGCCATTGTATAGCAGCTATTCAGGGTCTGGGAGGGTGTGTTGAGGGGAGAAGCAGCCATCCCAAGTCGTTTCCATCAGACCATCGTGCGGTTCCCAGCGACCTCCCACGCTACTCAAAGCGCAATAAGGTCAGAATGCACTCACTCGCCTCGATGTGCGACTTGGGATATGCGAATTCAGGTGGACCTGAAGGGATTCGAACCCTTGACCTCTACAGTGCGATTGTAGCGCTCTCCCAGCTGAGCTACAGGCCCGGAGCAAGGGTCATTCTAGCGGGTCGCCAGGGCATTGTCAAGGAAGAGCAGGTGGAGGAGTGGATAACTACGCAGATATCTGTACAGGAATGGCTCGCAACTGCCCTGAGTACCCACCTCCTTATCCACTCCCATCGGTAGCGGACATGGTCTGCCGAAGTGATGCATCGCATGGGTTCCACCTGGGCAAGGCGACCGGTGGGCTACAAGCATACCACAGGGGGTACGAGGTTGGGGTTACTTCAAGCGCGGATTCGGATCGGCATCGCAGTCTTGTCACGGCCCGACGAAGTCGGTGACGAGCGCCGGTCAGCCTGCGGCTTGTTGATAGACTTCCAGGGTCATGGCAGCGGTGCGCTCCCAGCTAAACTCTCCGGCGCGAGCCAGCGCTTTCTGGCTGAGTTCCTGCGCTAGACGGGCATCTGTAAGCGTGGCCAGAATAGAACCGGCTAGGCGGCGTGCATCGTCCGGATCAGCAGTAAAAGCTGCGTCACTCACCAATTCCACCAAGGCAGGTGCGCTGCTGACCACCACGGGCTTGCCGCAGGCCATCGCCTCAAGCACTGGCAAGCCAAATCCTTCATAGCGCGAGGGATAGACGAACGTCCTGGCTAGCCGGTACAGCGCAGGCTTATCTGCCTCGTCTACCTCGCCGATGATCTGCACCCTGTCGGCCATCCCCATCAGATGGATATAGTGGTGCACATCAATAAAACGCGCTGTTGGCCTGCCCGGCAGGCGACCCGCCAATACCAGCGGGATGTCGTAGCCGGTTGTGACATAAGTAAAAGCCTTGATCAGGTTCTCGACGTTCTTGCGTACATCGTAGCCGCCCAGGTATAGCACATACTCGGAGGGCAGGTTGTACTTCCTGCTCACTGCCATATCGAAGACCAAGTTGGGCTGCGCCGTGTATTCGCTCCCGGCAGCCAGGGGGATTGGGTAGATGCGGTCAGCGGTGATGGCAAGGTGGCGCGCGATATCCTCACCAGCGGCCCGCGAGTCGGTAAGAATGGCTGCCGCCCCGCGCGCTGAGGCAGCCACCAGCCCCGTGTACAGCCGCGCCAGTATATTTCCGCGATAGGCCGGAAGGAGTAATGGGATCAGATCGTGGATCGTGATGATGATCGGGACAGGACTACTCAGTGGCCCGGCCCAGTAGGGGACGTGCGCCAGATCGGCCCCGATCTGGCTTACCGTGTGAGGAAAGCCCACCTGTTCAAAGCGTAGCTTGGCCCAATCACCGGAACCTGTCGTTAGAGCGTGCTCGACGCCTACGCCGGGCGGCGTGTCGAGTGACCAACCTGCTGGTACAACGAGGGTCAGGCGCACATCGCGTGCGACCCTCGTCAGCGCTTCGACCAGACGGCGGACATACTGTCCGCTGCCTGTGTCAGGCCGGTTCCAAAACCAGGCGTTGATCGCAATATGCATCAGCTAAGAAGCGCGATCAGGGCGATTACAATGATCGCCGCGCCGACAGCCATGCGGATGACGGCAGACTGATCGGCCTCGGTTCCCTGACTCGAGCCGACCAGCCAGCGATCCACATGCCGGCGCAATGGAGGAAAGGCGGATACGAACACCAGCAACCCGGCCACTGCTGTTCCCCAAGCAAGGCCGAAGAAAAAGGCAAACAGCAGCATCACTCCCAGCACCAGAATCAATGACTGGAACGCCCGCGAGGCCACGTTTTCCGAGACGGGGGGGGCGGCACGCCGCGGTGGGGGCTTCTCCGGCTCGGGGGCAGGTTTATGCGGGCTTGTGGAGCGTCTGGTAGCCATATGGGTGCATCCTGTGCCAGGCCCAGGCGGTCGAGACGATGTCTTTCAGATCAGGATGGCGCGGTGTCCAACCTAGCTCCTCGTTTATCTTTTGGGCAGAGGCTACCAATATGGCCGCATCGCCGGGGCGACGTGGCGCTTCTACGGCAGGGATGGGATGGCCAGTGACTTCGCGTGCCACTGCGATCACCTCACGCACGCTGTAGCCTTGCCCGTTGCCCAGGTTATAGATCATCTCGCCCCGTTCGTCCAGCGCGTGCAGTGCCAGCACGTGTGCGACAGCCAGATCGTCTACGTGTATATAGTCACGGATGCACGTTCCGTCTGGGGTGGGATAGTCTGTGCCGAAGACGGAGATCGCCTTACGCTGTCCCAGCGGAACCTGGAGAGTGAGTGGGATCAAGTGGGACTCGGGGTTATGCGCCTCACCGCGCACAGGCAGACCATTCCCATCGAGCATGGCACCACAGGCATTGAAGTAACGCAGGGCACAGTAGCGGAGCGCAAAGACCTCATGATACCAGTGCAGCATTCGCTCGATCATCAGTTTGGTCTCACCGTAGACATTGCTGGGGCCGAGGGGGTCGCCCTCGCTGAGGGGAGCCTGCTTGCTGGCATAAACCGCTGCTGTTGAGGAAAAGACCATCTTTCGAACGCCGTGCTCAATCATCACCTCGAGCAGTGTGATTGCATGAGCCACATTGTTGCGGAAATACATTCCAGGCTTCTGCATAGATTCCCCCGCCTCGATGAACGCCGCAAAGTGTGCGACGGCGTCGGGCCGGTGTGCAGCAAAGGCCGCCCGCAGGGTGGCCTCATCTCCCACATCTCCCAGGATGAAGGCCGCCCCTTCGGGGACGGCCTCGCGATAACCACGTGTCAGGCTATCGTACACGACCACCTCGTGCCCAGCAGCCTGAAAATGGGCGGCGGTTGCCGAGCCGATGTACCCGGCCCCGCCTGTAACCAAGACCTTCACTGGACCTCCTTGAGACGTATCAGGAGCCTGGCGAATCAATCTCACCCAGGTAGCGGAGCAACATGGCTTCCATACGCTGACCTGTCTGCGCGTCAAATAGTGCTAGCCGATCTGGTGGAACGATGACGTATGCTTCGGCGGCCATTCGATCCTCGGAGCGGACAATCGCTTCTATCTCATTTTCGCTGAGACCCAGCGACCGGGCAAAAATATGCGAGGTGCGCCGTGCGCCGTCGGTAGCGATCATCTGCACAATGTGGTCGCGCCAAGCGGCCAGATGCTGGTCCGCGACGAAAGGCAGCCAGCCATCAGGCACGATGGCAGCAAGTTGACGCAGGATGTCATTCATCGCCTGTGACGCGCGCAGGCTGTCCTCAGCACGGTATTCGAGATAGGTCATCAGGATGCAATAAACCCGCCAGTTGGGATGTTCTATTCCCCACTTCCAACCGTCAATAAAGAGGCCGGGCATCACGATAGTCTCCAGCCAGGTCTGATCCATGATCAAGTGGGACATGTATCCAGCAACAAAAGCTGCGCGTGGCCTGCCCAATGCGGGTGCGTCGCGGAGTTGTGGCCAGGCGTTCATCATCGCTTCGTGGGCCGGGACAGGATCGACGGGTGGAATGGTGTAGAAGTGCGTCTCCTCCCGAGTCTGCCCGCTGATAGCACGCACGTCAGGGCTGATGGACCCCAGAAAAAACGCGCTCCGCGACCTTTCCTCAGTCAACCAGGGAATGATGGGCCGAACCGCCGGGCGTCCCAGCAGATCAAGCGCTGCAGCAAGATGAGTTTGGGCATTAGGCATGACGCCGCGATTTTATCCCAACGGCGGGGTGTCTCCAAGCGGCTCCCTAACTGGTTTTCTCGCTAAATTAATAACGACTTCGGGAGTCTCCCCAAAGATGGTGAGCTTCTTGTGGAGTGAGTGAGAAGCGTAGATGCGTGCAACTACGATCTGTACGGTGTCTTCAGGGGTAAAGAATGAGATGCCCCCAAGGGGATTCGAACCCCTGTTTCAGCCTTGAAAGGGCCGCGTCCTGGTCCTCTAGACGATGGGGGCGGGAGCGGCCCGGATTGTACCGCATCACGCATGACTGTCAAACCGCTGTTTCCTGAATGTCTGCGCGGTGGCCATCCGCTCGCGGAGCGGTGGATGTGAGTGCAGCAGAAACACCTCCCACGCTGGTGGAGCGGCATCGGCCAGGTTCTGGTTGGCAAGCCGGGCCATGGCGTCGGTGAATGCTTGCGGCTTGCGCGTTGAATCCAGGGCATAAAGGTCGGCCATACGCTCCCGCCAGCGCGAATAGGCGTTGCCCAACGGCATGGCCATCAGCCCCAGCACTGCGGCTGTCAGCACAAAGATTGGCAGCCCGGCAGGATCAGCAATACCCTGCAGGTTGAACACCCTCACGCTCCAGCGCAGTGCCAGGTGAGCGGCCCAGAAGGTCAGCAGAGTTAGGGCCGTATTCACAGCGATCCCGATCGGGATGTCGCGGTGTACTTGATGACCTAACTCGTGGGCCAGGATGGTTTCGATTTCGTCTGCTGTGAACTCGTCCAGCAACGTGTCGCCCAGCACGATGCGCCGGGTCGCGCCGAGTCCCATCAGGGCCGCATTGGCGCTCTTGGTGCGTCTGCTCATATCGAAGCGGTAGACACCCCGGGCGCGCGTCCCCGCACGTTCGGCTAGACGGAGCAGCCGCTGGGTCAGGTCTTCGTCCTCCACCGGTGTGAACTTGTAGAACAGCGGGGCGATCAGCACAGGGGCGAGGCTGGACAAAATCACGGTGAACAGCAACATCACGCCGCCCGCAAGCAGCCACCACAGACTGGGGAAAGTGCGTAGCAGCTCGTAAACCACTTCCAGCACGGTCAAGCCCAGCACCCCACCGATAGCCATTCCCTTGATCTGATCCACAACCCAGGCGCGTAGAGTCTGGTTGCTCTGGCCGTAGCGATGAGGCAGCACGAATCCACCATAGTATGAGAGCGGTAGATCAATGACCAGATATGGCAGGGCAAACACCAATCCAAACAGCGCCACAGTTATCCACGGGTTGGTGGAGAATTCTGCAATCTCGTCTCGCACCATGACGTGCAGCCCAGTGATCGGCCAGGCTATCACATAGGCTGCACCCAGCGCCAGGTCGAGGAAGAACAACCACCTCCGGAAGCGAGCGTATTCCTTGGCTAGCTGCTGGCGTTCCTCATCGAGTGCAATGTCGGGTGTCTGCTCGTCCATAGCTTACTTCCTCAAGGGATTGTAGCGGCCCGCTGGGTGTGGTACAAACCGTACCTATGTATGTCGATTCTGTCACCACCGCCGCCATCGCTGACGAACTGACCCGACTCCTCGTCGGCGGGCGGATTCAGGATGTGATTGAGGTCGATCCGTATAGCATCGGCCTGGAAATCTACGCCCAGCACCAGCGTCGCTATCTGCTGATAACAGCCGATCCACAGGCAGCGCGCTGCCATCTCGTGCCGGAGAAGCTGCGGCGTGGCGTTGAGACATCCTCACCCCTGGGTCTGCTGCTGCGGAAGTACGTCGGGGGCGCACACCTGGAGGCAGTGACGCAGCCCCCCTGGGAGCGCACTCTGCGCCTGGATTTTTCCGGCGCCGAGGGCGAGACAAGCCTGATCGTCGAGACGATGGATCAGCGTAGCAACATCATCCTAACCGCCGAAGATGATATCTTGGACTGCATCCGGCGGATAGGCCCCGCCCAGAACCGTTATCGCATACTGCTGCCCGGCAGACCCTACGTCCCTCCACCACCCCAAAACAAAATGTTGCCAGATGCCCTCAGCAGTCAATTGATAGACAGACTCCTACAGCAAGATCGGGACAAACCGGCGTGGCAGGCGCTTGTGAGCCATATCGCCGGGGTTAGCCCGCTGCTGGCCCGCGAGGTGATCTACCGCGCTTCGGGGGAGGCGGAAGCTCCCGCCTGTGACGTGGCGGGCGATATAGTTTACCAAGAGTTCCATAGCCTGATCGCCGACGTGCTGGCCGGACGCTGGTCGCCGTGTGTGGTTCCTGCGCCGGACTCCGATAGGTACCTGGCGTTTGCTGCTTATCCACTTATATACCTGGGTCAAGCCCAGCCCCGGGAGAGCATCAGTGTGGCGATGACGGATTACTTCGGTGCACCAGTGGGGGGTGATGCTTATGCGGCAGGTAAACAGCGCATCCGCGAGCAGCTTGCGGACGCACTGGATCGACTGCGTCGCAAGCTATCTGCGCTGGCACGCGAGCGATCCGATATGGCTGAAATAGAAGCCCTTCGGAAGAAAGGCGAGCTACTGCTGGCCTATGCCCCGACCATCCCGCCGTACACCTTGCAGTTCGAAGCACAATACGAACCCGACAGCATACCGCTAGTCATCGACCTCGATCCTGCGTTGAACGCTATCCAAAACGCCCATGCCTACTTCGAACGCTATGAGAAAGCCAAGCGCGCTGCTGCGGACCTGCCCAACCTTGAAGAGGCCACACGTCGGGAAGTTGAATACCTGGAGCAGTTGGGGGTAGACCTCGATCTGGCGGCAAGCTGGCCGGAGATCGATGCAGTGCGGGAGGCGCTTCAAGAGGGTGGCTACTGGCGCGGTAAACGGGCGCGCAGCCCACGCGGGGGCAGACCGGGTGTGCGCCGATTCACAACCGACGAAGGGTTCGTGATCTTGGTCGGACGCAACGCAGCGCAGAATCATCAGCTTGTCACTGAGCGATCCGCGCCCACCGACTTATGGCTGCATGCCCGGAACCTCCCCGGCAGTCATGTGATCGTCAAGCACGATGGTCGTCCCATCCCGGAGCACGTGATCCGATACGCAGCACAACTCGCCGCAACCTACTCTGCCGGTCGGTTCGAGTCCGCTGTAGAGGTGGATGTGACCGAGCGCCGCTACGTCCGACCGATCAAGGGCGGCAAGCCTGGCCAAGTGACGTACCACAACGAGCGCACCCTGATCGCCAGGCCCTCGTGCCTTGATTGTCCCCTCAAGTTGGATGGCCCCCCTTCTTGATGATCACATAGCTTTGCGGTAAGCGGTGGCTATGTATCGTAGATAGCCTCGAGGCGCGGGGTGATGGCACGCCAGTCATACCGCTCGCGCACCAGACGGGCCGCCTGTTGGCCCATGTGCGTCCTGCGGGGCTGATCTTGTAGCAGGGCAATCACCGCCTCAGCGAACTCGGCGGGCGAATCCGCCAGCAGGAGGTGGTTGCCATGTTGAGCGTCCAGCCCTTCGGCGCCGATCCGCGTGCTGACAACCGCCCGCTCCATAGCCATAGCTTCCAACAGCTTGAAGCGCGTTCCGCTGCCCATCCGCAGGGGGGCTACATACACATCAGCAGCCCGTAGGTAGGGTCGAACGTCCTCCACGCGCCCGGTCAGGGTCACCCCGGGGCGACCCCGTAGCCGGTTGAGGCGTGGGTGAGGGGTATGCCCGACCGCCGTGAAGTGCGCCCCGGCTACCGCCCGCCGGACGAGAGGCAAGATGTGATCAGAGAACCATAACACTGCGTCCACATTGGGTCGGAAATCCATTTTTCCCGTGAAAACCAGCGCGGGGTGAGGGATTGACCCATCGGAGAAGTTGGCAGGCTGGTAGTCATCGGTGAATATGGCATTGTGGACAACCACAACCGGTGTGCGGTGAGGGAGCTTGCGTAGCAGCGCCGCGTCGGCCTGCGAGACAGCGATCACGCGATCCACCCCCCGGCATACCGCAGCTTCGAATCGGATCAGACGGCGTGCCTGGACATAAGAGTATGCTGCCAGGGGCCATCGAGTCGGAATCCGCCAATCCTGACCGGCAATACGTGCTTGCAGGGCATACTCAGCATTGTGTGCATCATAGATGAGCATCGCGCTGGGCGCAGCTTCTCTCAGCGTGTCGAGGTAAGGAGCCATCTCAAGCCCCTCGATGTGTATCGCGTCGAATGGCTGTCGGGCCAGCAAGTTGCGCAGCGTCGCCAGGTATAGCTCCGACCAGCGCCGCCGGGCCATATCGGCCTGACCCGCCAGCAGCGCCCGAAGCCGTCGCCCCGGCCCCCAATCCGGGGTGGGGGTGGCGATGACCGCGTCGCATAGCGCCGCCAGCGGCGTCTGCTCTACTAGCGGTTGATCAGCTTCAGCAAACGATAATAACGTCACGCGATGGCCTTGCTGTGCCAGCGCCTGGATCAGCCCGAAGTTGCGCAGGGCTGTTCCCTGGTGTGGAGGATAGGGAAGCTGGGGTGTTAGAAACAGGACACGCAGGCGCTTCATATCCTGTACACCTCGGGGTTGACGCAATAAGGCAGGCGCTCACCGTGCAGCCCGGCGAGCAGATTATCGGCTGCCATCGAGGCCATGCGAGTGCGCGTCGCCACGCTGGCCGACCCGATGTGCGGCAACACCACCACGTTGGGCAGGCTCAGCAGCGGGTGATCAGCCCGCATTGGCTCCGGGTCGGTCACGTCCAACCCAGCCCCGCCGATCACGCCCCTCCGCAGCGCATCGAGCAGCGCGACCTGATCAACCACCGGTCCGCGCGCGGTGTTGATCAGCACTGCTGTCGGTTTCATACGGGACAGCTCCTTCGCGCCGATCAGGCCCCGTGTGGACTCGTTCAGCGGGCAGTGTAGGGTCACTACATCGCTTGCTTCAAGCAACGTATCGAGTGGGACATAGGCCGCCCCCAGCGCTTCGGCCTCAGGAACAACAGGCTCGGGCTGGGTATAGAGCAGGTGGCAGCCAAAGCCTTTCAGCCGCCGCGCTACTGCCATACCGATGCGCCCTAGCCCAACGATGCCGACCGTGCTGCCGCTCAAATCTTGCCCTGTTAGCTCCATCGGTCGCCATGTCTGCCAGCGATCCTGCTTCACAAATTCAGTTGCTTCAACGATCCGGCGCAGGGTCGCCAGCATCAGTGCCAGGGTCAGGTCAGCGGTGGTTTCAGTCAACACACCCGGCGTATTGCCGACCGGGATCCGGCGTGCGGTGCAGGCAGCCACGTCCACGTTATCGTAGCCGACAGCCATGTTGCTGACCACCTTTAACGACGATCCAGCGGCATCAAGGACTGCCGAGTCGATGCGATCTGTCAGTAGGCAGTATAGACCGTCACAGCCCACCGCCCATTCCATCAGGGTGGCATAGGATTGGATCGTCTCCCTCCCATAGGCGTATCTCAGCGATGGCGGCGATCTGGTCGAGGGCCGGTTGCGGCACGCGGCGTGTGACCAAAACACGCGGCCTGACGTGGCGGGGGTGGCTCACAATGCGCAGCCTCTTGCTGAAGTCGAATCCCTATCCAAGTTCCATCTCGCCGCTGGCGTCATGGCTGTTGCCCTGCCAGGAGCATGGCTGCTTGCCAGGCAGGCTGAATGGCCGCGTGGGTGATTCCCAAGCTGCGGCTTAACCAGTCGTCTACATTGGCCGAAGTGGGGAGGTTCTCAAGAAGCAGGGGAACTGCCTGCATCCCGTGTTGTTCAACCAACACATCCAGCAGGATACGGGCTTGAAGATAGTCCACGTCCTGATAAGGTGTCTGGAATGCCAGCCAACCCGATCCATCCTCCGGCCACAATGGGCGGATCCGACCCTGTTCCGCAATAGTGAACTCTCGCACTGCATTCGCATCCAGACCGATGCGTTCCGCTTCCCAGGTCAGGAAGGCCACTGCCAGTGGGTGGTTAGCCGGAAACCCTTCCAGCCGCCTAATCAGCAATTGGCTTGCCAGCTCCCGTGCGGCCACCTCACGCACATGCTCCGCCACCGAGACTCCATCCGCCCGGATGACCACGTATGCTGATGGCACAATGATCTGGATTTCAGAGGCCGATTGGCCCACCTCTGCTGGGAAAGGGCGGCGGACGATCGACGACACACTGTCTGCATTGGCCGCTGTTGGTGTCACGGTGACCCGGATGGAGGGGTTCTCCGCCGGGTCGAGGCCATAGTCGGCGCTTACTACACCATATAACTGCTCCAGTGTGGGGAGCAATCCCTGTGTGGCAAACGCATCCAGATCGTAGTACTTAAGCACAAAGTTGGCACTGCGGTCTTCGTGCAATGCCCCCCAGTCCTGGATCTCGGCCCAAGTGTGCACCCAGCGGCCATCCGCCAGACGGAACGGTTCGAAGGCAATGCGCCGCACGTTGTCGCCGGCTGCGAAACGCACCTCTGCCCAAACTAGTTCTCCAACCGACCGGGTGCTGATAACCTCAATGGTAGAGGGATCGGCGAGCGTCTCCAGGGGTACATCGAGCACGAAAGGAGGGGCTTCGCGTTGAGGGTCACGATACAGTACCGTCGCTTCCACCGTGTGGCCCTGCGCGATCAAGGCCGCTTCGGAGCGCAGACGATAGGCCAAATAGCCATCCCATTCCACTGGCAAACTAAGGGCGGGTGCGCCAGTTGCCGACTCTACAGCCGGGATGATGGAATCGTTGGCGGCAATGGAAGGAGCCTGTAGCAGAATGTCGAGCACTATGCCCACGCCGTATGTCTCCGCCAACGGCCCGAAGAACCCGTGTGCTGGCGCGGCATTGCTCATGGCCTGGTGCAGCCAAATGGCCAATTCGCCCTCCAGCCAGGCCAGCTCCGGGGCAGGGGCGATCTGAGCCTGGGCGAAACGTTCCATAATCGCACTAGCCCAGCGTTCGGCCAGTAAAGAAGCAATTGAATTCAGCAAGACAGGATCGACTGATCCATCAGCCGCGACGCGGCCCAACAGCGGGGAGGGAATGAGCAGTGTGTTGTCATCGTAGGAGGCCCAGCCCAATCGCACAAGGGGATCTGGCTCGATCCGCACACGCAGACGGGGCAACCACGCTGCGCGAACCTGCGTCGGGGGTATCGCAGCTCGGCACTGAGTTAACTGGCAGGAGGTCTCCCACCACCCATTCATACGAACCTTGAGCGCTTCGGCCAGCGCTGCATCTTCTTCATAGTAGGTGAAATCGAAGTGAGGAGTAGGGCTGCTGGTCTGTTTTCCCCAAAAATCCGGGCTGGGGGGGATATGCTGCCAGACACCGCCGTTGTGCTCATAGAACCACAGGACGTGGTAGTGCCGCCCGTCAAGTTGTTCCTCCAACACGACACGAGCCTGGTGAGCGGTGATGTCTAGCTCCCTAATCTCGCCAGTTACGTCGACCCGATCACCCAGCGCGCGGTATTGGTCGAAGGCGATGCTCTGGAGGCGCCGCCACTCCCCGATATCAGCCTGTGCTGCCAGGAACCCGCTCTCATCGCCCATACGGAGGGCGGTGGTCTCGGCTGTGATCGTAGCCTCTAGATTTGCCCGGAGTCGGCTCGCCGCTAGGTGCAGACGCCAGCCAGTGATCCCTGCCACTGCGCCAGCGATAATCAACAGAGCCACACCGGCATTGCGAAGATGGCGCATCCTGCGGCGACGTGCGGCACGTGCAGCGGGGTCTTCACCCACCACCGACCAACCCGCTTCCGATTCAACCTCCCAATTGAGTTTGATCCCCATACAGAATGCTCAGACCAACAAGGTCGATGATCGATTTCACTGACGTTACCACTAAATATACCACCCGATGCGGCTTGCCGGTTGTGAAGTCAAAGGCCGCCAGCAGCGACAAAACACCACCGGCGGCCTCCAGCATGGACGGAGGGAGAGACCAACCATCTACGTTGCGTCAAGCGCTACCCGGAAGCCAATCAGCGCCACATAGGCATGTGGTTCGACGGGGCGGCGGTGTGTACAGTGCAGGACATTGCGCGGGTTATCGAACGCGCCGCCGCGCAACACCCGTGCGCCGGGTGCTTCGAGGTCCTCACGCCCGTCACCCGGTCGATAGGGGTAGTCCATACCCAGGCTGGAGCACCATTCCCAGACATTCCCTCCCAGGTCGCAAATCCCTTCCGGGGTGCGGTCCTCGGGGAAGATGCCGACAGCGACCGTCTGGCCGATAGCGGTATCACGGTGATTGGCCGTCTCGGCGCTGGTGCGGTTCCCCCAGGGAAATTTGCGACGCTCAGTTCCTGCAGCTGCGCGCTCCCACTCAACCTCGGTAGGTAATCGGAAGGGACGCCCGGTGCGCGCCGCCAGCCAACGTGTGTAGGCAATCGCCTCGTGCCATGTCACTGCCACAATCGGGCGGTTGGGAATGCCCCATTGCGGGTCATCAAGCAGCCCTTGGTAGCGGGGAGCCGCTCCCCGCCACTCCCAACCCCGTGCGGTCCAGTATTCGCGCTTGTTGTAACCACCATCCTCTACAAAGACGCGGAACTGTGCGTTAGTGATCGGGTATCTAGCAAGAGAAAAAGGGGCGACCGGCACTGTGTGCCGTTCAGCTTCAGAGCCGATCTCAACTGTCCCCCCCTCGATCTGCACCATCTCTGGAACGACAGTGCATACACCTGGCCGTGGGTCGCCCAGCAGACCCAGCACATCACCTGCCTGCGCTCGTTCAACAGGGGGCAGGTGACCACCGCTCACGAGCATGGCGAGCTGGCTGATCAGCCTGGGGACTAACTGCCGTCCTACGTGCTCGTCCTGCTCTGCTGCGGAACGCCCGACAATATGTAGCATTTCTGCTGCCCACCATACTGCTCGCCAACCCGCATCGCTGGTGGGGGGTTCGGCCTTGACCAGCAGATTGATTGCGTCTAGGGGTTGAGGGATCACTTTCTGCTCATTGAATACCAGGTGACCTGTCGCTAAAAGGATTACCTCACGCCACATATCCCCTTGGCTCACCAGCTCCGCGACCCGACGCGAGAAGTCCCAGTCTGAAACGAGATGGCGGGCTGCCAGAAACTCTTGGAAGCCGCGATGGGGGAAGGCGAACATCCGCTCACCGCTGGCATCCTTGCCCTTGCCGATCAACAGACCCGCCTGCCGCTCAACATAACTACAGAAGCGATGAGCCTTGCCCCAACAATCGCCATCCAGGTAACGCCGGATGATCCTGATCACGTCGGACTCTGCGATATTGGCGGGGCCAGTTCCGGTTCCCTGAGCCTGGTGCGCATAGAACGCAACCTCGCATAGCCCGTTGACCAACCGTTCCTCGCGGGTCTCAAGCTCGTGCAGGATGCCCAACTCCCAGGTTTCAGGGCCAACCTGTTTGTGGCGCTGCCAGTTCCACAGCAGCAGTTCCACACAATCGTTGTACAAGCGAGCGCGTTCGCGGGGTAGCGTTCCCTTGTAGGTATGGACAACTGCCATCACTGTCAGCAGCATGGGGTTCTGAGCCAGGTCGTGCAGATGTGCGGCGGCGGAACGTAGCTCAGCCGCCTTGATCGCAGCACGCTGTCCACTCATCACCTGTTGGCGAGCCAGTGCCGCGTACCAGCCGTCAATGAAACAGTGAATGCTGGCCCGGCTCAGTGGAGCTAATGTGACCGGCAGGAAATCAGGAAGCTGCCAGGCTGGGTCACTGTAGGAGAGCGCCCGACAGGTCACAATAAACCGCGACTCCGGGTAATCATTAGCAAAGTCCGTGACGGCGTCTCTCACGATCTTTCGCTTGGCGTCGGGAACTTCGTCCAGTCCATCGAACATGACCAGGCAGTGGCCTTCGTCCAGCGCCTTTTTAAGGAGGCTGGTGAACTCAGCCAGATGATGTGCCGCAAGATGACCTGTGATGTGCTTCCATACCTGGCCGCACTCGCCGGCTTTCGTATCGGGTGGAAGTTCCTGGGCAAACTCACACAGGTCAACACGCACGGGCAGCAGCGCATCGTAGCGCCAGCGAGTAGCCTTTTGCCCATTGCCCCCTGGAACGTTCAACCGTTCTAGAGCACCAGAAGCAGGATCGAGGCGAGCCTGGGCGAGGCACAAGGTCAGGTAGTTAATAAAAGTGGTCTTGCCGGAACCTGGGTCGCCGAGAATCACCAGCCGTCGATGTCCGATGGCAGCGCTCAAGGCAGGAATGGGGGCGCGCGCCCCGCCCTGGCCTCCAATCGCGTGCTGGGTCTGGGTCGTATCGAGTGGGACGTAGATATGATCCAGCCGGATCTCCGGCATATGATCCTGCCCTTCCACCGCGCGCAGCTCGAGCTGGCCGAGTGGCACACGACGGGCCGCTGTGAGCAGCCGGATCAGATAGCTACGCTCTGCTCTGGAGGCTGGGGTTGTTTCCTTCAGTAAGGAGCCATCCTGGTTCTCGTCCACCGCGAGGCGGTCGAGATGGTGGACGTAGATTCCGCCACGCGCGTCCACAATGGTACGTGCAATCTTCTCGGCGGAAATCGATCCATTGCCGATGACCACACCCGGATCAACATCACCCCCGATCAGGGTGCTATCGCCGCCAGATGAGGGGGGGGATTCAGGGGGAGCACCCAGCGCGACGCGGAGCCTATCGATCATCCGGGTCAGGCGCTCCACTTCAGCCAGGTTGCCTGGAGTTATTCCAGCCTCCAGCAGTTCCTCAAGCAGGTCCAGCGCCTTCTGAAGCTTGGCCCGGTTCTGCGAGTCGGGCTGCCCTTTGGGGATCGGCAGCGATGGGGGATCGTGTCGCGCAGCAGGCAAGTTCACCATCCTCCGTCTCCTGTTTGGGCGAGGTGCGTGGCATAATTGCCAACCCATCTAGAGTGACTTACAATGGAGCTGATCACAAAGGATAAACCAATGGAATCAAAACCCAGTTCTAACCAGTCCGATCCTAACCCGACTTTACCCCGTAATGGAATACCAACTTCCCCCCAGCCTGCTGGCGATTCGATTGTGATTTATGGGAACGTTGGCCCTGGTACAGTTGTCGGTCGTGGGACGGTCAACGCTGAGCAAATCGCCGGCGGTGACATCATCCTAGGCGCCACGACGGTTGACAAACGACGCAGTTTTGTTGAGATGCTCGATGCCCTCAAAGAGATGATCGAACAAGCACGCCAGGCGGGCGAGTTGACAGCGAAGGTGGCCGATGGAGTGGTGAAGGACCTGGAATCGGCCAAGGAACTGGTTGAGAAAGATCAGACCCCGCCTAAACAGTCGCTGATAGAAAAACTGCGCAGTGTTGCCCAGGCGCTCGACCGTGCGTTCGAAGAGCTGGAGAACAGTCGCAGTCCGGTTGCCATTCTGATCAAGGCCGTGCCGTTTGTAGCGCTGTTGATCAGGCTAGCCAGTCAAATTTTCTAACCGGGCAGGCAGGCGCGGCACGTACGGACGTGCGCGCGCTACCACCCAATCCAGTGCCAGCAACAGCTCATTCTGCATCCGCGTCTCGGATTCCCAGGCGGCGCGTGGAGCCACTTCTTGAAGGAGAGCAGCCAGCGCCTCGCCCAGCTTGGTGAGCTGGTCTCCGCGGAATGGTGGGTCGGGCAGGTTCCGCACCAGATTGCCTAAAGCAATCCCAGCAGCGCAACGCACTTCCAAAGGCCCTTGGCCCATCAGCCGCAGTAGTTCTTGCTCTACACCCGGCATTATGTGCCGTGCGTGACCCAATCCCCGCAGCCCCGCCACCTGAACCTGCACTTCTCCGGCTTCACCTGCTGCGTCAAGCAGGATGCGAACGGCGGTGGGCACTTCGTTGATGAAGTTACCCAAGATTTCCAGCGCCAGAGCCCGTAGCCCCATAGGTACGCGAGTACTGCTCATGCCTACACGCCGAGAGAGTACAGCAAGGTCCATCACCTCCTGAATCACATGCTGACTAAGTGGGACGTGTGCGGCCAGGCAGGCAGCAATCTCCCTACCACAGGTCTGCCAGTGAACGGGCAGGGCTTTGGCCAGCGCCAACAGCGCCGTTTCCGGCAGGCCGCGCAGCGAGGCGAGCGCCTGCACGCTCTTCGGGCCGATCCCACAATGAGGGTCGGTTGCGAGGTCGGTCAAGTAATTGATGATCTCCGCCCCGGGATCTTCTAGGTGTGCGATGGTATCAAGCGTGGCCTCGCGCACGATCATCTCACCATCGTTAAGCAAGACCCGGAGTGCAGCACGCAGCTCATCTCCTGGCCTGGGGAAATGCCTCAGGGCACGTGCCACTGCACAGCGTACTGTGTGAATGGGGTCGCTCACCATATGGGCCAAGACGTGCTGCACGCGCGGATGGGTCCCCCCTTTGAGCGTCAGCGGCTCCACAACCGCGGCGCGGACACTATCTACCGGGTCGTCAAGCCGCTCGACCAGTGCGTCGATCACCGTCAGTGAGGAATTGAGACACGTTCCCAGGGCTAACGCAGCGGAGCGCCGCACGTTCACATCGGGGTCGTATGTCCAATCGGTCAGCAACTCCAGCACTTCGTTGGGCAGCTCAACGGGGCGCCGCAGGGCATTGATCGCCGCGATGCGGATGTCCGTGCCAGCGTGGACGTCCTGGGCCGCGCGACAGATCGCCATCAGAGCACTCTCGCTGAGCACAGTCACGTTGGCCAACACGTCCACTGCTGCCTGGCGTGTGTCGGGGTCCGGGTCGCCCAACAGATGCAGCAATTCATTGATCACCACAGGCGGCAGCGAACCCATATGAGCCAGCACCCGCAGGCTGACACGCCGCCGTGTAGAGTTGCCGCTGCGCAGGAAGTCAATCCACATGCTCAGAGCTTCAAGCGGCACAGGGGCTGTTGCTTCCAGGGCTTGCTGCGCCAGCCTGCTGACCTCATCATCCGGATCGCTGACCAAGTTGAGCAGCACGCGATAAGCAGAGAGTGTCAGGCTCCCAACCCGCCCAAGCGACCCAGCGATGGCACGCTTCAGCAACGGGGCACTCCCCCGTCCATGTTCGATGAGTGCTTGGCAAGCCTCAGCATAGTGTGACGGCCAGAACGTCACTGCCTCAGCGGCATGTGACTGCACATGCTCATCCTGGCTGTTAAGGCCCTCGCGGGCAATCTGGAGGGCATACCAGCTCCCTGATGTGCCATCCAGACCGACCAGACATTGCCGTGCGCGGTCGAACATCAAGCTGAAGCGCCCGAGGCTGTCGCGATCGCCATCCAACCATAGATGCATCAGTTCTTTGGCTATGTAACACGTGACCTCTGGCCCGGCCTCCACCCCACTGCCCAGTAAGCGTGCGGCGAAGAACAGGTCCCGCTTTAGCAGGTTCTCGAATGGGCTAGGCGTGCATTCGCACTGCTCGGCACGTGGGCCGCGCGCCAGGATTCCAACCTCGATCAGGTCGGAGGCATCATCGCGCGAGCGAAGCGACATAAAGGACACCGCTAGCTGGATAACTTCGTCCCAATGCGGATCGTGCAGGTAGGTGCGGATGCGGCTCGGCGCAAGCCGGTAACTTGCCACGAGATGGCGCGCGGCAAAGTACTCCTGTAGGGCGTGGTAGATGAAGCCGTAACGCTGAGGAGCCAACTCTGCCAGCACCCCATTGCTGCCTCGCAGGTGGTGCACAAAGTCATCAACGGCCTCGCTCACCTGCGCGGAGGGTATCTCTGGATGTAGCTCCGACCAGGCATGAGCCAGAATATCGCGCAGCTCCTGCTCGGTGAGCATTCCAGTAGGCCGCGACGATTGGAGCCAGAAGGCCAGTTCGCTCAGTAGTTCGGTGGCCTCCTGTTCCAAGATGGCTGGGCGATCAGCAGCGCTGTGCGGGAGATGCCACTCGCGGATCAGCGCATCAGCCACCATCTGGTAGATCGCTGCCCGTTGTGGGGTCAACAACATACCGGGGTGGTACACACCGACCAACATCCGCAACACCAGTGGCGTATTCGCCAGCGAATAGAGCCGATGATGGGCTGCCACTTCACGTACCAGGGGAAGAATCTCCGCTTCGGCGCGGCGCATCGCCTCTTCGTCACTGAGCAATGGACGGTGCATCCGGGCAAAGATCAGCGACCAGCGCAATGCGAACGGGCCGATCTGGCCGCGTTCCAAACCACGAATAACAAAGATGTGGAAGTCCTCCGCCAGAGGCGTTGCCTCGTACCCTTCGTATCGGCTAGTCACCACCACCTGGTTGCCACTCGCCCGCCAACGGGCTGCTGCCTCACTGACGCTGACGGCGAGCATACGGCGTTGCTCATCGGTTGTAGTCTGATCTAGCCCATCCAATAGCAGAAGACATTGGCCCTGCTCGAGAGCCTCAGCCAGCACCATTCCCACAGCCGGGTCGCGAGCCAACTCGACGGCCCTACGCAGTGTGAAGTCGTGCAGACTTTCCTCTACGTGGCGGCCTTCAACGTAGTCGGCGAGATCGACATAGATCGGCAGGGGTTGTACCAACCGAGCAGACGTGGTTCCACCAGGCCGCGTTTCCACCTGAACACCACCTACTTCTGGGTCGAGCAGCAGACGTATGCGCTCCGCCACGATAAAGCGCAGCAATGTGGACTTGCCAGCGCCGCTCTTGCCCAGGATAAGCACCATTTGATGATGGCTCAGTACCTCCTGGACAGCTACACTGGGTGGAGTTCGGTTGGCAACAGAGTCACTCTGATCGGGCTGGAGATAGGTTGCCGTGCGGTAGCGCACGTACAGGGAGCGCATCTCTCGTGCATCAAGTGGCTGTAATCGCAGTGGGATGTACACATCGGCCAAGGGGACAGTCCGGTTGACGCTGCGTGGATAGCCGCGCGGGTCTATATGGGCAATATGGGTGTGACAAGCCCGTAGATAAGCATCAAGAGCAGCAGCGATGTTGAATTGCTCGTCGGTGGAAAAGGGAACGTCAGTGGATGCGGCTGTTTTCTCAGCTTCGGGTACGGCTTCCTCAAGCAACGAGAGAGCGACTTCAGAGCTGAGCAGATCGTCCCAGGTGGGGTTAGCTTGCAACAGGAGCGTTTCTACTGTGCCCATGAAGGCCTGCATAGGGAAGATCCAGTGGCCCCACGAGGAGGGCAAATGGCGACCTGTTTTGACCACCGTGCGGCGCTGAAGCTCCGGGTACTGATTCCACAATGCTTCCGCGGCGCTTTCCAACCGGAACAGGTTGGCCCGCCACAGGTCTTCGGCAAATGGGCCGCCATCCGGATAGGCAGAGTTGAGCAGATCAGCCAACAGATCTAACCAGGATTGATGGGCTGTGGCGATTTGGGCAAACTCGATCTGAGCGGCATTGAGAACGGCCTGAATCTGCTCGGCGTCCATCACACTGCGCGCCCAGTGCTCTAAGATGATATAAGTGGCATCGTCCGTCTCATCCCCACAGTCCTGGGCGCGTCGAATAAGCGTCCCCAGGAGTCGGGTCGCGGCCTGTGCCAGCACCGAGGTGACAATTGCCGACGATGTCATCTGTCTGAGTGAGAGTAATGGAGCCAGCCTGTCTAAAAGTATAAGAGTTTTCTCGCTTGCCTTTGCCCAATTTGAAGCGTATGATTACTCCACCTGGCTAAACGGTCCGTCAACGCTTCTTGCATTTTGTTTTCTACTTTTCCAGCATAAGCGCGATCCCCAGCCGATCGGTAGTGGGATGACCTTCTCGACGCTGTGGCCTTTCCTGCTGGCAATCCCTGCCCTGTTGCTAGGCGGGCTGGCTGGCTGGCTATTGCGCGCTCACTTCGCGCGCTCTCTATCTAATCTCAAGGACGCTGCTTCCCTAAACGCACATATCGTCGAACTTCGTACCCTCGCCGAGGGCAAGCGCCAAGCTATCCATCAGGCGGAAGCGGTGCTCGCCCAGTTGGATCTTTACCTTGCTACCCTCAATCGTGACATTGCCAGTGCCCGTGAGCAGGTTTTGGAACGCGAGCGAGAGCATGTCCGGCTGTTACAGATCTTGGATGAGCGAACGGCATCAGTCGAAGATGTCCAAGGCAATCTCCATGATGTCCGCCAAAGGCTGCGCTCCCGTGAGCAGGAAACAGAAGCACTATTGGCAAGTATTGAGAAAAGCATCGAAGAACTTGACCTGCTTAGAGAGCTACATGAGAACTATCTGGTCAAGATTGGCCGGCTGACGCAGCAGGTGGAATGGCAGGATAGTGAGCTGCGTATGTTGCACCAGATGGTGCGGGCCAAAACCACTGAGATCAATCAAGCACAGGCCCTGCTCGATCAGCGGGACGCCGAGCTGCGCCGTATCATCCGTCAGAGGCAGCAGCGCGAGGTTGACCTGGCCCACGCCCGCCGAGCGCTGGGCGCCAGCGACGCCGAGCTTCGCAGGCTGCTGAAGGAGCATAACCCCGATGAATTTCTCCCTGTGCTAGATACTCGACCTGATCCGGTGGGTGGCAACCGATTGGATGTCACCCCCAAAGACGGTTCAAAACTCCTGCCCGATCTAGCCAGCGATGCACTGGAGACCTCACCAGAGGAGCCAGATGATGATTTGACTGAACTGCCAGGACTGGCGGAGCCGTATGCGGAACAATTGCGCGCTCATGGGATACGGACCTTCAGGCAGTTAGCACAGTCCCTCCCGGAGGACATCCGGCGTCTGCTGACGATCCCAGGGCATTATTCGCCTGACATTGCAGGCTGGATCGACGCGGCTCGCAGGCGAACCGGCGGTAATCCATTGCACCCCGGCCATTAATGTTCACATTGCAGGCATGTTATAGTCTACAATGAAATGAGCTGGGCGTCTATAGGTATCTATACCTAATATAAAACGACTCTATAATCGTAAAGAAACTAAGGGCTAGCCAAGGGGGACTTTTCCACAGGGAGTGCCGGCACAAATTGCACGTTTGGCTCCTCCCCTGGCCGTGCCACTCGAGCCCCTTTGGGCGTCCGATCTGCCGCCCCTCTCTCACCCAAAACGGGAAAGATGGCAGCGGGAGGAGGCTGACGTGCCAGCCCCTTAGTGAGTATCCCGGCAGACGCGAGCCACAGCATGGCCTGAGTAGGCAACATCGGACGCATAAGGTGCTTTGTAGTCTTCTGACACTTGGCAGCGTGCAGCATGACTATTTACACTGGCCCTCGGATGGGCTGGGAATTACGATTCAAATGGTAGAAAATCGCCTATTCGTTGCCGAGGGAGAGCATAAATGGCGAAAGGAACCATTTTTATCGACGCAGATCGTTGTAAGGGCTGTGGCCTGTGCCCAACGGTCTGCCCGCAACAGGTTATTGTGCTTAATGAGGGTGCACTGAACGCCAAGGGCTACCACCCCGCGCAACTGGTTTATCCTGATGCCCGCTGCACCGGTTGTGCAATCTGCGCCGTGATCTGCCCTGATGTATGCATCACCGTGTACCGCGAGGCGCGCACGCCGCGCGCTGTGGTAGCCTCTGTTTGAGTAGCCTCTGTTTGAATTTCAGGAGAAACCCAGATGGCAAAGGAAATGCTCAAGGGCAACGTCGCTATTGCCGAGGCAGCAATCCGGGCAGGATGCGAGGCTTACTTCGGCTACCCTATTACACCTCAGACTGAGCTTCTGGAGCACTTCTCCCAGCGTATGATCGAGTTGGGGCGGGTATTCCTTCAGGCTGAGAGCGAAGTGGCTGCGATCAACATGGTATACGGTGCGGCGTCTGCGGGGGTGCGGGTGATGACTTCCTCGTCCAGCCCTGGTATCAGCTTGATGCAAGAAGGCATGTCGTACATCGCCGGATCGGAGCTGCCATGTGTGGTGGTAGACATCATGCGTGGTGGGCCGGGCCTCGGCAACATTCTTCCTTCGCAGGGTGACTACTTTCAAGTAACCCGCTCTGCCGGCCATGGCGATTTTCATCCCATCGTGCTGGCTCCAGCCTCTGTGCAGGAAGCAGCCGACTTCACTGCCCTGGCCTTTGACCTCGCGGACAGGTATCGCCATCTGGTAATGGTGGTGGCCGATGGGCAGGTCGGCCAGATGATGGAACCATGTGAGTTGCCCCCCATGCAGCCAGTGCGAACCGAGCGCCCCGAGTGGGCATTGACGGGCGCGAAGAACCGCGAGAAGCGGATCATATCCTCCATTTACATCAAGGGGGAGGATGAGGAGGCTTATAACCTCAAGATTCAGGCTCGGCTCAAGGAGATCAGAGAACGGGAGCAGCGCTGGGTCGAGTATGCAACGGAAAATGCCCGCCTGCTGGTGGTGGGTTACGGAACAGCGGGCCGCATCGCCTACTCTGCCGTCGAGGAAGTCCGCGCTCGTGGGTTGAAGGTGGGCTGGTTCCGCCCCCAGACGCTCTATCCGTTCCCAGAAGCCCGCCTGGCTGAGCTAGCCGAAAAGGTTGAAGGGGTGCTGGTCGTCGAAATGAATGCCGGCCAGATGCTGGAAGATGTGAAACTGGCTATCAATGGGCGGGTCCCAGTCGGGTTCTATGGCCGGATGGGTGGCATTGTGCCCATGCCGGACGAGATCGTGCAGGCCATTGAAGAGGAGTACGCCCGGCTTCCGATACAGGAAACCGCGTAACCACAGGAGAGAGTGCACAAAATGACTACCCCAACGATCCCGGCGGGCATGGAACTGGTTTACACCCGGCCCGAGTCCCTAGCTCAGGTACATACCCACTACTGCCCTGGTTGCACGCACGGCATCGCCCACCGGTTGCTGGCCGAGGCAATTGACGAGTTAGGTATCAAAGATCGCACCATTCTGGTTGCGCCGGTTGGCTGTTCGGTGTTCGCCTATCATTACTTCGAAGTGGATGCCGCTGAGGCCGCCCATGGTCGTGCCCCTGCAATGGCGACTGGCATCAAGCGTGTCCAGCCAGATCACGTTGTCGTCACCTACCAGGGTGATGGCGATCTGGCGTCCATCGGAGCAGCGGAGATCATGCATGTGGCCGGGCGCGGCGAGAACATCACCACCATCTTCATCAACAATGCAATTTACGGCATGACCGGCGGCCAGATGGCTCCCACCACGCTGCCTGGTCAGAAGACGACCTCTTCGCCGTACGGGCGCGACGTAGAGATCGCCGGCTACCCGATCCGCATGTGCGAGATTCTCGCGCAGCTCCCCGGCGCAGCTTATATTGTTCGACGCTCCCTCCACGACGTGAAGAATATCCGCAAGGCCAAGAAGGCCATTCTCACTGCGCTCAAGGCACAGATGAGCGGTCTTGGCTTCAGCATGGTGGAGTTACTCTCAAGTTGCCCCACAAACTGGGGCATTCCTGCTGACAAGGCACTCGATTGGATTGAGGAACACATGGTTCCTTACTTTCCCCTGGGTGATTACAAGGTCATCGATGCCGTGGCGGCACTGGACAGGGAACCGCGAGAATAGGAGAGCACCTGTGCAAGAAGAATTCCTTTTTGCAGGCTTCGGTGGTCAGGGCGTGATGTTTGCCGGGCAGCTTCTTGCCTATGCAGCGATGGATGAGGGCTTTGAGGTAACCTGGATACCTTCCTATGGCCCAGAGATGCGCGGTGGCACAGCTCACTGCTACACGGTGATCAGTGACAGACTGATCGGCTCGCCAATTGTTCGTAATCCTAAGGTAGGGGTGGTCTTTAACAACCCATCGTTCGAGAAATATGAGCCGCTGATCGCACCCGGGGGTGTTCTGGTGCGGAACTCCTCACTGATTGCCGCACATAGCCAGCGCGCGGATATACTCGAGCTACCAATCCCTGGCACTGGCACCGCAGATGAGCTGGGTAATCTCCGGCTGGCGAATATGGTGCTGCTGGCTGCTGCGCTCACCGCTCGGCCCGTGCTGACCATTGACGCACTTAAGCGCGCGCTGGATCACCACATCCCTGAGCATCGGCGCGATCTGCTCGACCTCAACTACAGGGCGCTGGAGAAAGGTGCCGAGCTAGCCAGCAACCTGGTTCCTGCCTGAGACAGCGCTGAACACCAGCTTGAAACCTGACCCCGATCCCCTCTCCCCGCGGCGGCAACCTCCGATATAGCCGTCGTCTGGGAGGGGGGCTTGGGCTTCCTCGGAGAACTTGATGGTGGCGTGGTATATTTGCATTGTCAGTAGGAGGTATTTGGTCCGCTATTTATTCGCTTGCAAAACAAGCAGATTCCCTCAATCGTGACATGAAAGGAGAAGACAACGTGGCAAGAAGCATGACCGAGCTTCAACAGGCCCTCCAGAGCTTCGATTGGAAGGTGCGTGCTCAGGCGGCTGACAACCTGGAGGAGCTGGGAGAAAAGGCTGTGCCAGCCCTGCTCAAGGCACTAGAAGACGAGAGCCAGTTTGTGCGCATGGCTGCCGCGCGCGCCCTGGGGCGAGCCGGAGATTCGGCGGCGGTGCCTGCGTTGATCCAGTCCCTCAGCGATCCCGTCTTCATGGTACGCCAGAGTGCCCTGTGGGCGCTCGGGGAGATCGGCGATCCATCGGCCATCCCCGCTATCCAGCCCTTGGTGAGCGATGCCACGATGTATGCCGAACGCACGATCACGGTGAGCAAGCTGGCCGAGATCGCGCTGGCTCGCATCGAGGCGAAGTCGGAAGCGACGCAGGCGGTTGCCTCCGGTACAACTGCTGAGGAGGCCGCAGGGGTTCTCTCGCCAGAGGAGCGCAGGGCAAAACGCGAGGCTGCACTAGCTCGCAAGCGTGCTGCCGCTGGTGGGGAATCTTCGGCTGCCTCATCCCCTGTTGCATCGGTCGCATCCGAGGCCACGATGGCCAATGAGCCTGGCGTGCTCTCACCGGAGGAACGTAGAGCAAAGCGCGAGGCCGCGTTGGCCCGTAAGGCGGCTCGTCAGCAGGGCGAGGGTAGCTAGGTCTCCGGGAAGAGAGCAGCTTGTGCGTGCGTTATTGCAGCGCGTTGAGAAAGCATCAGTTACAGCCAGTGGCAGGGTTGTCGGTCAGATCGGTCACGGCTTTGTTATTCTGATTGGTGTGACGCACGGAGATGGCGAAGAGCAGGCTCAGTGGCTCGCCCGCAAGGCAGCAGGTCTGCGAGTCTTCGAGGATGCACAGGGCAAGTTCAACCTGTCGATTCGAGACGTTGGCGGTTCAGCGCTGGTTGTCTCGCAGTTCACACTCTATGCAGACACACGCAAGGGGCGGCGGCCCGCCTTCGTGGACGCCGCCCCCCCAGAGATTGCTGAACCGTTGGTGCAGCGGTTTGCCGAACTACTTCGGGCCGAGGGGATTCCAGTTGAGATGGGAGTGTTCGGGGCGCGGATGCTGGTTGAGATCCATAACGATGGCCCCGTCACTATCTGGCTGGAACGAGAAGCCGGGCAGGAGGGGTAAGGAGAGAGCCTCATGCCCTACCCTTCATTGTTCGTCAACCGGATCGCGGTTTCAGCACAAGCATAAGCGAAGCTGCAACGGGCGAGATCGGCCCATCATAGGGGGTAGCCCCATGATGAATGCTAGGTAATCCGCCCTCTAACAGCACTAGCAACTCGCCCCACATCCAGGTCAGGAACGACCGGACTGCGTGGGGTGATGCCTTTCCCGCCCCTTGCTCTGCCCTGGCAACATATACGGAATACAGCTAGCGGGGCTTGTCGGCTTCAAGGCCAGTCTTGGGGGCAGCAGCCACTGGTTCCATGGTAGCAGCTTTCCGGCTACCCAGGTTCCGCACCAGAAGGTAGATGCCGCCGATGATCATGAGCACTGGGATGGCGGGCAAAATGGAGTTCACCAACAGACCCACCGCAATCGCGGCCATGATCCCACCAGGGATGAGCGCCCACCACTGCTCCCGGTTGCGAAAGTATATGTACAGGAATGGAAACCCAATGGCGAACATCACGTATGAACCCATCAGGTTGCCGCCGACCCCGAGCCAGTCTGATAGCACGACGATCCCGGTAATCGCCCACATGATATAGGTCGGGATCAGCGCCCACCAGTGGCGCCGTTGGTCAGTCAGGTAGACAAAGAAAAACGTTGCGCCGATGCCGCCCAGAATGGCTACGGCGATGAGACTGCCGAAGAACCGTCCAGGGATGAACTGGTTGAGTAGAAAGAGGGCGCCCAGCAGGATCAGCAATCCGCCCCACAGCAGGTTTCGATTCGACCGAGGTTGATGGTTTGATTGCCTGTCCATCATAAACTCCTTATTGCATGTATCAACCAACTGTACGCAGAAAAGGTCTGTCAGGTTGTAAAGGCACAAAGCGCAAAGGCGAGGTTGTGATCCTCGCCCCGATAGTCGTATATGGTGGCTTGGCTGAGGCAACCGGCTTACACGTTCTTCCCGCCCACTTGGATCATGAGCCGGTCGATCCGCATCCCATCGACCTGCATCACTCGAAACAGGGCCCCATCGGACGTGATCTCGTCCCCTTTGGCCGGGATGCGCTCCAGCTTACCCATCACGTAACCGCCGATGGTGTCATAGTTTTCATCATTGAGCTGGATGCCTAATGCTTCGTTAACATCCTGAAGCTGTGCCAGGCCGCTGACGATCCAGCTCCCATCTGGCTGTCGGCTGATCTCTGGTTGCTCTTGATCGAACTGATCCGGTATCTCCCCCGCGATCTCTTCCAGAATGTCCTCAAGCGTGATCAGGCCGGCAGTCCCTCCATACTCATCCAACACGATTGCCACGTGCTGGCGGCCTTCCCGGAAGGCAGCCAGCGCACTCTTGATCCGCGTGGTCTCAGGCAGGTAGATCGCAGGTCGCATGAACGGGCGCACCGGCTTATCAAGGTGCCCCCTTGCCAGCTCATCAACAATGTCCCGCAAGTAAATAATTCCCACGATATGATCCATGTCCTGTTCGTAGACAGGGAGTTTCGTATGTGGGTACTCCTTCTGAATCTGAAGCATCTGGCGCAAGGTGGCTACGGCTGGGATCGTTACCATTTCCGTACGAGGAACCATCACCTGGCGCACCATCAATTCGCGCAGGTCGAAGATCGCGTCAACCATGTCGTGTTCACTCTCTTCCAGCAGCCCGTGTGAGGTGCTGGTCGCCACAAGCATACGGATCTCCTCAACTGAATGAACCATCTCATGTCCGGCAACAGGCCGGAAGCCAAGAGCCTTCAGCATCAGATTGCCAGCTCCGTTCAGGAGCCAAATGCCAGGTCTAAACAGAAATTGCGCCCAGAGCGTCGGGCCAGCCACCACCAGCGCTGTCTTCTCTGGCCGCTGTAGTGCGATGGACTTGGGAGCCAGTTCGCCAATAACGACATGCAGGAAGGTGATGAACATGAAAGCAAGAGCCGCAGAAAGGGTGTGTGCCGTTGTTTCATGCCAGGGTTCAGGCAGAGGTAATAGCTGGAGCAGGGGGTCGATGAGGTGATCTAGCGCTGGTTCGCCCACCCAGCCCAGCCCCAGGCTGGCAAGTGTAATGCCCAACTGGGTCGCTGCAATGAAGCGGTCGGGGTCCTGGATGGCCCTGCGGACATTCATCGCCCCGCGAACGCCCAAGCCAACCATTTCCTCGACCCGCGTGCGGCGCACGCTCACCAGCGCGAACTCAGCCGCGACGAAGAACCCGTTCAGAAGCACCAGACCCAGGATGGACAGCAGGCCCGGAACCGAACTGAGCAACGAGTTTCCTTCCGCCATGCGCTTGCCCTGTTAGGTTGAGCCTGCCTTGCCCTGCGACCGGTAGATCACGGCTGCCCCATAGCCAACGACACGGCTGCGGTCGCCGGTGACATCCGCTGAAGTGCCGTATCCCACGATCTGGACTTCATCGGCGCCCAACTCACGCGCGGCAACCAGGACAGACGCAATGGCAGCCCGGCCACATGCAAAGCCGCGCCCTTCATCTTCAATGCGAATGACTCCCCGCGGGTCAAAGGCTGCTACCCGGTTAAGCATGGCCTCGTCGAGTTCTTTCGCTTCCTGCTCCGTGTAGAAGTGGGAGAGATCGCTGCTGGCAACCAGCAATGTGCCTTGATAGGTGCCTAGAACAGTAGCCAGCGCCTTCCCCAGAGCCTCTGCAACCCCAAAGCTCTGGTCGCGCAGCATCAATGGCACTAATGTAAACGGCCCTTTGAGTGCACGTTGAAGGAACGGAAGCTCAATCTCTAAGGCGTGCTCGGGGTCGCGGCGCACGGACGCGACTGGAATTCGTTGCCACAGTGCATCCAGTGTGGCCCGGTCAATAGGGATGTGACCAAGCGGCGTCTGATAGGCATCGTGGCTACTGGTGAGGATGGGTGCGTCGTAATAATGGTGCATGGGTGAAATGACAACGACCCGCTCAAAGGACATCCCCTGCACAAGTCGGAATGCACGTGCCGCAATGATGCCAGAGTAACGATGCCCGGCATGGGGAACCACCAATCCCATGATCTGACCATCCAACGAAACCAAGGGGGCCGCTGCCAGCATCTCATCGACACTTTTAGCCAACCGCTCCGGACTGCCAGGATACCATGTTCCAGCAATCGGCGAGGGGCGAACATCGCCTGCAACCGGTGCTCTCATCTCAGACCCTCTCTGCTAAACCCAACTTGTCCATCATCATGCTACTAAAATTGTACCATAGCGCGAGGAAGCTGATATGATGGCGATGATTCTAGTGGCGAACCACGATGAGGAGGTACATAAGGCCTATCAACGCCGCTGCCACGAAAGCCACCGCCCCCCACATCGTCGTTGGTGACGTTTCGTCAATAATGCGGACCGCTCCGTCAAGATCATGGCGCACGGCATAGCGCGGTGTGGTGAACCAGGCCAATGTCAGTCCCCCCAGCAACCCGCCAATGTGTCCCCAGTTATCGATATTCTGGACGGTCAGGCCGATGACCAGATTGATCACGATCACCTGAAGTACGCTGGCGATCCGCCGTTGGGTGTTCGCCAACACACTGCGGTTGCGGTATAGCAGCGGGATCAACGCACCCACCAGCCCGAAAAGTGCCCCGCTGGCTCCAATGGACAACACGTCGGGGCGCGCTGCCAAGCTCGCCACCACTCCGGCGACCCCAGAGAGAAAGTAGATCGCCAAAAAACGCCAGTGCCCAAATGAGCGTTCGACCTGAGGTCCGATAAGATAGAGGAAGTAGCTGTTGAGGGCGATGTGCAACACCCCCCCATGCAGGAACATAGGCGTGAACAAACGCCAATACTGCCCCTGAAGGATGGCCGCATTGTCCTTCGCACCCATGTAGGTCAACATCTGGCCGAAGACCAAGGAATCTAGCAAGAAGATAACTACGTTGGCAGCCAGGATTGCAAAGCAGAAGATAGGAACGGTATGCGGTATCTCAACCCGCTGCACAGGAAACACTGGTTGAAGGGGGGCAGGGTAGATGGATGCAGGGGCAGGTCGTTGTTCAAGTGGGTGGCGAGGTTTCTCTGCAGGAGGCGTCGTAAAGGACTGAGGCGGCTGGGCCGGATCGCTGTTCATGAGGATGGCATTCTTGATTTGTTGGTTAACTATGTGCTAATTATACTGCGTACATAGGGAGGTCTCTATCGTGCCAGCCTACGACTTCCGGTGCAAGGAGTGCCACCATACATTTAGTCTAGTCTACTCAAGCTATGAAGCGGTTGACCGCTCCAGTCCGGCCTGCCCGAAGTGCGGCTCGCAGAACCTGAGCCGGCTGATCCGTCGCGTGGCGGTGGCCGTCGGTGAGGAGGCTCGACTGGAGCGGCTGTCCGATCCATCTCGCTGGGCAGGTCTGGATGAGAATGACCCGCGATCCATGGCACGCTTCATGCGTCAGATGGCGAGCGAAACTGGCGAAGATATGGGACCGGACTTTAATGAGATGGTGGACCGCCTTGAGGCAGGAGAAAGCCCGGAGTCCATCGAGCAATCCATGCCCTCAGTGGGGGATACGGATACCGGCTCTGGGCTGTAGACCTGTTCTCCTCCAGTGTTAGACAGTGGTGTGGCGGCGCAGTCGGGCCATCACGAGCGTCTGTACTTCGTCCTGCACTGCCTCTACTGACCGCTCGCCATCCACAACCACCCAGCGCTCCGGCTCCGCCTCGATGAGCTTGAGATAGCCGGAGTGCACACGCTGGTGGAATGCCAGTGCCATCTTATCCAGCCGATTCCATTCGGCATGCCGATCACGAAGCCTTCGGTGCAACCCCACTTCTGGCTCAATGTCAATGTATATCGTCAGATCAGGGCGCAGACCGCCGGTGGCAAACTCCGTGATCAAGCGCAGCACGTCAATATCTAGACCACGCCCGTAGCCCTGATAGGCGAGCGTGCTGTCAAAGAAGCGGTCGCACAACACGATTGATCCCTGCGCCAGCATAGGGCGGATTGCCTCCGCAACCAGTTGTGCCCGCGAGGCGGAGTACAAGAGGATTTCAGCTCGTGCGTCCATCGCCTCATTGGCCGGGTCATGGAGCACCTGCCGGATTTGTTCCCCGATCGGAGTGCCCCCCGGCTCGCGCGCCCGGTAAACAGGATAACCCTGCTGGCTTAAATACTTATCCAGCAAGGTTATCTGGGTTGTCTTGCCACAGCCGTCTGGCCCTTCGAAGGTTATGAACATCACCGCCTCACTCGCGGTAGATACGGACGCGGCGATCAGGCTCCCTACCGTAGCTATGCGACATCAAGTTAGCCTGGCGCACCAGTTCGTGTTGTTGGCGGCGAATGCTGGCCTTCTGTGGCTGAAGCTCGATTGATTGAGCGCCGTTCAGCACGGCCTGGATGCCTTCTTCCGCTTCTCGCAGCGCCCGTGCCAACGGATCGCTCGCGCCCATCTGCATATTGAATACATCCACCAGGAAGTCTTCCATCTGTGTGACCGTATTCGAGCGGATCACATAAATCGGAATGCCGCGCTGCTCTGCATCGCTCACCAAGCGAGGACGCCGTCGATAGAAGTTCTTGAGCGTCAGCAGCGCATCCGCCTCTTCCAGGCTATCTACGACAGTCAGCGGGAGTCTGAAGCGCCGTGCCGACTCGATCAAGCGATTCCGCGCCACCCCATAGGCATACACCCGTAACGTTCGCACTGCATCGCTGCCGGGCGAAGCCCCCCCTAGTTCTCCTGCTTCACCGAGGGCTTCTTTGCCTGTGAGAGGGGGCTGGCCGATCCGTATCGTGGGGCCGGGAGTCTCGAAACTGGTCCGCTTCTTGCCCTTGCGGCCATTGCCATCTGACAGGCTAGGCTGCTCCGGCGGCTTGTCAATGACCACCTCGCCCGTTGCCGTTCGCCGTCGGATTTCCGGCAACAACGGGCGACCGCGCAGCAGCATGTCAACGGCTGTTGCCACGTCGTGGTGGACGTTCAATGTATTGCGATCCTGAAGCTCGATCAGTACGTCGAAGGTCGGGGGGGCGCGGCGCTCTAGAACGGTCTTCTGCGTTCCGCGGCGGCGAGCCTCTTCGTCAGAGAGTGTGACACTCTCGATGCCGCCTACTAGATCGGAGAGAGTGGGGTTCAGCAGAAGGTTGTCCAGCGTGATGCCGTGCGCTGTGCCGATCAGTTGCACGCCGCGTTCGGCAATGGTCCGGGCAGCCTGCGCCTCTAGCTCACGCCCGATCTCATCAATGACAATGACCTCAGGATTGTGATTCTCCACCGCCTCAATCATGACTTCGTGTTGGAGGCTGGGGGTGGGAACCTGCATCCGCCGCGCCTTACCGATAGCTGGGTGGGGAATATCTCCATCCCCCCCGATCTCATTGGAAGTGTCGACGATCACCACCCGCTTGGTCTCGGCCAGCACGCGGGCAGCCTCGCGTAGCATGGTTGTCTTGCCGACGCCAGGTTTCCCCAGGAACAGGATGCTTCGACCTGACTCGATGATGTCTTTGATGATATCGATCGTTCCATACACGGCCCGGCCTACGCGGCACGTCAAGCCCACGACCTCCCCTCGGCGGTTGCGGATGCCGGAGATGCGGTGAAGGGTTCGTTCGATCCCGGCCCGGTTATCGGCGTCAAAATCGCCTACCTGGAGCGCGACGAGGTCGATCTCATCCTGAGTCACTTCGCGATCCAGCAGCACGTATTCACCATCAGTGAAGCGGGCTGTTGGCACACGGCCCAGGTCAAGTATCACCTCCAGGAATTCGTCGTTGCGGTCGATCTCTCGGATCGCTTGGGCGAGTTCCGGGGGCAGGATGTTAAGCAAGCTCGCTAGATCGTCAGTGATATATTCATGCATACGGGTTGAACCAGCGTCCTTTAGTGATGCCTGTAACCTTCTAGCACCGGTCCCGCAGGCGCGATTATCTGCCGCCAATCGGCGATCGGTGTGGAAACCAGTCCATTCTCAATGGAGGGCAGTGGCTTAAAACCCTCCTGTGCCCTGATGGGGGCAGCTATGTGGCGCACCATCACAGCCTGAGACGATTCCAGCCTGAACCCCAGCTCTTGAAGCGAGTCACCTAGCCAGCCCATGTAGCGCCGAACGCGAAAGTAGACCGTGCATGTCCCGGCGTGCAAGGCGGCTAGCGTTCCATTGATAACGGCCAGCGCCTCGAGATCGATCTCGGGATGCAGATATAGTTCCGCTAGCACCCGTCGCCCGCACCGGAATGCGGTTAACATCGCGCCCGCACCCTCACAACCATCCAGCACATAGATGCCACTGGCGGCCACCGGAACTGGCTCGACTTGCCGGATCAGGGCCGGAACCAAGGCCGCATAGAGCGACTGTACCCCGGCTAGCTCACCTGGCTGCGCCTTACGCAGGATCAAGGATGAGCCATGCAACGGTGCAGCAGGTCGCACCCACATATCCTGCCGGGCATAGATGGCAAAGCCTGCTCGTCGCAACACCTCCAACGCAGGGCCGTACTCATCTACCTCTGCGGCGATAGTCAAGGTCCCGCGCTGGCCTGCTGCCTCTGCCAGCCCGTCGAGTAGATTCAGCCATAGGCCCTCTTCGACCCCCTCTTCGAGCGCAGGCGAGATAAAACCAAGCCGTGCGTGCTGATCACCCGCTGGATAATACAGCGATGCCAAGCCGTTACCTTCTCCCGCGCGCCGCAGTATATAGGTCTGCGTTCGTCTGCTGCCAGTTAACTGGGCGTGCCGTAGAGGATCTTCACCAACAATCAGGCGCAGGTGTGCATCAAAGCTGACGCCGCGCCCTACCAGGCGGTAAGCGAGAGGCAAATCGTGCCAGCGCAGGGGTCGGATGTCAGTCATCCATATCCCCTTTGATGGTGATAATGTAGCAAGCTAAACACAATCTTGTACTTCAGCAGGTTCCCACCCATCCAGGCCGCCATACAGCGACGCCGAGGGGAAGCCCCTCGGCGCAGTTGAGTACCGTTCCTGTTGCCTGATTCTAGCACGCTCATTCGATGATGCAACCAGAAATTAGAGGCAGCGAAGCAGCCTGGACACGGGTTAGCTGAGGGGAACAAATGTCACAATCGTAACCCCATCCCCGCCTTCGTTCTCGGCGGCCCGTTTGTACTCCTTGACTAGAGGGTGGCTGCGTAGGTGCTCCCGGACCGCCTTGCGTAGTGCGCCTGTCCCACGTCCGTGCACGACACTGACCCAGGGAAGTCCAGCCAGATATGCCTGATCCAGATACTCATCCAGCATCGGGAGAGCATCTTCCACCAGAAACCCGCGCAGATGAAGCTCCATGCCGGGGCTGGGGGGGCGCGGAGTCTTCACGCTGGTGGAGTAGGGTGGCTCTTCGCCCCGCTCGCCTCTGCCGCTCGCAGGCCGCCATTCAAGCTGGTCGGCATCCACCCGCACACGCATCAAACCGACCTGTACTTCTACGTCATGGCCTGCATGAAGCGCCACAATCTCCCCCTCTGCGTTCAGCCCGGCAACATACACGTGATCACCGGGACGCAGGCCGCGTTTCGGGGACGCCCCCTCAGCAGATGTTGCGGCGGGTACAGGCTTCACTACTTTCGTAATAGGAGCTTCGAGATGCTCCGCCAGCATGGCAGCGCTCCGTTCGATCTCCTTCAGCTCCAGGGCAGGGTCGGAGCCAGCAGCTTGGCGGGCCATAGGAGCCAGCGCGGAGAGACGGCGGCGCAGTTGTCGGATCTCCTTGCGGAGAGCTTCCAGTTCACTTTCCGCCTCCACCCGCGCTGCTTCGATGATGGCGCGGCGTTCTTCCTCAATCCCATCCAGCCTAAGTTGAAGTTCGCTTTGTAACTGACGAGCGTCAGACTCCGCCTTCAGCAACCGGGCTTGTGTCTGCCGGATCTCCTCGCGGGTGCGGTGGATTTCGTCAAGCAGATCGTCCGTCTGAAGGTCGATCTCCTTGACGTAGGAACGGGCGGCCTCGATAATCGGCCTGGGCAGGCCCAACCGCTCAGCGATCGCCAGGGCGTTGGAGCGGCCCGGCAGCCCCATAATCAGGTGGTAGGTAGGCGACAGTGTGTCTACATCGAACTCAACGCTGGCGTTACGCACGCCCGGGGTGTTGTGCGCGTAGAGCTTCAATTCCGGGTAATGAGTGGTGGCGAAGGTAGTCACGCCGCGCTGGAGGAACTCGCTCAGCAGTGCACGCGCAATAGCCGATCCTTCGGCAGGATCAGTGCCGGCTCCCAGCTCGTCAAGCAACACGAGGGAGCGCTCATTCGCTTTCCCCAGGATGCCGATGATGTTATGCAAGTGTGATGAGAACGTGCTGAGAGACTGTTCTATGCTCTGTTCGTCACCGATATCTGCATAGACCGACTCAAAGACGGTCAGAGTGGAACCCTCGGCAGCCGGAATATGCAGGCCGCATTGCGCCATCAGTGCCAACAATCCGATTGTTTTTAGCGATACCGTCTTGCCGCCCGTATTGGGTCCGGTCACGACTACGATGTATGTGTCTTCATCCAGCTCTACGTCAATGGGTACGACAGTCAATGGGTCGAGCAGGGGGTGGCGAGCGCCATACAGTTTGATCGTGATACCGGGCGCTTGCCGTGAGTCAAAACCCACCAGGATCGGCTCACTGGCTCGCAGCGTAGTGGCGTACTTGGCCCGGGCAAACGCTGCATCGAGTGCTGCCAACGCTTCCACGGTGGCTATGATGGCAGATGCCTCTATGCCAACCTGCCCCGATAGCTCAGTAAGCAACCGCCGTATTTCTTCCTCTTCGGCCAGTTCCAGCTCCCGAATCTGGTTATTGATCTCAACAGTGGCCAGCGGCTCGACGAATAAGGTTGCACCGCTGGCAGATTGGTCATGAACGATACCCTTGACCCGGCCCTTGGCTTCCGCCTTGATGGGGATCACATAACGCCCAGAGCGCAGGGTTATCAAGGCTTCTTGAAGGTAGGGAGCAACAGCGCTGCTGTTGACAAGGGATTGCAGCTTGCTGTGCAGCCGGTCGTGTGTAATGCGTAGGTCGGTGCGAATCCGCATCAGGGTGGGGCTGGCTGAGTCCAGAATCTCGCCCTGATCGTCGATCACCTGGTTGATGGCCTCAACCAGATGCTTGCCCTCGCTCAGATTGGCCGCCAGCCTGGCCAGCAGGGGGAATCGCTCTGCTACCTGAGTGATCGTCCGCCGCAACGCCCCTGCTGCCTGAAGGGTGACTTTGACCTCTAGCAATTGGGCGGGGCTTAGGACGATCCCGCGCAAGGCATCACGGGCATGAGGGCGGATATCTCGTGCGCCACCTATTGTCACGTTGGCGCGTTCTTCAAGCAGATTGCGTGCCTCTGTTGTTTCCCGCTGGCGCTGTTGTGCCTCGGCTAGATCGCCGGTTGGTGCGAGTTCTCGCAACAAGGTCGCGCTGGCTGAAAAGGCTGCATAGGTCGTCAGCTTATCCAGGACCTTGTCGAGTTCGAGAGTGTGATAGACTTTGGGGATCACGTTTCTGCGCCGTTGTCCTTATCCAATTCATCAAAGGGGACAGTCATCCCCAGGATGCTCCATCCGCCGTCCACGTAGATGACCTGGCCGGTGACCGCGCTGGCCCAGTCGGAGCACAACCAGATGGCGGTGCTGCCAATATCTTCCTGAGTGACCAGACGCCGGATCGGAGCGACCTCTTCGTGATAGTGCAGCATTCTGCGGAAGCCTGCCACGCCCGATGCTGCCAATGTCTTGATCGGCCCGGCAGAAATCGCATTCACGCGAATGTTCTTCGGCCCCAGATCGTGCGCCAGATAGCGCACACTTGACTCCAGGGCTGCTTTAGCCACTCCCATGACATTGTAGTGCGGCATGACCGCTACACCGCCGTAGTACGTCATGGTGATAATTGACCCGCCGTTCGGCATGAGCGCCTCTGCGCGCTGAGCCAACGCCACCAGAGAGTAGGCGCTCGTTTCCAACGCCGTCTTGAAGCCCGCCCGGCTGGTATTGATAAATCGCCCGCTGAGGTCGTCACGTTCCGCATAGGCGATGGCGTGTACCAGAATGTCAATCACTCCGTAGGTGTCCTTCACTTTCTTAAAAACCCGGTCCACTGCTGCATCGTCGTTCACGTTGGCTTCTTCTACCAGTTTGGCATTCACCGATTCGGCCAGCGGCCGGACGCGCCTCTCCAGCTCCGGGATTCCGTAGCTGAAGGCCAGCTCCGCTCCCTGGCTATACAGTGCCTGCGCGATGCCCCAGGCAATAGAGTACTTGTTGGCGACTCCAAAGATCAAGGCGGTCTTGCCACTCAGAATACCCATGGGTGATTCTCCTCCTTTTATGTACCTCTCCCCGAAAATCTGCGCTCAGCGCGAGACGAAAGGGTGATCCGCGATCCAGAAGCGCCAGGGCTTGCTCTTCCATGGCTCCGGCACGTTCAGCCCCACTCGCGGCCCGGCGCGTATCTCCTGATCGGGGACGGGCTGGCCATCCTCGAAGTACAGCGGGCTATCTGCCGCGGTCATATCCAGGCCATTCAGAGATGGCCCAATGCCTAGCGCCAGCGCTAGGCGCCCTGGTCCGTTGGTCCACTGCCGGGTGGGTCGCCCAGGGCGATGCGCTGCCATAATCTGGAACCCTTCCAACGGCTCCAGGGCACGGATCAATACAGCGGCAGCGTAATCTACATCGGGAGGCTTGGCGACCACATTCAGCAGCCAGTAGTTGCCGTAGATGAAGTAGATGTAGCTGACGCCCGCTGGCCCAAACATCACCTCTGTTCGCGGCGTCTTGCCCCGGTGACCGTGCGAACCCAGATCGTCCCAGCCGGCATAGGCTTCGCACTCAACAACCTTGCCAGCCACGCGCCGCCCGTCAACGTGGTGCACTAGCGCCTTCCCCAATAAATCGCGGGCCACAGTCACCGTATCACGGGCAAAGAAGGATCGTGTCAGGTGTGCCATCGCCTGAAGTGTAACACAACAGAGCCGTTGTGGGATTGTCACGGGGCAACTGCAAACCGGGGGTCGCGTTCCAGCGTGAGGCGGAGGCCCTCATGAAGTGAGATTCGCGGCTCCAACCCGAGCAGGGTCCGGGCGCGGGATAGGTCAGCGCACATACGCTGTGCCCCCCCTTCGACGGTGGTGCTGTAGATAGGTTCCAGATGTCTATCCAGAATGCGCTCGACCGCCTCGACGATCTCATTAATGCTGACCTCGATCCCACTCCCTACATTGATCACCTGCCGATCTACGTGGGGAGCGGTAGCCGCAGCGCATAGCGCGTCGATCACGTCGTCAATGTATACGAAATCGCGCGTCTGCTTCCCATCCCCAAAGATCACCAGCGAGGCGCCAGTCATCGCTGCCTTGAGGAAGCGGGGGATAACCGGAGGATGTGCAGCGGGGAGCTGCTGGCCGGGACCATAGGCGTTGAAAATGCGTAAGGAGACGGTTTCGATCCCCCACAGGGCGCCTATAGTGCGAACATAGATCTCGGCGGCCAACTTGCTCACTGCATAGGGCGAATTGGGGTTGGGGGCCATGTCTTCGTGCAGAGGCTGAGTTGGTTGTGAGCCGTATACTGCACCGGATGATGCCAGCACGACACGCTGCACCCCGGCATCGCGGATGGCCTCCATCACGCTGACCGTGCCGCCGACGTTAACATGGTTGTAGTCACGGGGATATTTGATGGACTCTGGAACCGATACGCGCGCAGCGAGGTGGTAGACACAAGCCACATCCTGCAGGAGGGTCCACAGTTTGGGGATATCAGCTACATCTCCCCGTGTAAAGAGCACGGCGGGATCAAGGCTATTGGGATCGCCTGAAGTCAGATTATCGATGACCCGAACTTCGTGCCCATCGCGTGCCAGCCGATTAGCCAATGCCGATCCAATGAATCCCGCCCCCCCTGTTATGAGGAATCGCATGACTAACTCTCTCCTGATAGGGCCGGATTATACAGGCTTGATGGAAGCCACAAAATGGAGCCATGACCAAGCGGCCTGTTGTTGTATTAGCGCGCCCTGTTCAGAAGAGCTAGGCTAAGACCGCACGAACTGGAATCCCTGTCGGTAGGCGACAATCTTGCGCGAGTAGTTGCGTACGTAGGTCAGCAGCTCGTTCTCCAGGGCATTCCAGCGATCGCTTTCCAACATGCGCTGGATGGTCGAGTAGTCCTCGGCAACAAACGTCGCCATGCGAAGAGGGTATTCTCCGTAAGCGGTATGCCACGCCTCGATCATATACACACCCATTTCCTGCATGGCTGGCACCAACTCACCGAGGATGAATTGGTAATAGCTTTCATGAGTCGGGACAGCGATGTCATACGAAACGACCAGCTTGAAGCGCGGAATGATCACTTCGGGACGTTCTTCCATAAGTATCCGCCTCTCGTCACACGCAAGGCGCAACGGCTACGTCCAGATTCCAGGGATCGGGGTCTGACAATTGGGACAGATACCCTTCGTCCCGATCTGGTTCTCGACAACGTGGAATCCGCGCCGGCGGATCAGGGTGGTCTGGCACTTGGGGCAGCGCGTATCCTCCCAATTTCTGGTCCGGCCAGGCAGGTTTCCTGCGTACACGTAGTTCAACCCTGCCTCAGTTCCGATCTCAGCAGCTCGGAGCAGTGTTTCAACTGGGGTGTGCCCTACATCTGTCATTTTGTAGTCAGGATGGAATGCTGTCACATGCCAGGGAATGTCAGGGGACACGGAGCGAATGTAGCGGGCTGCGTCCCACAACTCATCGTTGCTGTCATTCATCCCGGGGATCACCAGCGTCACCACCTCCACCCACATCCCCAACTCATGCGCCCATCGAATGGTATCCAGCACGTGCTGGAGCACGCCACCAATGATGCGCCGGTATGTCGCATCACGCATCGTCTTCAGGTCAATCTTGTACCCATCCAGCCACGGCGCCAGAAATTCCAGCACAGCGCGTGTGGCATTGCCGTTCGAAATGTAAAGTGTTCGCAGCCCCGCTTGGCGGGCCAGCTTGAAGACCTCAACCGCCCACTCTGAGGTAATCAGCGGCTCGTTGTAGGTGCTGGCGATGCTGCCTGACCGGTAGTGAAGTGCTAGTTGAACCAGTTCCTGCGCAGAGATGACCTGCGGGGCGACGCCAGCGGCGTCGTCGCGCAGGGTTTGCGAAGTCAGCCAGTTCTGGCAGAAATCGCAGTGGAAGTCGCAGCCCAGCATTCCAAAGCTGAGCGCATCAGTGCCCGGCAGGAGGTGGAAGAAAGGCTTCTTCTCAATGGGGTCCACTTGCAGAGCGCCTACATAGCCGTGTGGCACACGCAATACGCCCCCCTCATTGAAGCGTACTTGGCAGATTCCCCTGCGCCCCTCCTTGATCAGGCATTGGTGAGCACATGCGTAGCATCGGAGTTTCTTGTCATCCGGATCAACGACCTCATATAGGCTCCCCTTGACTGCCAGCCGGTCGAGTACTTCACCGAGAGTTTGGGTGTGGATGCTCATCTGTGCGCTCCTGTATCACCCCCATCGGCCTTCACCTTACAGTACCGTCATTGTGCAGAAGGCTTGATCAGATTGTAGCACCTGTTGCCGTCTGTATGATAGTGATCTTGCCCACCTCCACCTACCAAAACAGAACCCAGATCAAATCCTCCTTTTATTGATCCTACATGCACTCCGGGTCTACACTGCATAGAACAAATGAGCAACAAGGGAGTTCTATATGGTCACCATCTACCGCCACGGCGGTATGGTCAGGAGGTTACCCTGTTCAAATTAGGGCGCATGGTCAGCCCAGGTGACAGGTAGGAGAAAGCCTGCTACGTGCACTATGGCCACTCTGTGGAGGACATCCCGCCCAACGATAAGCTTCTGGCTTTGCTGGACGCTCTGAATTGAGGAGTCTACCTGATTTAATTTTGACAGAGGTTCCTGACTTGAGAAGGGAGGATACAACGCCTTGCGAACGCAACTGAAGGAGGGGGTGGGTCTGGCAGTGGCCATAGCCATCTCCCTGGCGGTGGGTGGGTTAGGCGGTATTGCCACCTCTTCATCGGTTTCCACCTGGTATCAGAATCTCAACAAACCCTCCTGGAACCCACCGAGTTGGGTCTTTGGGCCGGTGTGGACGCTGCTCTACATCCTGATGGGCGTGGCGGTGTGGCTGGTGTGGCGATTGGGTTGGGCTAGCCCCAGGGTGCGGACGGCACTTGTCCTCTTCGGCGCCCAACTGCTATTCAACTTGCTGTGGTCAGTAATATTCTTTGGCTTGCGCAAGCCAGGCTGGGCTTTGCTTGAGATCATACTCTTGTGGGGGCTAATCCTGGCAACACTGGTGCAATTCTACCGCCTGCGCCCTGAATCCGGCCTGTTGCTCGTGCCGTATCAGTTGTGGGTGACCTTTGCTACAGCGCTCAATGCTGCCATCTGGTGGCTGAATCGATAGCGGGCAGGGCTTGCTGGGAAGACCTTGATGTGGCTGGAGTTTCGCCAAACCGGATGTGCTTTGGCGAGGCTCCAGACCGGAAGTAGCGCTGCTGGTCATCCAAACAGGTTGTCGCGTTAGGAGGATACCCTCTTGCCTGCCCCACCACGCTTGATTGACGCCGCCTGCGGTAGCCCGTACAATCAACGCCAGGCTTGTTGAGTAGGGGAAAACGCAAGGCTCAGAATGGCAGAGCAACAGAGCGAGTGGGTTAGCCTGGGGGAAGCGGCTGAGATTCTCGGCGTGCACCCCACGACAGTGCGCCATTGGGCGGATCAGGGCGATCTGCCCTCTCAGCGCACGCCGGGTGGTCATCGTCGGTTCCGGCGGCGCGATCTGCTCCAGTGGGCTAGCACAAAGGAGCGCGAGATCGCTCCGACAGAGGCGATGCTCATGATGCAAACCGCCCTGGGACGCGCCCGATTGGAGGTGGGCGATGGGCAGCTTCAGGGCCAGAGTTGGTATGACCGCTTTAGTGAACAGGCGCGCCATGCCCATCGCACCCTGGGGCGCCGCCTGCTGGAACTACTGATGAACTACCTGACCGATCCCACCTCACGTGGCGAGCTGCTCCAGGAGATCAACAAGCTGGGGGCAGAGTATGCCCGCCTGTCGCTCGCCAATGACCTAAGCCTCGCCGATTCTGTCCGTGCGTTCCTGTTCTTTCGTGATCTGATCATCGATAGTGTGATCCAGATGGCGGAGGTCCTCAGCCTGCACACCCCACATGATTGGGCCGACCGTCTCCGCCAGGCCAACCTGCTGACCGACGAACTGCTGCTTGCGCTCATTGAGGAGTACGAACGCGGCACAGCCCTTTCTGCGTAAGGCTACGTCTGGCTACCGCATCATCTAAGTATGAAACTACCCCCATCCCGTTCCGGCTGGATCGTGATCACGGTGCTGGTGGCAGCCTTCGGCGGGGCCTGGATCGGCTTGACCCGTGTGCAGGCAGGCGAGGCCAACCCCAACGGCAGGCCCCCCTCGCCGAACATTGGCCACCCTGCACCCGACTTCACCCTGCCAGCCCTGAGCGGCGAATCGCTCAGTCTGAGCGACCTGCGCGGCAGGCCGGTCGTGTTGAACTTCTGGGCGACATGGTGCGGCCCGTGCCGCGTGGAAATCCAAGCGCTCGAAGCTGCCTCGCAGGCTGCGGGCAGCCAGGGTGTGATCCTGGGCGTCAACGTGCAGGAAGACCCAGAGCGGGTGATGGCCTTTGCTGCTGAGCTGGGGATCACCTACCCTATCGTTCTGGATGCCAGCGCTGAGGTCGCCCGCCTGTACCGGGTCAATGGCTTCCCGACAACCTATTTCATCGATCCGCAGGGGGTGGTCGCGGGCGTGTTTCACGGTCCATTGAACGCCCCCCTGCTTGAAACGCGGCTGATGGAGCTTTCTGCACCGACCCGCTAACAAGCCCATTCCTCTGGTAAGCACGGTTGATGCTACCCCTATTGCAGATTGGCCCCTTCACATTACGCACACCGGGTCTGGCATTGCTGGGCGGGTTGTGGTTGGGGTTGGAGATGGCCTCGCGGGAGGGCGTGCGGCGCGGGATTGACGGTGACCGAATCTACGCCCTGGGGTTATACACCATCCTGGCCGGGGCGGCTGGTGCTCGGCTGGCGTTCGTGCTGGTGAATCTGGGAATGTACCTACACCTCTCCCCCTGGACGCAGGCAATAGGAGCGATCCTCGCTCCTGCCGGGGGGACGGAGATCGCCTGGATCGGGGCACTGAGCGCGCTGGGCGTGGCTGTGTTCCTTGCCCGGCGCTGGAAGTTGCCACTGCTGGTGCTGGTTGATGCCTTCGCACCGGGAATCGCTGTGTGTGCCATCGGGATCGGGCTGGCGAACCTGCTCAGCGGGGATTACTACGGTGTCGAAACAAGCGCGCCGTGGGGAATCGAGATGGGGGCCGCCAGGCGACAGCCCACGCAGGTCCTGTTTGTGCTGACTGCAATAGCCATCTTTTTCATCCTGCGCCGCTTGGGGCGCGATCCCGCTGCCCGTGATCCTGGTTTCCTAGGACAAGTACTTCTTGTCGCGCTGAGCCTTGCCATTCTGCTGATCGAGCCGCTACGTGAGGATAGCCCGGTAGTAGGCACGAGCGGCATCCGCATCTGGCAGGTCATTGCGCTGAGCGGGCTGGTTGCAGGGCTAGCCACGTTCGCGCTGCGCGCGCCTGCTGCTGCCACAGCCGCTACCCCAGAGGAAAAGACGTGAAGCCCGTTCAAAAGATCGTCGGGCCGCTGCCCCGACCGGTGCGCCGGCTGCTATACCGCGCTGGCTATTACATCGAGAATCGTATCCACTTCGACACTGATGTGAGCATCATCTCGTATCCCAAGACTGGGCGGACATGGCTGCGGGTGCTGATCGGCAAGGCCATCTGCGATCTCAGCGGGGTCAATGAGGCCCTGCTGCTGGATACGCCCCGGCTGACCGCCGCCGCTGGCTTGCCCATCACGCGCTTTACCCACGACGACGCCAGCCTGAACGCTGCCCAGCATTATACGACGCTCGAAGCGAACAAGTCTCGCTTCCGTCACCAGAGGGTCATCTTCCTAGCCCGCGACCCGCGCGATACGATGGTCTCCTGCTACTTCCAGGCTACCCGGAGGGTGAACCAGTTCGACGGTTCGATTGCGGATTTCATCCGCGATGAACGGTTAGGGGTCAAAAAGTACGTCCGATTTGCCCGTATTTGGCACGACAACCAACACATCCCCCGAGATTTCCTGGTGCTGCACTACGAGGACCTCCATGCGGATACGCACGGCACACTCCGCAAGGCTCTAGGTTTGATAGGCATCGCAAACGCCAGTGATGAGGTCATCGCGCGGGCAGTGGAGTATGGCAGCTTTCAGAATATGAGGAAGCTAGAAACCGGTGGCAGGTTCCAAGAGGACCGCCTCCGGCCAGGCAATGCCGCCGATCCGGAGTCCTACAAAGTGCGAAGGGGGGAGGTCGGTGGGTACGTCCATTACTTGAGCGCCGAGGATGTTACCTTCATCGAGCACGTGGCTGAGGAGATGGGGTATCCGTTCCCCATGCTGGCTGGAGCACACTCGTAGAGGCTGACCCTGCTGCGTGCCCCAGGTCGTAGATGAGTCCGAGTAAAACATAAGTGGATCGGGGGTGGGCGAACTTACCCGTCCCCCTCTTCATCTTCTTCATCTGAGACATCACTCACAGGCTGGCCGTCCGGGCCAAGCACAGCGCGTGGCCGACTTCCTCCGGCATGAGGGCCAATAACGCCGCGCTCCTCCATCAAGTCGATCAGCCGGGCAGCGCGCGTGTAGCCAATACGCAGATGGCGTTGCAGGAGAGAGATCGATGCCTTCTCCATGCCGCGTACTAGCTCAACTGCCTCGTCGAACATGTCATCCACATCGTCCTCATCGGCAAAGAGCGGCCTCTGAACGCTGCCTAGGCTGCCCGGCGTCCCGCCAGCTAGGCTGATCCCACTACTGGCAGAACCGCTGCCGCCGATGTTGAGCGTCTGCGGGCCAGTATAGCCCACTTCCGCTGCCTGCCTACGCCAGAAATCGACGATCCGCTGAATCTCCCGATCCGAGACATATACACCTTGCATACGCAGAGGCATGGGGGCGTCGGGGGCCTGGAAGAGCATGTCGCCGCGACCAAGCAGCTTTTCCGCGCCGGGCATATCCAGGATCACACGCGAGTCCACGCCGGTGGCAACAGCAAAGGCAATGCGAGCGGGGAAGTTCGCCTTGATCAGTCCAGTCACCACGTCCACACTGGGCCGCTGCGTACTGATGATAATATGGATGCCCGTTGCGCGGGCCATCTGAGCCAAGCGAGTCACGACACGCTCGGTCTCATCTGGGGCCAGCATCATAAGGTCGGCCAACTCATCCACAATCACGATGATAAAGGGTAATCTTTTGCCGTCCTTGATCTGTCCCTTCTCAATGCGGCTGTTGTAGTCACCAATGTTGCGCGCGCCGGCCATAGCGAAGCTACGGTAGCGCTCGTCCATCTCGCGCTGAACCCACTTCAGGACGCCGACGATGCGCTCCAACTCAGTGACAACCGGAGCCATCAGGTGGGGTATGCCGTTATAGTTGGTCAGCTCCACTCGTTTCGGATCGACCATGATGATCTTCAGTTCGTCGGGTGTGTGGGTCATTAGCATGGTGCAGATGATGCCGTTGACACATACCGACTTACCCGATCCAGTTGTGCCAGCGATCAGCAGGTGGGGCATGGAGGCCAAATCAGCGACAACCGGCTGGCCTGATACATCCTGGCCCAGCGCCAGTTTGAGCGAGGCATTGAGATTACGAAACTCGGGGGTATCCATCACTTCCCGCAGACCCACAATGCTGGGTTCCGCGTTGGGAACCTCGACGCCGACGAACCCCTTACCAGGAACAGGAGCCTCGATGCGGATGGAGGGCGCAGCCAGAGCAAGAGCCAGGTCGTCAGCCAGGGCACTGATCTTGCCCACCTTTACCTTGATGCGCTTCCCGGCCCGCCCGTCGATGTAGTCCGGCTCCACGCCGAACTGAGTGATGACCGGCCCCCGGTTCACCTCGACAACCCGACCCGGCGCGCCGAAGCTAGATAGGGTTTGTTCGATGATCTCTGCCCGTCGGCGTAATTCCTCATCCGACATGGGTTTTTGAGCGATCTGGTTGAGGATTTCATCCATGGCAGGCAATTGCCATGTCGGTTTGTCTGGTTTGCCCGTCGCTGACTCAACCTTAGGCGGGGTGGCAGGACTGGGCGCGGATGGGGGAGCGACTGCGCCAGCCATCGCGGCAGGCGGCGATGTGGCTGCTACCGCTGGCGAAGTTCCAGAAGTTGGGGGCGCTGCCGTAGGCGTGGCTGGCCCGGAAGCAGGGCGCGCTGTGGTGACGGGCACTGCGGCAGCAGAACCAGCCACACCTGGATTTGAGCCGGGTGAGGAAGCCCCCGGTCGTGCCGGGGGCCTGGGGTTACTTGATCCCGAGGGGGGCGCCCCCCTAAGGCGCGGTGTTCCGGCCAGGCCGCCCGGATTACCGGGGCGAGGCGGTGAAGATGGTAGCCCTCCACCGCCTCTTGTCGAAGGCCCTGGAGTGTCGTCATCGTCGTTGTTCTCATCGTCCTCCTCATCGCTGACAAGTTGATCGATCACTTCGTCAGCAGGGGGCACGTCCTCATCGAGGTCGAGCATATCCAGATCGTCGAATGCGAAGCCTTCATCCTCCTCATCACCAGTGGGCGGCTTAGCGGCTGGCGCGGTTGGCCTGGGAGCAGGACGGGGTCCGCTCAACGAAGTAGGCATGGGCGGGCCAAATGTCCGATCCGCACCGGGACGCGCAGGGGCGCCGGGGCGAGGAGGCGCGCTTACCCCCCCGGAGGGGGTAGCTGAGG
>DAOTYF010000077.1:0-7479 GCA_034434995.1 Anaerolineae bacterium
GTATGCCTCCACCGCCCCAAAGCGCGGGTCGGCTGGGGGGGGCGGGATATCCAGATCGGGTGCGGGTGGGGCTGTGCAGCCGGCCAGCAACCCGGTGCAGCACACCGCCAGGGCTGGAAAGAAGTTGCCGTAGTGTAAAGGGCAGTTCGTTGATTGGGGCATCCAGTCGGCCTGCCAGGAATCAGGCGCTCCACAGCCCGGAGTGTACCACACATATCTGCCGGATGGCAGTTGAGGCTATACGCCCGTCGCACGACGGGCGCTTTTGCACTATACTGAGAGGGGCCAGTCACGCCCCGTTCTCAGCACTTCAGGATCGCCTATGTCCGCCCCAGAGCTTGATCTCACCTTCCACCCCCTGACCCCCGACCACTGGCCCGATCTCGAAGCCCTATTCGGGCCGCGCGGCGCAGTGGGCGGTTGCTGGTGCATGTGGTGGCGCATCACGCGCAAGGAGTTCGAGGCAGGGCAGGGCGAGGCGAACCGCGCTGCCTTCCGCCAGATCGTCGCGCGCGGCGACGTGCCGGGGATTCTCGCCTACCACGAGGGAAAGCCGGTCGGCTGGTGCGCGGTGCAGCCCCGCGAGGCGTACCCCGTGCTCCAGCGATCCCCCACCCTCAAGCCGGTGGACGAACAGCCGGTGTGGTCGATCACCTGCTTCTTCGTGGCGAAGCCCTACCGCTGCTCGCGCCTGACTGCTGCCCTGATCCGCGCTGCTGTTAACCACGCCGCTCGGCACGGCGCGCGCATCGTGGAAGGCTATCCGGTCGAGCCGCGCTCGGAGGACGCGCCCGACTTGTACGTGTTCACCGGGTTCGCCTCGACCTTCCGCGAGGCGGGCTTCGTCGAGGTGGCCCGCCGCTCCCCCACGCGCCCGATCATGCGATATACCGTCCCGGCGGAGTGATCCGGCAGTGGATGATAGGGAGCTTGAGTCAGCGGCTTGCACGCCTGCCTCAATCGGTGCAGGCGAATTCAACCCACAGGCCCAGATTCCCTACGGCTGCACGACCGAACATGTCGGGCACGCCATGTCCGACTTCGTGGATTTCCTGGGCTTCATCAACCGCCAGCTCCACACGCGGGACATCGTACGCCTGGAATCGCTGCTCATGCCCGCCAACTTCAGCAGCATGGTCGGTGAGTTCATGGCTGCGACTCTGCCGAAGTATTGCCCCACACTGGCTCGCAACCGATATCACAACGGCTATCCCGATCTGATCCCGGCGGGGAGGTTTCCCGGCGATGCGATTCAGTACACGCAGGAGGGCATCGAGATCAAGGCATCTCGATACTTGCGAGGCTGGCAGGGGCATAACCCTGAGGACATCTGGTTGATGGTTTTTGTGTTCGACAGCAACCGGCCTCAGGACGCCACACGGGGAGTTCCTCCACACCCCTTTCGTTTTGTCAGGGTGTTGGGAGCACAGCTTACCAGAGAAGACTGGGCCTTTGCAGGGCGATCAGGGACCAGCCGCAGAACTATCACGGCTAGCGTGACCGGCACGGGTTTCGAGAAACTGACCGCCAACTGGATCTACCGGGCTGCGGATTGAGTCAGTCGAAGGGTAGCAAGAGCTGCTGTTCCTTCGTCGTCAGGGCTGCCAGCCTGGGAATAGCCGACCGGCTCAGATCGTAGTAGTCCTGGTGGCGCTCGACCCCAATGGCAGACAGGCCCAGGGCATGGGCCGCCGCAATCGTCGAGCCGGAGCCCATGAACGGGTCGGCGATGATGCCGACACCCAGCGGCAGCGCTGCATAGACGATCTGGCGCAGAAAGGACTGCGGCTTGAGACTGGGGTGATCTGCGATCTCGCGCTCGCGCCGCGGGGTGCGCTCACTGGCGATGACGTCGTTGAACGGCCTGCCATCTGGCATCCGTCTGAGGCCGCCGGTCTGAAATTCGCGCAGGCAATCGCTGACCTTCATACCGGGTGGGAGGGGCTTACGGAGAAGGCCCCACGGCTCGTAGCAGCCGCGTGGCAGCGAGCACACGTCCGGGAATTCGGCCTCGGCATTCTTGGGCCGATCCCCACCCCGAAAGGTGCGGATGAGCCGGATGATCTCACCGCGAAATTCCAGGCCGCCTTCCACCAGCGCCGCCAATACCGGCTGTGCCAGGTGCGCATTCGAGGCGATAAAGACGTGCCCGCCGGGGCGGAGCGCGCGTGCAACCAGCCTCGACCATTCGACAAAGAAATCGTGGAGGGCCTGGCGTTCAGCGCCGTTCAGCGCAGTGAAACGCGGCAACGGGGCGCGCTTATGGCCGTCGAAGGAGGGAGGGATTCGCCACACGCCGCCATTCCTGGCCTCGCGCTTCTCGATCTGCTCGAACTCGTATTCCTTGACGCCGTAAGGAGGATCGGTGACAACAGCGTGCAGGCTGTTTTCGGGGATGCGTGCGAGCCACTCAAAGCAGTCGGCATAGACGATCAACGACTGCCCTAACTGCTCTGCCGGGTAGTCCAGCGTCAAGTGAGAGAAGGGACTTTCATCGCCCATGAGGTGATCGTCTTTGACCGCAGCCGTCAGACATATGTGCTATCATTGTACAGGATTGTCGGAGGGCAGCGCAATCGCTCGCTGTCCATCCATCGCCCCACAGGAGGTGCATTGTGAACATCCGTCCCCGCTGCCTGAGCCGCAGTGCGGGCGGGACACTCGCTCTGATCATCGCCCTCTCACTGCTCCCCGTCCTTGCCCATCCCGCCCTCGCTCAACAACCCATCCGTATTCTCTTCCTGCATCACTCCGTCGGCCAGGCCCTGATCGATCAGGGCGGCGTCCGCGAAGGGCTGGCCGACCTGGGCTACGAGTTCTATGACCATGGCTACAACAGCGATGGCCTGCGCCTGGCCGATGGATCGTACACCGGTACGAATTTCGACGTGCCGGATGACAACACCGACCCGGACGGCCTGGCCAACATCTTCGCCCAGCCGCTCCACGATCCGCCCGACAACACCTTCAGCCACCTGATGCAGTACGACGTGATCCTCACCAAGTCGTGTTTCCCGACCAGTAGCATCGGCGACGACGCGCAGCTTGCCGAGTACCAATCCTACTACCTCTCGATGCGCGACCGCATGGATACCCTTCCCGGCAAGCTGTTTATCCTGTTGACGCAGCCACCGCAGGTTCCCGGCAACAGCAATCCCGGCGAGGCGGCCCGCGCCCGCGCGCTGGCCGACTGGCTTGCCTCGGATGAGTTCCAGGCCGGGCATCCCAACCTGCGCGTCTTTGACCTCTTCGACCGGTTAGCTGGGCCGGATAACTTCCTGCGCCCGGAGTACCGCGTGGACAACTACGACGCCCATCCTAACGAGCGGGCCAATCGGGCCATCGGCCCGCAACTCGTGGCCTTCATAGACCAGGCGATCCAGGGCTACCCAGCGCTGGAGCCGGGGGCAGGGCCGGTGATACAGCCCGCCCCTGCCATGGAGGGAGACGTTGAAACGGCCCCTGGAGGGGCGGGGGTGATCGACGACTTCGAGATCGCCCAAACCTGGGATGTATCCACTGACCGGCCTGAATCGATCATCGAGTGCGGCACGGATGGCGAGTTTGCCCACAGCGGGAGCGCCTCGCTGCGCTTCCACTATGAGATCGCGCCGGGGGGCTGGGCCGACTGCGGGCGATGGTTTGAGCCGCAGGATTGGAGTGCCGGGACGGGGCTGTCCATGTGGGTGCGTGCCGACACGGAGGGCCAGTGGGTGACGGTGGGCATCTCCTCCGGCGATGCCGATGCGTCGACGCCGTTCGAGTCCGGCTTCGAGACAACGGCGGAGAGCGTTGCTGGGTGGGCCCCTGTGACCCTGGCCTGGGAGGACTTCCAGCGCGCCGAGTGGGCGGACGAGGGCGGGTTGCCTGCGCTCGATCCCACGCGGGTCATCGGCTACTGGTTTAGCACCGGGGCAGGTGAGGAGGCCGCTGAGGGCATCTTCTGGGTGGACGATATCGCTCTGACCGGCAGTGCCATGACGGGGCCGCAGCCCGTGGAGGCCGGACAGGTTGCGCCTGTTGGGGAGGAGGGGGAAGAAGCGCCCCCCAGCCGTATCTGCTCGCCGCTGGGGTTGATCCTGCCGCTGGCTGCGCTGGGAATGGGATGGGCCGGAAGGCGGAAGCACGCCACCACGCGCGAGTTGGTTTGAACGGTCGCTGGGGGGCTATCCCGCTGGCGGGGACAGCAACCTGCCAGCTCAACCCTTTCAGCAACCAGGATGGAGCAACAATTGTGATCGACTGGGTAACCAAAACCCGCGACCTGAAGCGGATGGCCGATGAACTGGAGATGGTCGCCAGCCGCCTGGATGGGCGGGCCAAGATGGTGCTGGGCCGCACTGCCGACGAGCTGCGGCAGTTCGCCGCGCAGATCGAGCGCGCCCTGCAGGCCGACGAGGCGGCGGAAGCTCCGCCGGAGGAAGAAGCGTGGTAGGCTCTCCTGGGGAATGACATCAAGCTCCGCTGAGGGGAGCTGCTGTCAGGGCCAGGTGAATTCGACCAGGGGAACGCGGTCATCAGCGACCGGCTCGCCGCCGAGGGTCGCTGTCAGCCGGGCCACGTCTGGCAGGGTATACCAGCCAATGTACACCCGGTACCGCCCGGCGGGAAGATCGGCAGGCAGGGGAATCGCGATCTCATCCGGGACGACCTCCCCTGCGTCCCAGATGTTCGTCGGATACGCCCCATTGCGCGGGCGACCATCAAACTGGGCAACCGTCTCGCCAGCCTGATTGACCACGTGCACGAACAGCGTTGCATCCACCTCGGGCCGCTGGATGGCCTGCCAGTCCAGGTGCAGCGCCAGCGTCGCGCCGCCCGGCTCGACGCTCACCCCGGCCAGCGCAATCGCCTCCGCAAACTGGATCGGCTCATCCGGCGCGGGCTGCGTGATCGCTGCTTCAGGCAGCGCCACCTTGAACCCGCTGATGGTTGCGTGCGGGGCGATGGGATTGCCAGCCTCATCGATGACGGGCAGCGGCTCGTTCGCCAGCACGCGGTACAACCCAGCGATCAGGGTGTACGGGCCGGGGGGCAGATCAGGGGGTAGGTTGAGCATCAAACGCGCTGGGATCAGCTCATCGGAGCGCCAGCGCCGGGTGCGGTATACGCCGCTGAACGTCCAGCGATGCGCCTGTGCCACCGCCTGCCCGTTGGCGTCGATCACCTGCACGAACGTCTCGTAGTCCTCCGACGCGCCCGCCAGCGCCCGCCAGTACAGGGTGATCCAGAGCGGATCGCCGGGGATGAGGGTCTGCGGATCGACGGTGTATCCAGCCAGCTCGACCTCTCCGCTGAGGTTGGCACCGACTGCCTGAATAGGGGTATCGAACGCAGCCTCGCCCAGATCAAGGCGTTGCAGCCAGGCCACCTCGCTCCCCAGCCAATCACGGGCCAGGTCGATGCTCTCCCCTCCCCGAGCCTGGAGCGTGCTGGGCGCGGTCATTGGCGGCAGCAGGCGCATCTCGCCGTCCACTAACATCACCCAGGCCCGCCAGTCATGCTCTGGCACAAGGCCGTCGTGGCGCGGGCGGAAGGGGTCAGCCGGGATCGCGGCCCACACGGCCCCCCCGGCGGGCACGTCAAGCGTCCCATCGGCGCGCAGGGCTGAGCGCCGCACCGGGTACGCCTGCGATAACAGGTAGGTCACGTTGGGGCGGGTGAAGTCGTCCAGCGTGATCAGAATCGGGATGCCTTCATCAGCGTGGCGGAGGATCATCTCGGCCAAGAACACATCCGCCGCTTCGAGTCGGTTGGTTGTCTGAGGGTCGGCGCGCTGGGCGGGGATGTAGCGCCAGTGGTAGCGCCAGAAACCCAACAGGCCAGGGAGGACGATCAGGATCGCTGCGAGGGCCACTGGCAGGGGCGACCGGCCTCGCACCGCCGGCTGCGCCGCCCCCGTGCGCTGTTCGACGTATTCCCACCCTAGCGCCAGCCCGCGCGCCGCCAGCAGGAACGCCAGCGGCAGCACCCCGATCATCCGCAGGCCATGCGGTTCCGACTGCGTGCCGCTGACCACGTCGGTGAGGAACATCACCGGGATGCCCAGCAGGGGCCACCACAGTGCGCGATCCTGAAAACGCTGGAAGGCGAAGATCGCCGCCAGGATCGCGCCGAGCGCCAGGGGCAGCTCTAACAGTGGGTGGCCCATTTCCGCATACGCCCCGCGCCAGGGCAACACGAAGATGGCAAACTCGCCAATCAATTTGCGGCCCAGCGCGAGCCATAGATCGGCCCCGCTCAGCCCCGTCTGGAAGATAAGTTGCCCGGCGGCCTGGCTCGATCGCGCAAAGAATGCCTCCGGGGTGCGGAGGTACATGACAAGCTGCGGGGCGATCAGCAGCGCAGTGATGCCCAGCATCCCCCCCACCTGGACGATCCTAGCCCTGAATTGGAGGCGGACCGTAGGGGCGGGCATCGGACTTGCCCCTCCCGAATCCGGCTCTGTGGCGGGGGATTCTCTGCCCCGCGCGAGGAATTCGTAGCCCACCCACACCCCGATCAGCGCCGGCATGAGCCGCGCCGGGATGTAGGTGTAATTCGCCACCGCCATCACCGCCGCCGCCGCGCCGAACGCCCCCCACTTGCTGCTACGCCAGGCGTGCGCGAACAACGCCAGCAGCATCACCACCAGCAGCGGGAAGACCTGCGCGCGCTGTCCTGTCTTGGAAAGGATGATGGGGTAGAAGCTCACCGCGTAGGCCAGCGCAAACAGCCAGGCAGTTCGCCTACCTGTACGGGCAACCGACCCTGCATCGCCAGATACGACCTCGCCTCGACCGCCATTGCCCAGCAGGAGTGCCGCCACAAAGCCCACCGGGATGACCAAGGCGCTCGCCAGGGCAGTGACGAACCGCGCCGCGAAAAACGTCGGCCCGAAGACCCGGATCGCTAGGCCGGTGAGGTAGATGATCACCGGCTCCGGCGCATAGAGGTGATAGACGTAGAACGGGGAGGTGAAGCCGTGCAGCCAGTCCAGCGCCTCGATGCCATTCCAGGCCACATCGCCGTGCCCGCCCAGCGGCACGCTACCCAGGTGGAACAGCCGCAGGCCGAGGCCGAGCAGGCATAGAGCAGTCAGGCGGATGGCGGCAGAGTGTCCACTGCCGCTGGCGGACGGGGGGCGGGTGATGGCGGGCTACTCCGTGATATCGTATTCGTCCTGGAGGTCGCCGTCGGCGTTGTACAGGTAGACCGTCTTGCCAATCTCCCACACCGCCCTGTCGCGGCCCCAGTACAGGCGGATGGGCGTGTTTTCTCCAACGCCGGTGTAGATGGTCACCCCCCCGCTGGCAAATAGCCGGAAGGTGGGAAACTCGAACTCGTTTCGACCGCCGTCTGAGAGCGTCCAGCCGGTCAGTTCGACGGGCGCACCTCGGTTGACGATCTCAACCGCCTCGCTGGTGATGTCGCCGGGGTTCAACACACGGGCGATCACCACGCTAACCGTGCCTGGCGGGAGGTCGGTGGCGGTGGGAA
>DAOTYF010000078.1:0-26826 GCA_034434995.1 Anaerolineae bacterium
CTGCTCTTCAGGCACAGTTCGGAAGCCTGGAGGCTGCTCTGGAGGCCTCTCAAACAGAGCTGCAATGTATCCCCGGCATAGGGCCTGCAACTGCCCGATTCATTGCGTCTATCGATCTGGCAGCGGTGGAAAAGGAAATCGCTGAGTTCGAAGCAAGGGGTATCCGAGTCATCACGCGGTTGGATCAATCCGATTATCCCCCCTACCTGGGATGGAAGGTCGAAAGCCCGCCTCCTGTGCTCTTCGTGCGCGGGACACTCTCGTTTGTGGATAGAACGGCGGTTGCCATTGTCGGAACGCGCTGGCCAAGCCTGCCTGGTCGCCAGTTGGCACGCAATCTGGCTTTTGAATTTGCACGCCATGGCTGGACAATTGTAAGCGGTCTTGCGCTGGGCATCGACACAGCCGCTCATGAGGGGGCTTTGGATGCAAGGGGGCGCACTATCGCCGTACTGGGATCGGGCCTAGAACGGTTATACCCACCTGAGAATGCCAGGTTGGCTGAGGAAATCGTTACGAATGGGGCTATTCTGTCTGAAGTGCATCCCCGAGCAGGAGTCAACAAGCAAAGATTGATCGCCCGCAACCGTATTACTAGCGGACTGAGTCAAGCAGTGATTGTTATCGAAGCCGGGGCGGATGGAGGCAGTATCAACACCGCCAGGCAGGCATGGAAGCAAGGGAGGAGGGTGTTTGCTGTGGTAGGGGGAGATAGAGGATGCGACATGCTGCTGCATGAAGGAGCCATACCGCTCTATATCAATCGAATGGATTGGGGCAACCTCCTGCAGTGGTTCGCGGAATCCATATCCGATACCATCCCCTCTCAATTCGGGCCTGAACAGGGGAGTCCATAGGATCAAAGTGGGGGTAGTGTGATCACCCACAACGCCTGATCATCCGCATTCACGAACACGACTGCCTCCCCCATTGGCGAGATAGCCCAATCCGCATTGGCGACCCGAAATGGCGTCACCGCCGGATCGGTGAGGGGCATCGCCTGCCCCGTCTCGGCATCGAACTGCCACAGCCGATGACTAGGTGCGCCTGGCTCGTAGGGGATGATCAATAAGTGAGTGGGATCGCGCCACTGGGCAGCCCCAGCCACTTCAAGCTTGTAGCGCTGGCTGCCATCGGCCTTGATCACCCACAGACCGTCTTCTACTGGGCCGTCCGGGTCAAGCGCGATCAGATACATCACCCACTCCCCACCCGGCGCGATCCGCACCGACCGGATGCGCTGGTTGGTGATGAGGTCGGTCCGTGTTCCATCTACCACCGACAGGCTGAACAGCGCTACGTCTTGGGAACGACCCCGGTCGCGGCCTACCAGCAGCAGGCGATCATCGTCCAGCCAGCCAGCAATTCCACCGCCGTAAACCGTGATGACCTCACGTGGGTTGCTGCCGTCAATGCCAGAAATGCTGACCACAGTGGGGCGCTGGTCGAAGTTGCCGCTGCGTTCAGTCCGGCCCCAGGCAAGCCGGACGCTGTGGGGTGAGAAGAATACCCGCAACCCACCGTTCGGAATCACCCACTGCCCATCCCCGCTAGCTGATTCAACGATGGTCTCGCCCTCATCACTGAGGTACGCCCGGTAAGCGCCATCCGGGCTGGGCAGGGCGATCTGCTCACTGATCAAAACCGGTTCGCCGCCCTCAACACTTACACCATAGATACCAGTCGGGGCAGTCGGCTGCGGTTGGTCTATAAACAATACCATCCTGCCATCCGCTGACCAGAACGGTTGTACGCAGCAGCCTGGCTCGGTGAGCCGACGCAGCATCGGCACAAAGACAGTCGGGCTGGGCTCTGGCGTTGGCGGATCGTCTGGCTCTAGGATCGCCACGGAGGGGTGCAGGTCGGTGGGTATAGGAGGGGGGGACGGGATGGTCGTCGAGATCGGCTGGCCCGCTGTGATAGAGGCGCAGCCAGCGGCGACCACGGCCAGGAGAGGCAGCAAACAGCAACCACGCATCAGTAGCTCCAATCCGGCGGCCAGGGGCGTGCGTAGTCATTCAGCATCCCTGCCCCGAAGTGAATCTCTGGCTGATCGAAAGGTGTCACCCAGCGACGTGGGTGGTCTAGGTCGCGTTGGAAGCCCCCGGAGCCGAGCAAGGCGATAGCGTCCCAATCTGCTTCAATCAACGGGACAGGGTTGGTGGCTGTGATATAGCTCAGATCGCGGATCTCCAGGTGGAGATGAGGCCGCGAGGTACAGCTTCCGTCAGGGTCGCCGGTCTGACCGACTATCTGGCCACGTACTACCCGCTGCCCCAAGAAGACTCCTGGCGCTTCCCGCAGGTGGCCGTAGAACGAAGCATAACCAGCCTCGGGGTGCACGATCATCAGATTGTGCGGCCCGGCTCCATGTTCCTGGGCATCGATCTTGCTTACAATACCGTCGCCTATAGAAACAACCTCCGTGCCGCATCGCGCGGCGAAATCAATGCCGAAGTGCATCCCCTGGCCTGCCCCATACCAATGGTAACGCCAAGTGTACGCCCCTTGTGTGTTGCCATACCATTGCACCACGTACCATGTGCTGTAACTGGGCGGCATGTTAAAAGGCAATCCAAACGGAGGATTCCCCTGCGCCTGTGCACGTGGCGTGGGCCACCTGGCGATGGCTGGCAGGATCAACAGACCATATAAAGCAGCAACGATGAGCAGTGGAACAAGCATCCAGCGACTCATCATCCCCTCATGGCGGGCACCCAGGCGCCGGCAGCGCGCAGCAAGTCGGCGAAGGGATCGTGGGGATACCCTTCATTGACGGGTGGCAGATGGCGGTGAAACGACTCTACCGTTCGGAGGACCTCCCGCACTGTCTTTGCTTTCCTCCGGCGTTTGAAAAGGGCGTGTTGGGTGGCATAGCATAGCGCAGCAGACTCCTTGGCATCCAGCCAGGGCCGCACATCAAGCACCAAATGTGCTGGATCGCCCTCATTCCAGAGATGGTCTTCGATCCCCGGCACGCTGGCGGCAAACGAGTAAAACGATATCGTTCTGGACGAATGCCGCACTGCCTCAAATGTAGCCTGATAAAGAAGCCGATGCGCGGGGTGACCGTATTCACCATCGCTGCCATGCGTGATCACGACATCCGCTTCGGTCTGCCGGATTGCCTCCCGAATCTCGCCAGCGAGCGTATGCGGATCCGCCTCGAAAGGATAGAGCGCTTCGTCCGGGCCGATCAGCGGATCAACGTAGCCGAGCAACGTGACGCTCGCTACGCCAAGCACCTGTGCAGCACAGCGCAGTTCACGCTCGCGGATGTGCCCCAGCTCCTCACGCGAACAGAGGGGCGGATCACCAAGTTCCCCGCCCTCGCCGCGTGTGGCGCATACAAGGTGGACATGGACTCCGTTCGAGGCCAGCAGGGCGATGGTTCCCCCGGCTAGTATGGTTTCGTCGTCAGGGTGTGCTCCAACGATCAGGGCCGATTTCAACATCGTGTGTTCCCACATAAGGTAGTGATGGATGCTATACTTATAATAGTGGGATCGGTTGACACTATGTGGAGGAACAACTATGAGCAGCCTGCCGCAATACCAACCCCCTGAAAATCTGAGCGACTTCGAGCGTATGAAGGGTCTGATCGAGTTCCTCAGTGCTTACATCGAGCAGTTTCATGGTGGCTGGGTGCGGATGATCGGCTTTGATGGGCAGGTGCTGGAAGTTGAGATGGGCGGGGCATGTCTCGGCTGCCCGCTCTCACCGAGCACCCTGCACGGGTGGATCGAAGGCACAGTTCGCCAATTTTTCCCCGATATCGAGGCCGTAAGATCGGTCAGGGCGGTTGGCTCATAACTGCGGCGGAAGGTATGGTGACAGGAGGCCACCCTCACCCTTTCCTCCTCACTTTGGGGCTGGGCAAGATGCCCGTAGCCCGGCTGGAAAGCCCTACCGGCGGGCGCGGGGGCGGCTTGATACGCTGGCGTGGCCCCTGGTGGAACCATGGCCCCTGCGATTTGCCAGTGGCCCATAGATGGATCAGCAGGTTGGTTTCCTGCTCGATGTTCAGGTGAGTCGTATCCAGTTGGAGAACACGTGGGTCGTCCACGATGGCGTACTCGCGGCGCAAGCGGCTGAGCATCCGCCGCCGGATGGTCGCGTCGCGGTAGTGCTGCTCGCTGCCCAGATGCATCCTTCGAAGCGCCTCGCCCAATTCGCACGATAGACATACGATGATCCCGGTGTCGCTCATCAGCTCGTAGTTGCGAGCATCAAGCAATGCTGCCCCTGGCACTACGATTACAGACCGGCGCATCAGGGCAGCCTGGCGACAGAGATCGTGTTCAAGAGCGCGTAGGCGCGTATCCCCATACAGCTCGCGTAGTTTGGCGATGCTCATCAGTTCGCGCAGCTCGATCTCCTCGTCCACGTCAAGAAGATCCACTGCCAGCCGACGGACGATCTCCCGCGCAATGGTGGATTTCCCCACACCTAGAAACCCGGTCAAGACCAGGTTCTGGTAAGGTAGATCGAGGCGAGAGATAGGGGTGGATTGGTCAGGCATCGAACTTGCAGGTTATGACGACCAAGTTTCAATGCGGTGTGCCGTCATACCGAGGCGCTCTATGTGTCGGATCGAGATGATCTTCAGATCGCTGGGATCGCCAAGCGTGGTGATATATTCCTGAATTTTGCGGCCCATTGGCTGCCCGAATACGAGCGCAGCCAACAGGCCCAACACAATGAGGGGAACGCGGGCCACCTTACCGCCCCGCTCGCGCTCCGACCCCATCAGCGCCACCATGGTCAGCGCCGCGCCGAGCAGGGCTGTAGTGACCAAGTTCGTGCCGCAGTTGGGGTGAATGGCTAGGCTGTGCTCCCCTGCACGCATACGGGCCAGAGCTGAGTTCACACAGGCAGCAACGTCGTCAGTGGGAACTTCACCCCATAGCCAGAAACCTCTCGAATCGGACCGGCCCACCATTTTTAGGTTGCTTACCTTATCCGACAGGAGGTGGATTGTAGCGTGCTCCAGGCCATGGTTGCGCCGGACGCGCCGGATAAACGGGATATCCAGCAAGCCCTGCAGGCTCTCAAGTGCTCGTTCCATGCCGCTCCTTGTCTGTGAAAGCATTATTTGATTATAGCGCGCCCGATGGGGCGGGCACGTCGCAGAAAATATGAAGGAGCAAACGCCATGCGTTCGCTCCAATCAACGCCCTCGATGATGACCGAGAGCCGGGGTCGGCGTTCCCGGCTCTCTCTTAAAAGGAGGAGAAGAAGAGATTTTCGCCCTTCAGTATAGAGAGTATCTTATTCTCAAGGCGGGTTCTGGCCGTGCCATCTACGGCTCCCCTACGGAATCCCTACTCCCCCATCATCTGGCAAGACCCCATTGTCGGGAAACGGGCAGCTACCTGTCAGGCAGATGGCGAACTTCGTGCAACTTTTGGGAGTATAGTTACGTAGTGTGTCATTTGAGAGGCACTCTTCACAGGGGCCTGTGTTGAAGTTGCCAGTGAGTGAGTGAGACGTGGATACCGATCAGGAATTGGTTGTCCGGCTTCTCCGTGGCGATCAGGATGCTTTTGCAGCGCTGGTGGAGCGCTACCAGCGCGCGGTGTTCAATCTATGTTACCGAATGCTGGGTGAGGCACGTGAGGCGGAGGATGCTGCTCAGGAGACCTTTCTGCGTGCCTATCAGCATGTGGATCGATACGACGCGGGTCGGCCCTTTAAGACGTGGCTGCTGTCAATTGCCTCCAACTACTGCATCGACCGACTACGCAAGCGACGGTTGACCTGGCTGTCACTCGACGAACCTCTGCCGCCTCACCCGGCGCTCAACAGCCAAGAAGCAGGGCCGGAGGATACGACGCTTTACAGGGAGCGGGATGCAGCGGTTCATAGGCTACTGAACCAACTCGCACCAGAGTATAGAGCGGCGATCATTCTGCGGTATTGGTATGACATGTCATACTTAGAGATTGCGGGAATACTTGACACCACCGAGAGCGCGATCAAGTCCAGACTGTTCCGGGCGCGTCAGATGCTCGCCGAGGAAGCACGGTCCCAGCACGTGCCAGGAATGGCAGTTGCGATGGAGGGAGCCTGATGGCACATGATCCATACGCTCTGATGATCAGCCTGTCGGTTGATGGACTGCTCAGTGAAGAGGAACAGGACGGATTATGCCAACACCTCCGCACTTGTGCAGCCTGCGCTGACCTGTGGGCGAGGACCAATTCGCTGGATCGGCTGTTCTCAATGCAACCAGAGGTAGCGCCACCAAGCGACTTCGCTGCCCGCGTCATGCAGCGGATCGAGGCGTACGAGGCACACCGCCGCCTGATGCCCTGGCTAGTGGGAGTGCTGACCCTCTTCTCGGTGCTGGCTGGGCTGAGCCTGGCACTGCCCACCATGCTGCTCTTACCAGGGTTCGCACAAGTCGCCGCCCAATGGCCCGTAGTCGGTTCGGTTGTCGTCGCCATGGCGAGCGGGTTCAGCGTGTTAGTGGACACCGCCACGGCGATCAGCCACGCCCTGCTGGAGTGGCTGACCTTCCTGACCACCGATCCGATGACCCTGGCGGTGGTGATCGGGGCGCTGGTCGTTGCCTCGACCTACATTGGTTTGCGCGAGGCAATGAGGGCCATGCGCAGCAGCGAGGCATACCAGCAGCAGGGCGCGTGACCAACCTAGTGTAGTGGTAATCCAATCTCCTTAAGGTGGGGGCACGGCGTTCCGTGCCCCTATGCGATTCCAGCCGGTGTGGGCACGCGAACGTCGGGCGTGTTAGAATCCCCCCAGGAAGGTGGTCCATGCAGAGCAACGAGAACCCCACTCGCCCGCGCTCTATTCACGCCCCAGACGATCCACCCACTGTGCCCGCCGTTTCCCCCCAGCAGCAATCTACTTCCCAGCCCATATCCCACTCCGCAAAGCGGCGACGGCGAAAAACGCACCAACGCCAACTTGTCGGCTGCTGGCAGTGGGCACGCGCCATTCTGAGCATCGTGGCGATGGCGCTCGCAGCGCTATTCGGCACAGTGCTGATCTTTGGGCTGGTGGTTTACAACTCGCTGGCCGGGGAGCTGGCCGAGGACATGGAAGCTCTCCAATCTATGGAGGGGGTGGAAAACTTTCAGACCACCCGCATCTACGACCGGGACGGCAACTTGCTGTACGAGGTATTCGACGAAGGGCGGCGCACCGAAGTGCCGCTTGACCGGATCCCGTTCGCCATGCGCTGGGCAACCATCGCCACCGAGGATGATACCTTCTACGATAATCCCGGCTTCGACCCGCCGTCCATTGCTCGCGCCGCCTGGGATTGGATTCGCACCGGGGAAATCCAATCCGGTGGGAGCACCATCACCCAGCAGCTCGTCCGGCAGATCGTGTTCAGCTACGAGGAGCGCAATGAGCAGACCCTTCGGCGCAAGCTCAAAGAGGCGGCACTGGCGTGGGTGATGACGCGGCGCTACAGCAAAGACGAGATTCTTGAGCTGTACCTGAACGAGGTCTACTACGGCAACTTGGCGTATGGCGTCGAGGAAGCAGCAGCCGTGTATTTCGATAAACATGCTAGCGATCTGACCATCAGCGAGGCTGCCTTCCTAGCCGGGTTGGTGCAGTCCCCCGCGACGTATGACCCTTATGTGAACTTCGAGGCAGCCAAAATACGGCAGCGGCAGGTGCTTGATCTGATGGTGGAGCATGGCTACTTCAGCCAGGCCGATGCGGATGCTGCCTTCAGCGAGCCGCCGCTGCTGCCCTCTGATCTCGCCAGCCCAGACGTATCGCTAGTAGCTCCACACTTCACCGTCGCGGTGCGTCATGAGCTAGAGCGGCTTCCCAGCATCGACCCGGCGATGGTGGCGCGTGGCGGGCTGCGCGTCTACACCACGCTGTCGATGCCTTACCAGGCACTTGGCGAGCGAGTGGTCGCGGAGCAGGTCGCGGCAGTGAGCGCCGAGGCCAACCTGCATAACGCGGCGCTGGTGGCGATCAACCCCAACACGGGCGAGGTACTGGCAATGGTCGGCAGCGTGGACTACGACGATGAGTCCATCGACGGGAATGTGAACGTTATCCTCTCGCCACAGCAGCCAGGCAGCGCCATCAAGCCGCTGACCTACGCTGCCGCTTTCGAGCGGGGCTGGAACCCGTCGGACATCCTGTGGGATGTGCCGATGGTCTACGACGACGGGCAGGGGGGACTGTACGAGCCGCGCAACTACGACGGGCGCTCTCACGGGCCGGTGCGCCTGCGCGATGCACTCGCCAACTCGTACAACATCCCCGCCGTGACGCTGCTACGCGAAGTCGGCGTGCCGGGTCTACTGGAGATCGCACGGCGCTTCGGCGTGGAGAGCCTAGGTGACGACGCTTCGTCCTACGGACTCTCGCTTACGCTGGGCGGCGGGGAACTGACGCCGCTGGAGCTGACGACCGCTTACGCCGTATTCGCCAACGGTGGCCACCGCATTGAGCCGCACTTGGTGACGCGAGTCACCGACAGCCAGGGCAACCCGATCTACGAAGCCCCTGCAGCGGTGGGGGAGGAGGTGCTCGACCCACGCATCGCCTTCCTGATCAGCAGCATCCTCTCGGATAACGCGGCGCGCACTCCGGCGATGGGGGAGGACTCGGCGCTGCTGCTGAGCTTCCCGGCAGCGGCCAAGACGGGCACGACCAACGACTTCCGCGATAACTGGACGGTAGGTTACACCCCGCACCTTGTGGTCGGGGTGTGGGCAGGAAATACGGATAACTCACCGATGGCGGAGGGCACCTCCGGCCTGACCGGGGCGGCTCCTATCTGGCATGAGTATATGGAAGGGGTATACGCCGATCCGGCGATGGCGGCGCTGCTGGAAGGGCCGGGCCTGCCGCCCCTGCGCAGCGACTTCACACCACCCCCAAACCTGGAATCGCGGCAGGTGTGCGTGCTGTCATCGCTGCGCGACCCGGCCCCCGCCGACCGGGGCTGCCCGCGCCTGCGTGCCGAGTGGTTCCGCACCGGAGGCATCCCGGGCGTCGAGCCGACTCCGACCACCGCACCGACGGCCACCTGGACTCCGCGACCGACCGTCGAAGGCCAGCCGCCGCCCGGCCCGATGCCGCTGGCCAGGATCGAGATCGAGCCAGGCATCTGGGCAATTGGCGTGCTGCCCATTGACGAGGCACGGCGACCTATACTCGCCCCAATCCTGCAAGCAATGGCCGCCGGACGCCCACCGGATACGCCTGTCCCGTCGATGCCGCCCTACTGCGAAGTGCCGCAAGAAGTTGCCGACACGCCAGAGATGAGCCTTCTGCTATTCATCGCCGCGCCAACCAATCCTGCCGACGCGATCCGCGCCCGGAACTGGGCTTACGAGCACGGTGTGCCTATTGCACCAGGTATACCCTGCCCGGTCGAGGCGTTGGCGCAGGCCACCCCAACTCCCAGCTTTGACGCCGGGGTCGGAGCAACGTACTTCATCACGTATCCGCTACCCAACCAGGGCGTGTTCGGAGTCGTGCCGATCCTAGGCACAGTAGTCTTCGATCCTAACCGAGTGCAGTACTATAAGATCGAGATCAGTGGCGGGCTGCTGGAGGGGTGGGTAACGCTGGGAGAGACGCACTCACAGAGCGTGGTGGATGGGGTGCTGGAGATTCTGCACGCGGACGCGCTGCCGCCGGGCGGGTATGTGATCCGGTTGGTGCTGGTGACATCGGACGGTAACTACCTTCAGCCGACGTTCGATGTGCCGATCTTTGTGCTGGCAGAGCCGTCGACGATCACACCGATACCATAGGCAAACCGGCGGGGCCGGGGCACAAATGCGTTCTGCTCTATCCGCTTGGTTGTAGGGCTTACGCAGTTCAGGCCCATTCAATCCCTCAGATGGCACCGATCTCGCAGATGGTTTTATCCGTGCCATTTGTGGAATCAGGGGCTACAGCCGTATCTCAAATTCAACTGCATAACCCCCAAGCTGATAGAAAATAACTCAGGGCAGCCCGATCCTCCTGGGCTGCCCCTGAACGACTGTGACAATCAGATGCAGTGCTAGACCAGCTTCTCTAAATCAGCAACAGCACGTCCCATATCGAGGAAAATCAAGCCCAACTTAGCGTCTTCGCGGGCGAGGGTGGTCAAAACAGCCACGTCTCCGATAGCCATCAGGATGACATAGCCCTTTTCGCCTTTAATATAAACCTGATTCAGCACACCGCGCCCCAGTTCAGCAGCAATACGGTCACCCAGAGAGAGCATCGCCGCTGACATAGCTGCTACCCGATCTTCTTCCACGTCGGCAGGCATCGAGGAAGCCATGCTCAATCCATCCACGCTGACAACGGCGGCAGCCTCCACCGCGCCCTGCGAACTAGCCTGCAGATCGCGCAGCCGCTGAATCATCTGTTCCGTGCGTGACTTAGCCAATGTCTGTTCCTCGCTGTGCTGGTAGGATGGTATCGTTCAGACTGGCTACTCGACAGGCACTTTCTCGATCTTGATGACGCAGTTTTGATCGCCCTTGGCCTTACACTCGGTCTCCAGAATACGGAACTTCTTGCCGTCGCTGACCCAGGCAAAGGCTGCCTGAAGGACGCCAATGGCGAGATGGCACACTGGCTCGTCAGAGTGACGTCCCCAGCAGACCGGGCAACGGGTAATGGTCCAGATCCAGTGCTTATCATCCTCACTAATCACAACAACCTGGTCGCTAACCGCGTTGAAGAACTTGGAGAAGAACTCCAAGCCAATCTTCACCTTGGCTTCCAGCGTGCCCACCCTCATAGCGATCTGGGCTGCAGCAGCCACGCTTTTGAACTGGGCCAGGCCATCCTTGAACGATTGCTCACCCGCGCGAGTGGCAAAGACACGCGCTCCTCGGTTGCCGTACATGTCCCAGATGGCCTGCTGGAGCTGTCCCATTTTCTCGAACGAGAACTCCTTCTTCATGTTGTCTGGCGGATAGTTGCCAATGTATTCTTTCATGCCCGCCATATTGAGGAGTGCGGTCACGCCCCGGTCGCCCATGACTTCTTCGGCGGAAGTGAAGACAATGCGGGCCCACTTATTTGGATAGTAATAGGTGACGCCCTCCTTCTTCTCTTCCTTCTTTGCTTCCTGCGGTCTAGCCTTGGCCCTGTCTTCTTCCCTTTCAGCCTCTTGGGGCTTCGTATCAGGGGGCTTTGCTTCTTCCTGCACGGGTTGCTGCTGCCTGGTTTCATCAGGGGCCTTGACCCCCTCCTGCTTAGCCTCTTCAGGCTTAGCCTCTTCAGGCTTGGCTTCTTCAGGCTTGGCCTCTTCAGGTTTGGGTTGACTCGCAGCGGCCTCTGGCGCTCTGGTCTGTTCTTCGGACATGGGGTCCCCCGTTTCAGGTAACGGCAACATGATGCTCGGCTGAACCGGCAACGGGAATTTCCGCGTTGGCCTTTCCTGTCCAGCGCTTCGCACGATGTTACACCACACCGGGCCGAGAATCAAATCACTTGAGAGAGGGGACTTTCCAGAGCATGGGGGAATAGATGCCGAAAGTCAATGAGTTGGGAAGTTCGGGCGGTGCTGACAACAAAGCAAGCGCTGGTTCCAGCAGAAGATGAACCAGTGAACAACAGCGCCGAGGACGTGAATGCTATGGCAGAGGCAGTGTGGCTTGCGGATAGGCGTGCCGGTGGGGGGGAGCTTGGCATTTCGCCTTCGACCGGATAAATTGCGCTTCTTGAGGAATCTCCTAGCCACTACAATAGATGGGAAGTCATGATCAAGCTGTGGGAAGTTGTGTTGGCGAGTTAACCACTAGCAACTTCGCCTTAGCTTCCTGTTCCTACCCGGCCCCTTGAAGGCGCTTCGCTTACCAAGGTATTGCAATTGCTACCTCACTCCTACAGACGCTTCTGTTGTCTCCGAAGGATGCTCTGGAAGATGCGCAGCAGCGGCCCCCGCTGTTCAAAACCTTGCTCGCCCAGATCGCTGATTCCCAGATAGATCTCACGACGGCAGCGCCGGATCAGGCCACTGGCAATCCGATACAGCATGTCCTGCTGGCGGTTGTATTCCTCTACATCGGTCCACACTGCCCCCGGCGGCCAATCACGAGATAGGACATAGGGGTGAGTAAGGGGTTGATCAAGACGTTCCCACCAGCCCATTGAACCTGCGTCCAGCCAGAATTGGATCGTCGCCACGCGATTGCGGAGCAAAAACGTGTAAGCAGGTGACATAAACACCGCATCAGCCAGATCATCGCGCCAGCTCTGGACATACAGCCCGCCCAGCAGTCCGGCATTAACAATCTCGTAGTAGCGCCTTCCCACCTCATTGATATCAATGGAGGTACCGCTGAATAGTGCCTGCCTAAAACGCCGAGCGGACTGAATCAGCTCTGCCGTGACACGCCCCGCTTCAGAGTTCGCATGGAATCCGTAGCCGGGCTGGGAAAGCACCTCCCCAAACAGGCGACTGAACACATGATCGAGCGGCTCCGGCTGACCGGAGGAGGCATATCTCATCAGCCAGGCGCGGAGATGGTCGTAGCGTTGCCCTGCCAGGTAGGTGATCCGTGCCTGCATAGAAGGGTTGATTTGCTCGAAGGAGCTAAGTGCACGGTCGCCGCCAGGGTGGTAGACAATCTTGGCTAGAAGGCTAGCACGTACTGGGTCAAGCCCCTCAATGGCCATTTCGAGCGCGTCAGCAACATCCACCACTGGCGGCAGGTAACCCCATTGGGGGTGCGCCAGCCCAATTAGTGTCAGGAGGCAACGCGCCACAGGCTCATCCCGCAGCGCCCGCGATGGGCGATGCGAGAGGGAGGGAATACCCCGTGCCTCCAACTTTTGGCTCAGCGAGAATCGGAGCGCATCGCTGAGGAAAGGGGCCAGGACGACGATCTCACGCGGTGGCAGGCCCTCACCGTGAACCAGCTCTCCAATACTTTCGGCTACCCAGTCCAACATCTGCGGAAAGTAGGAGTGGAAACTGTAACGAAATGCAGGCAGCACATCTCCGTCGGGGGGCTTTGCTCCGGGGCGGCGCATCACATAAGCAACTTCGGCGTGAAGTTGCTCCAGCCCCGGTGACATGATGTACGAGTGAGGAAGGGTAAGACTGGCCTCGCAATGTTGCCGGAGGAACAGCGCCCCTTCCGGAGCAGCGCCAAGGAAGAGCCGATAGCCGCCGTCCCACTCGTAAGTGAGCAGCGCGCCCTGAAGATGAGGCAACCACTCGTAGATCAGGTCGTGCGTGAGCGCAGTTTCCTCCTCAAGATGTTCGACGATCAGGTGGGTCCAGCGCTCGAAGTACTCCCTACGACGCTCTGGTTGTGCAAGCAGAGCAGTGAAGGCTTCGATTTGCAACGGGTAATCGAGAAGGCAATTCTCTAGGCAGTACTTCCGATAAGCCTCGGCGATCCTTCCTGCCGCTTCATAGGCCAGCACGCGCTTGTGCGGGCGCTCTGATCCCCAGGCAGCCGTCAGCAGTTCCGGCACGTGGTGATAGTCAATACCCATCGTTGCTGCCTTGCTCAGGTTATCTATGATCTGCCGGGCAATTTGCTGAGGCGAAAGATTGACTGCGTCAAACTCCCCGCGTTCAACTGCTGCATTGACAAAGCCGGCCATAGCATACTGGGACGTTTCGATGGTCAGAAAACGGGGACTACGCGCTGGGTCGGTGAAGCCCATCTTAGGTGCGATCAGCGGCCAGTAGAGCCGACACATATCCTGCGCCAAGCCCCCCAACGTGCGGATCGTTACATCACCGAGCGGGCCACGTGAGGTATCGTGCAGCGCCAGAAGGAAGGGGCGGGCCATTGTGCGCTGAGGCACGAGGATCAAAATGCGCGAAGGGTCGATGCCTGCTTCCAGCCAGGCAGACAGAGTCTCAATAGCGAACGTGGTCTTGCCCGATCCAAAAGGGCCTTCCACGAACATGGTGCGCGGGTTAGCCTCACCAGAAAAAGTGCCTCTAAAAGCCATCATGCTCCGTTGTGCCCCTGTTACCCCCGATCCGCTGAGGGTCGGGCGCTTCTTTGGTTATCGGGCGACCACAGTCCCTGAATTGCAGGCAAGTTTTGCAGTATCAGCTAGTATTGTACCCCACTAGGCAGCCCATCTGTTCCGCCGTTCGAGCACTCCACCTTCGTTGGTTTGCAGATGCCCAACGCCAGCTCCTGCTCTGCGCTTTGCAGGGCGCGTGGGTATAATCCGGCTCAATGACTCCCCTACCCACGACGGACAAATCACCAGCGGTGTGGCGTTGGATTGCTGCTCATCCTGATCGGCTGATTGGATGGGCCATATTCTTTGCCACGCTGATGCTGTATATTGCCACACTCGCGCCGGGGCTGGTGTTCGGCGATCCGGCGGAATATACCTTTGTGCCGCACATCTGGGGGATCGCCCACCCACCCGGTTATGCTTTCCAGACGGTGTTAGGGGGACTTTGGCAACGACTTGTGCCCATCGGCAGCATTGCCTATCGGGCCAATCTGCTCAGCGCAGCGGCGGGCGCAGGTATTGCGGCGCTGGTTTACGGCACAGTGCGCGCGCTGACGCCCGCTAGTCGCGCTCCCGCAGCCAGGTATGTGCCCAGTCTGCTAGCGGCAATCTCAGTAGCTACAGCCACCGATCTGTGGCAGCACAGTATCCACGCCAACGCGCATATCATCACTGCCTTGTTGGCAATCGCCAGCCAGTTCTCCCTACTGAAGTGGATTGGTGCCAATTCGGTGCTGGTGAAGAGAGGGATACAGGAGAAGGCCGACGATCGCTGGCTCTTGGCCTTCTGTGTCCTCGCTGGCCTGAGCATGACCCATCACCCTCTGCTCGTGTTTAGCTTCCCGGCCTATGCGGCTTTCATTGTGGCAGTCAGGCCACGCATCCTGCTTGACTGGCACACCCTGCTGAAGATGCTTGGCTGGGCGTTGCTTGGTCTGAGCATATGGCTGTACCTGCCAATCCGCGCCAGCCTGCCGACCCCCGTGCCCTTCGGCCCTGACAATACCAACACGCTCGCTGGGTTCCTCGACCTGACGTTGGCGCGTGGGCTGCGTGTCAACCTGTTTCACTTCGGCTTGGCCGATCAGCCCGATCGCTTGCGTGTATTCGGGTCACTGCTCAGCCTCCAGGCTGGGATGCATATCCTCGCCCTGATTCCGCTTGGCCTGATCTGGCTGTGGCGGACACAGTGGCGGGCCGGGCTGCTGCTGACCCTGTTCCTCGGCATCAACCTGCTGTTCATCCTGAATACCATCCAAGACGTGATGGCCTACCTGATGACGCCGCTGGTGGCCCTGATGACCCTAGCGGGTCTGGGATCGCTCGGCTTGTTCCAGTGGCTGCGGCTGCCCGCCGGGCGCGACACCGGGATGCTGCACGCGGCGCTGACGGTGACGTTAATCACGCCGCCCATTCTGCGGGCTGGCTATCTCGCGCCTCTGATCTCGCTCCGGGACTACCGGGAGGCCCAGGCGTGGGTCGAGGAGGTCTACAGCCGCTTTGAGGGCCAGAGTGAGAGCGCGATCCTACTGGCGGACTGGGAACACCTCACGCCGCTGTGGTACGAAGCATGGGTTGAGGATCATCCTCTGGCGGAGTCTGACTTACGGCTGATCTATGTGGCGACCACCTCCGAGCGGCCTTGGGCTGACAACGCCTGGGCGAACTTTGCAGAGGGGCCAGTCTACACCTCCGGCTACCGACGCGAACTGGTCGAGGAAGGGTTCCGGTTGCGGCCTGTTGGCCCGACGCTGTACCGCGTTCTCCCACCACCCGCCACCGAGCCTGTTGCAATGCAAACCCCGCTCGACGCCGATGCAGGGGTGGTGACGGTGGCGGGCATCGATCTGCCCGTGACGCACGTCGAGCCGGGGCAGGAGATCCCACTTGTTATCGCCCTCACGGCAGAAGGTACTTCCACCGATATCATTTTCCCCTACGTCACGCTCGGTGAGACGGCCTTTCACTTCACCACAGACAGCCACTTTCTCAGCCCCTCCTGGCAAGCAGGAGAGACCATCGTTGAGCGGTACGACCTGCGTGCGCCGCTGACCGCCGAGCCGGGCGAATATCCATTGCGGATCGGCCTGCGGAACCTCTCACAGGGCGGAGAGCCGTTGGCCTTCCCCAACGGATCGACGAGCCTGGAGGTCGGGACGATCACAATCGTGCCGCCCACTCGCTGGCCGGTCGATCCGGAGGAAGAGGGGTTGCTAGCCGATATCAATCACGAAGTCGGGTTGGTGGGGGCCGTGGCGACCGCGCCAGGGCAGCGGCGGATCGCGGTGTGGCAGGAGCCGCTGACCGCCCACCCCAGCGACGACCTGCACATCCGCCTAACGTGGAGGGCGCTCAACAGGCCGGGCGAAAACTACAAGGTGTTCGTCCACCTGGTGGACGCCTCAAATCAGGTGATCGCCCAACAGGATGCACCACCGCTGGGCGGGGCCTTCCCGACGTTTCTGTGGTTTCCCAAGTGGGTCCCAGGGCAGACGGTGGTCGATCCGTACCGCCTGACCATCCCGCCCGGCACGCCCCCCGGTGAGTATTGGATCGAGGTGGGGTTGTACGGATTTTCGACCTTCCAGCGCGCCCCGTTCTACGATCCAGCGGGTAACCTATCGGGCGATTTCTTCATTCTCGGCACGGTGCAGGTAGAGCCGTGAGCTTCCCTCCACGCCGCCTGATCCCAGTGGCGGCTGTAGCTGCCGCCATCACCGCGCTGCTATACGCCCGCAGCCTGGCCTTGCCGTTCTACTCGGATGATCTCGTTCAAATCCCCTGGCTGCGAGCGCTCTCCCGGGGCGCACTGTGGACTCAGGTCAGCCCGTATGGATATTACCGCCCGCTGGCATTCTCGTTCTGGCTGCTGATCCGCGACCTGGGCCTCCCGTGGACGCCCGCCGGGCTACGCTGGCTCAATCTGATCGGGCACGCGCTGGCGGCGACGCTGGTCGGGAGGCTGACCATCGAGATCGATCCAGGCCGGCGGACACTGACCAGCGCGTTTGCGGCGGGACTGTTCGCGGCATATCCCTTTGCGTACCAAGCCGTGCCGTGGGTGAGCGCCTTCTTCTACCCCCTGGTCGCCGTTCTGACCCTGGTGGCGGTGATCGCCTACCTGCACGCCCGCGCTACCGGATCGTGGTGTTGGATGGTGATCTCCCTCGCAGCCACGGCGCTGGCCCCGTTTGCCCACGAGAATGGGATGCTAGTAGGGCTACTGGTAGCTCTCACAGAATTACTGATCCGAACCCCGATTCCTGGGCTTCGCCCAGACTCACCCCTGCCCTCTCTGCGCTCGGACTCCCCTTCTCCGCCCCTAGAGAGGGGGCCGGGGGGTGAGGCTACCACCATTGTTCTCTGGCCACTGGCGCATGTGGCGATTGGCGCGGCGTTCGCCGGGCTGTGGTTCTCGCTGCAACCCGGCGGTGTGACGACCCTCGACCTGACCCTTCGCGGCCTCGCAGATAACATAGCGATCCTCAGCACAGGACTCTCGTATCCTGCTGCGCCTCTCGCCAGCTTCCTGAGATCAACCCCAGGGGCGCCCACGCCCATGATTCTGAGTTGGGGGATTCTACTGCTCGTGTTGGGGACCCTTTTCTTGCCGATGCGCCGCGCGCCCCGTGTGATGTTGTTTTGCTTGGGCTGGTTCGCGTTGAGCGTCAGCCCAGCGCTGGTCACGATGCGCTCCGAGTGGCTGATCGATGCGCCGCGCTTTCTGTATCCGGCGGGGGTTGGAGCTGCCATAGCATGGGGCCTCGCTGCAAGCCCGGTTGCCAGTAGCCGCGAGGCCCAGCTTAAGTCCATCCTGGCTGCCCTCGCCCTTGTGCTGCCGGGAGCGTACTTTGCCTATCAAGGAGTGGGCTGGCACCTGCGCGGTGGGGTAGCGATCGGGGAGGCCATGCGTGCCGCCCAGGCAAAGCCTGGCGACTCGCTGCTGCTGGTCAACCTGCCGGATCGCCTCACGCCCCACCGCAGTTTTTATCCTTTCTTCCCAGGTGGTGCCATCCTGCTGCCTTCGCAGGTCGAGGCGAGCAACGTGATCGGCGCAGCCACGGGCGAACTGCGACAGGATAAGGCTATCACGGTAGGCCATATCCTGCCCCCGGTCATATACCAGCGCACAACCTATGGCCCGCTGGTCGAAGGGGACGCGCTGGCCGAATTGCTGATGGAGGGGTGTTGGGTTGAAATTGCCGTTTACGAGGGTGAGACGATCCAGTTGCGCGAAGCCGGACGGATTCGGGAACGCTACACCCCTCCCCGTTTCGCGCTGGCTTACTTCGAGAGCGCGCTGGTTTTGTGGCAGGCTGAGGCACGGGTCGAGGGTAGATTACTGCGGCTGGCATTGATCTGGGAGATCACCGCGCCGCTGGACGGTAGCCCCACCGTGTTTGTTCACATCGTCGATGACGGGGGAAGCATCGCCGGGCAGGCGGACGGCGATCCCATCGGCGGGCTGTATCCGCTCGGTACATGGCGAGGGCACATGGTCCTGGAAGACGTGCGCCATGCCACGCTGCCAGGCGACGGGCCATACACGGTCTACGTCGGCGTGTGGCGTCCCTCAACGGGTGAGAGGCTGGTGCCCGCCGGCGGCGACTACCCCGATAACCGCGTCCCGGTGGCTCGCATCGGACCGTAGGAGCGCAGCTCTCCGGACTTGCTGTGCCGGTAAACCTGCGAGCGGCTGCCCCTGCACTGCTGTCCACTGGGGATGCACTGAACAGCGGGAGGGTGCTAGGGTGCGAGGATCGTGCCAAGCACTGCCTGGGTATCAGTCAGGTCATCAAATAGAGCATCTGGGCGATATGTGTTGAGGTCGGCACGTGACACCCATCCGGTACATACGGCAATGCTGCGTGCTCCTACACCTCGACTGCACAGAATATCCGAGGGTGTGTCCCCGATGACCACCACCTGCTGCCCTACGAACTTCATGCCGGTCAAAGCTGAGGCTCGCTCGATTGCTAATGGTGGCAGAAGGTTGCGATCCTCCGCTTCATCCCCGAAAGCCCCAACGCGGAACACAGCAGGGTCAAAGCCTGCCGCCTCCAGCTTGATTGCCGCCGTGCCGCGAAAGTTCCCCGTGATCAGCCCTAGTAGTGTATCCTCACGGGCCTGCAGTGCCGCGATCAGTGCGTGTGTGCCAGGGCACGGGCGCACGTGGTGCAGCCTGGCCGCGATGCGCTGCCGTAGGTCTGCCTCCACGACTCGCGCCAATTCGTCAAAACGGCTCCAGATCACGTCCTCCGGGATGCCTGCCTCGGTCATCAACAGGCGCACCGTGTGGCGGTCGAGGCTGCCGCCCAGTGCGAAGGTCTCAGCACCGCCCGGTGTGCCATAGACGCGCTCCAACGCGACCCGCAACGCAGCCCGCCCCGCACCGTCGGGTAGTAGCAGTGTCCCGTCGATGTCAAATAGCACCAAGTGTTGAATGAGGGGTCTCACAACAGCTTGCTCCAAGTTTGGACAGACGCCGTCCCAATTATAACAAATGGGAAAGGCTGCCCTACTCGCAATCTCCTTTCCCCATGATAGAATCCTCGCACACCCGACGCAGCATTTATCGTTCATCACTCAGTAATCTTCTTAAAGGAGACAGCCTTCCCGTGTCCAGACTCATCTCATTTCAGGATGTGATCTTGCGCCTACATGAATTCTGGTCGGCGCAGAACTGTATCATCTGGCAGCCGCACAATGTCCAGGTTGGTGCAGGGACAATGAACCCAGCAACGTTCCTGAAGGTGCTCGGCCCAGAGCCGTGGAATGTTGCCTACGTCGAGCCGTCTGTCCGCCCCGATGATGGCCGCTATGGCGAAAACCCCAACCGGATGCAGTACTACTATCAGTATCAGGTCATCTTGAAGCCCGATCCCGGTAACCCCCAGGAGCTGTTTCTGCACAGCTTGGAGGCCCTTGGCATCGACCGCCGCAGGCATGATATTCGCTTCGTGGAGGATAACTGGGAATCCCCGGCGTTGGGCGCCTGGGGCCTGGGCTGGGAAGTTTGGCTCGATGGGCAGGAGATCACCCAGTTTACCTACTTTCAGCAGGCAGGTGGCCAGGTCCTCAACCCCGTGTCGGTCGAAATTACTTATGGCTTGGAACGCATCTTGCTGCCGTTGCAAGGTGTGGACGCCGTGTGGGATATCGAGTGGGTAGACGGTGTCAGCTATGGTGATGTATTACTGCAATCTGAGATCGACCACTGCCGTTACTATTTCGAGGTAGCGGATGTAGAGGCATTGGCCCATGTCTATGAAGTGTACGAAGGCGAGGCGAAGCGTGCGCTGGCCCAGGAACCGCCACTGGTGATGCCCGCCCATGACTATGTATTGAAATGCTCCCACCTGTTCAACATCATGGACGCGCGCGGCGCAATTGGTGTCGTCGAGCGTGCGGATTACTTCCGCCGGATGCAGCGGTTGGCGGCCCAGGTAGCCCGAGCCTATGCCGACCGCCGCCGCGACCTGGGTTACCCCACTCTCCCGCCCGGCTGGCGGGTGGATGCCGAGACCGGCGTGCTGACCGTCCCTGCACCTGAGCCGCCAAAGACCCCTCTTGGGCAGTACCCCTCGAAGCCCGACCAGTTTGTGCTGGAGATCGGCACTGAAGAGTTGCCCCCCGGCGACCTCGACACCGCCCTGCTACAGCTCCGCGAATTCGTCCCCGCCATGCTTAGCACAGCGAGGCTGGATTACCGGTCGATCAGCGTCGGAGGGACACCACGCCGCCTTGCCGTGATTGTGGACGGATTGTCGCCAGGCCAGCACGCTGAGGAGGTCGTCCGACGCGGCCCGCCTGCCAGTGTCGCCTTCGATGCGGATGGCAAGCCCACGAAGGCCGCCGAGGGCTTCGCTCGAGGGCTGGGCGTTCCCGTCGAGTTGTTGCAGCGCCGTACGTTGGACGGCGGCGAGTATGCAGTCGCTGTGGTGTACGATCCGGGCAAACCCACATCGGAGGTGCTGGCTACGTTGCTCCCCGATCTGATCAGCCGCCTCCGATTCGAGAAGTCGATGCGCTGGAATGCTTCCGGCGTGGCCTTCTCACGTCCGATCCGTTGGCTGGTGGCTCTCCTTGGCCGAGGGGTTATCCCGTTCGAGTATGCAGGGATCTACTCGGGGCGCACGACACGGGGTGCACGGTTGTTGGGATCACCGGAGATCGAGCTAAAGTCCGCTGCCGATTACGCGGCGGCCATGCAGGTGCAGGGCATCATCGTCGATCCGGCGGAGCGCCGCGCCGTGATCGCCCGCCAGGTGGAAGCGGCAGCAAAACAAGTGGGCGGCGCTCTGCTGGACGACCCCGACCTGTTGGATCAGGTCACGAACATGGTTGAAGGACCGGCTGCCCTGCTTGGAACCTTCGAGCGCGAGTACTTAGACCTGCCTGCGCCTGTACTGACCACCGTCATGAAGAAGCACCAGCGCTACTTCGCAGTGGTGGACAAGAAGGGTCGTCTGATGCCCCATTTTGTTGCTTTGCGCGATGGCGATGGCCAGCATCTGGATAGCGTCACGGCGGGCAACGAGCATGTCATTCGTGCCCGCTTTGCTGATGCTCGCTTTTTCTACGACGTCGACGTACGGCAACCCCTCGCCAGCTATCTCGACAGGCTGAAGAAATTGACCTTCCAGGAAGACCTCGGCTCGTATTACGATAAGGCCGCCCGGCTTGAAGGACTGGCAGCACGGATCGGCGGCGCTCTAGGCATGGACGATGCTGAGCTGGAGACGACTATCCGGGGGGCGCGGCTCGCCAAAGCCGATCTCGCCACGCAGATGGTGATCGAGATGACCTCGCTGCAGGGCATAATGGGCCGCGAATACGCACTGCGCTCCGGCGAACCGGAGGCGGTGGCCGAGGCTATCGCTGAGCATTACTTGCCACGCTTTGCCGGCGATTCCCTGCCTGCCAGCCTGCCGGGGATCGCCGTGGCGCTGGCTGATCGCCTCGACAGCCTGGTCGGGCTGTTCAGCGTGGGGCTGGAGCCGACCGGCTCTGCCGACCCGTTTGGGCTGCGCCGGGCGGCTCTCGGCGTGGTGCAGATACTCATCGGGCACGGAATCCGCCTCGACCTGCGACAGGCAGTCGAGTGGGCAGCGATGGGATATACCCAAGCTCTTGGTGAGAACCGCGTTTCACCTGCTGCGAAGGCTGCTGTGCTGGACTTCGTCGCTGGGCGGTTGCGCGCCACCCTGCGTGAGACGTACGCCCACGACGTGGTCGAGGCAGTCTTGGGTCAGGTCGCGCACGATCCGTGCCGTGCGGCCATCCACGCGGCACAGCTTACCGCCTGGGCACAGCGCCCTGACTGGGCGACCACCCTTGATGCCTACGCCCGCTGCGCTCGAATTACGCGCGGGCACAAGACAACTTATCCGTTATTTATGGATCGCTTCCAGGAGCCTGCTGAAAAGGCCCTGGCCAAGGCGTACCGGAAGGCAGCCAAGTCCCTGGGGCCGGATCGGGACGTGGATGCCTTTCTGACCGCTTTCTTACCGCTCGTTGCGCTGATCACAGTCTTCTTCGCCCCGTCCTCGGAAGGTGGCGTGCTGGTGATGCATGAGGATAGAGCCATCCGTGAGAACCGGCTGGCGCTGCTCCAGCGCGTTGTCTCGCTGGCCGATGGCGTCGTTGACCTTTCGCAGATGGAAGGTTTCTAGGGTCTGGCAGAGGGCGAGTTTCATGGCTGTTTTTTCGACCCAACTTCGCATTTCCGATGAGGAGTACCGTGCTCGTTGTGACCACCTTCTGGCTCGCATACGGGCACAGAGCTTTGCGGGGGTGGTGCTCTTCGACCGGGATTACATCTTGTACTACACGGGTTTTGCATTCATTCCCACTGAGCGCCCGATAGTCTTTGTACTGAGCCAGGAGGGGGAGCGGCGGCTGTTGGTGCCCCGCTTGGAACTGGAACATGCTCAGGCCAACGCGCTAGTGGATCAAGTTGCCCATTATCTCGAATATCCCGGTGATCCGCACCCCATGCAGATCATGGCCCGTATGTTGGGCGAGATGGGCCTAATCGGGCGGCCTATCGGCGCAGATGAGGATGGCTACCCCTGGATTCTGGGCTACCGGGGACCAGCCCTCTCCGATCTAACCGGCGCAGCAGTCACGCGGATCAGGGCGTTCGTTGAAGACCAGATGATGATCAAGTCCCCCTCTGAGATCGCCTTGATCCGGGAGAGCGTGCGCTGGGCGAGCCTGGCGCATAGCCTGTTGCAACGCTATACCTGTGTTGGTGCCACTGAGACCGAGGTCAGCCAGCGGGCCAGCAACGAGGCCAATCTTGCCATGCTGAATGCCATCGGGCCTATATATCGTGCTCATAACGCCTTTTCCGGTGGCCCCAGTGCAGGTTACCGGGGTCAGATTGGACGCAACTCGGCTATTCCCCATGCACTGGCTGCCAATATCACCTTCCAACCTGGTGACGTGCTGGTAACCGGTGCGGGCTGCCCTGTATGGGGCTACGAATCAGAGCTAGAGCGGACCATGATCATCGGCCCGGCAACGGATGAACAGCGCCACCTGTTCGACCACATGCTTGCTTTACAGGACGCTGCATTCGCCGCGATCCGGCCCGGTGTGCGTTGCGCCGATGTGGATCGCGCAGTGCGAGAGGTTTTCACCGATCGCAACCTGCTGCCCTACTGGAAGCACCACTCCGGCCATGCAATTGGCTTGCGTTATCATGAAGGGCCATTCCTCGATGAAGGTGACCAGACCGTGATCCAGCCAGGGATGGTTTTCACCGTCGAGCCAGGGCTGTATGTGCCGGGCATTGGCGGCTTCCGCCATTCCGATACAGTGGTAGTTACCCAAGATGGCATTGAGGTATTGACCTACTACCCGCGCGATCTGGCGAGTCTGATCATTCCGATCTGAATTCTTTGTAGAAGCCCTGGCAGTAGTGCATTGCCACCATCCGTCTGGCCGCGCCATGTTCAACCCCTCGTTTCTAGCTTCGGGTGGGGTGCAATCGATCTCCATCGTCGCTAAAATCGGTAGGAATCATCGCGTTCGTGGATCATGGTTCGCCGCTGTGTGAAGAAAAGAACCACTCCCGGCGTGAAACCGATATTTCTGGTGCAACACCAGCAGGCTGCCAAGGGGGAAGCTGACGATGGGCAAGCTGAGCCGCATAACTGATTCGACCTTGCAGGCGGAGCAGGTGTACCAGAACATCCTGCGCACGCTCGGCCACACACCCCTGGTACAACTGCACTCTGTGACGCGCGATCTGCAGGCCCGCCTGCTGGCCAAGGTTGAGTTTTTCAATCCCGGCGGGTCGGTCAAAGATCGCATTGGGCTGGCGATCATCGAAGACTACGAGCGCTCTGGTCAACTCAGGCCAGGCGGGACCATCGTTGAGGCTACCTCTGGGAACACCGGCGTCGGCCTGGCAATTGCCGCTGCCATCAAGGGCTACAAGTGTGTGTTTGTGATGCCCGACAAGCAATCCCTGGACAAAGTGCAGCTTTTACGCGCCTTCGGAGCGCGGGTGATCATCACTCCCACCGCCGTCGCCCCTGATGATCCTCGTAGCTACTACAGCGTTGCCCGACGCATTGTGGAGGAAACCCCCAACAGCGTTCTGGCGAACCAGTATCACAACCCTGTTAATCCTCAGGTGCACTATCAGACCACTGGCCCGGAGATCTGGGAACAGACGGCAGGCCACATCGATGTGTTTGTTGCTGGGGTGGGGACTGGCGGCACGATCACTGGCGTGGGGCGCTACCTGAAAGAGCAGAACCCTGACATCCGGGTCATCGGCGTCGATCCAGTCGGCTCGATCCTGTACGATGTTTTCCATACCGGTCATCCCGGTGAGGCGTTTACCTATCGGATCGAGGGCATCGGCGAGGACTTTGTCCCCTCTATCTACGACATGTCCGTCGTGGATGATATGGTGAAGGTGGATGATCGTGAGTCGATGATCATGACCCGGCGGCTGGTGCGTGAGGAAGGGATTTTCTGTGGTGGTTCATCGGGCAGTGCAGTGGTCGGCGCGATCCGCTATGCCAGGAAAGCGAACCTCGGCCCGGATAAGACGATAGTCGTTATACTTCCCGATTCCGGATCACGCTACCTCAGCAAGGTGTTCAATGACGATTGGATGCGGGAGAACGGATTCTATGGTGAGGTTGGTTGTGACGCCAGCGTCGCTGAGGTGCTCAAGGCTAAGCCCCAGCAAGCCGTGATCGCCGTCGCGCCAGATGATCGCATGACTGACGTGATCGCCCTAATGAAGCGACATGATATTTCCCAAGCCCCCGTGATCCACCAGGGCGAATTGCTGGGCATTGTGCGCGAGATCGACCTTCTGAATCACTTGGTGATGGGCGCCCCTGCTTCCGGCGTTGAGGGAACCGTTGGCGAGATCATCCAGCGCGATGTGATCACGGTTGCTCCCGATGCGACGTTGGACCAAGTGCTGGCGATGTTCGTGCGTGGCAGCGATGTGGTGTTGGTTGTCCCCTCGGATAGCAAGCCCGACCATGCTGTGATGGGCATCCTGACCAAGATCGATATTCTGGATTATGTTGCCACTCACTGCTTGTGATCTTCCCGAAAAAAATGACCACCTCCCCTCATCTTGAAACCCTTGCTGTCCACGCCGGGCAAAGGCCCGACCCTACCACCGGCGCGATCATGACACCTATCTACCAGACCTCAACCTACGTGCAGGAGGCGCCGGAGCGACATAAGGGCTACGAATACAGCCGAACCGACAACCCGACCCGCAAAGCCCTGCAAGAGCTGATCGCGGCGCTAGAGGGAGGGCGCTTTGGGTTGGCCTTTGCCTCAGGTATGGCAGCGATTGACACCATCATGCGGCTGCTCAGCCCCGGCGATCACGTGCTCGTAGGCAATGATGTATACGGCGGCACGTTCCGCTTGTTTGATAAGGTGTTGGCCCGCTATGGGCTGGAATTTACCTATGTCGATGTCACCAGCCTAAGCGCGGTCGAGGCAGCGATCCAGCCCGACACCAAGTTAATCTGGCTCGAAACACCGACCAATCCCCTGCTGTCCCTGGCAGATATCGAAGCGATCTCCCGCTTGGCTCCTGACGGAGTACAAGTGGTGGTTGATAACACATTTGCATCACCGTACCTCCAGCAACCACTTAAGCTCGGTGCGGATATCGTTATGCATAGCTCGACGAAGTATCTGGGCGGCCACTCCGATGTGGTCGGCGGGGCATTGGTGGTCAACGACGAAGAGGTATACCAGCAGCTCAAGTTCCTACAGAACGCCGTCGGGGCTGTGCCCGGCCCGCAGGACTGCTGGTTGATCCTGCGCGGGATCAAGACGCTGCACCTGCGCATGGAACGCCACTCTGAGAACGCGCAGAAGATCGCCCGGTTCCTTTCGGACTGCCCGGCCTTCAGTACGGTGATCTACCCCGGCCTGGATAGCCACCCGCAGTACGAACTGGCCAGACGCCAGATGCCGCGTGGTTTTGGCGGGATGATCTCAGCCATTATGAGGGGGGGCGATAGCGCAGCGCGGGAATTCGTCACCCGGACACGGCTATTCGCACTGGCCGAGTCGTTGGGTGGAGTTGAGTCGCTGATCGAGCACCCCTACAGTATGACACACGCCTCGACGGCTGGCAGCCCTCTGGCGTGCGATCCGGGATTGGTACGGCTCTCGGTCGGTGTGGAGCATATAGACGACCTGATCGCTGATCTGCAGCAGGCACTGATGGGGCTGTAGTGGTGTGTGTGCATCCAGCAGAATGAACCCATGGGGCGGGCGTCTAGGCCCACCCTTGATGATCCTGGCGATCCTGGCGTGCAACTTCCCTGGTCTGGGAGGGCCGCCACACGATGACCCACCCAC
>DAOTYF010000079.1:0-52134 GCA_034434995.1 Anaerolineae bacterium
GCAAAGATGATATAGAATGGAGTTGCCTCTTCTATCAATGCCGGGTTAATGAGTCGTGCCAGACATCTTCCTCAGTTACAGCCGCGCTGACCGGCGCTTCATGGAACCGCTGCGAGACTATCTGGTGTCGCGCGGGCTGGACGTCTGGACCGACGAGAACCTCGAGCCGGGCACCAGCGTGTGGTTCAGGGAGGTCGACCAAGCGATACGTGAGAGCCGCATCATGCTGGTGCTGATGTCCCCACACCTGCTGGAACCCAATCCGGATAACCCGGAATACGGCTCCTTTGTCCTCAACGAAGTGCAGCAGGCGCTTCAACTCAGGAAGAAGTTCTATACCATCCTGCTCGATGGGGATGAGGTCAGTGCAGTTCCCCTGCAGTTGAAGGCGATCCAGTGGGTGGATGTGCGCGGGCGCTATGTGCGCTCGGTCGATGAGGTGTACTCGCGGCTGGCGCAGCAGATGGCGAACGACCTGGGCGTGGAGCTTAAAGACCCGCCGACGCACCAGGTCCAGGTGACAGTGGAAGGGGACGTCAGCGGCACGCTGAGCGTAGCCGGGGGCAACATCTTCGGCGGGCTGGGTGCGCCGCCCGCCCTGGCCTGGCCGGAGGAGATCGGGCAGGCGTTCGATGGGCTGCCCGACCCGCCGCGCGAAGGGCTGCGCGACGCCAGCCCCATTAGCCGCCGTTATGCCCTGATGCTTGTGCAGCGTGACCTGTTGCCCGATGCGAAGCTGCGCGAGCCGCTATCGCAGGTGCTGAGCTACATGGCGCAGCACGATACTGACAGCGAGACCAAAGGGCTGGCGCAGACTGTGCTGCAGGCCCTGCAGGCTGCCCGCGCCGAGGCCGCCGAGCGGGCCCGGCTGAAGCAGCAGGTAGATGGCCTGCTGGCTGAGGCCCGCCGAGCTTTGAAGGCCGGTGACTTTGACGCCGCTGAAGCCGCGCTGCAGCAGGCCAACGAACTGGCTCCCGGTGACCAGCGCATCTCCAACCTGCGGCAGAGGGTGCAGGCTGCCCGCGCCGAGGCCGCCGAGCAGGCCCGACGCCGTGACCCCATCCTCGACATCCTGCCGCCGCCGTTTGAGTGGTGCGAAATACCGGGTGTCAGCCCGTTCCGGCTCATGACCGATCAAGGTGATAAAGGGACTTACGATATCGATCCTTTCTTCATGGCCAAGTACCTGATCACCTTCGAGCAGTTCCAGGTGTTTGTGGATGACCCGCAGGGCTTCACGAACCCCCAGTGGTGGCAGGGGCTGGCGGCACATGTGAGCCACCGCGCGGAGCCTGGCAACCAGCGCTTTACCCACGCGAAAAACCTGCCGCGCGATAGCGTCTCGTGGTACGACGCGGTGGCCTTCTGCCGCTGGCTGACCAGCCGGGTAGGCTATGAGGTGCGCCTGCCGACCGAGTGGGAGTGGCAGTGGGCCGCGCAGGGGCCGGATGGGCGGGCGTATCCCTGGGGGCCAGAATACATCCAGGGGTATGCGAATATCAACGAGGAAACCAGCGGCGTCAAAGGCGGCGTATACCTGGTGAAGACCACACCAGTGGGCAGCTACCCACAGGGCGCTTCGCCCTACGGCGTGCTGGATATGAGCGGCAATGTGTGGGAATGGTGCCTGAACGAATACGACAGGCCGGAAAACACCGATCTGGCCGGAGATGCCGACCGGGTGGCGCGGGGCGGGTCGTGGATCATCAATCAAGACTTCGCGCGCGCCGCCTTCCGCTTCTGGTTCGATCCGGACCTCCGCCGCTCCAACATCGGTTTTCGGGTGGTGGTGCGTCCCCCTTCTCTATCGAATCACTGAGCACTGAGCGGCTCGCGCAGAGCGCGAGCCGCGAATCGCCAAAATGGGATTTTAGGGGTATTGTCAAGTGCGCAGGTTGCATACGTAGTGGGTCACTCTATGCAGCCCGTGGGGCTGCCCGGCGACGACCGGGTGGCGCGGGGCGGGTCGTGGAACAACAATCAAGACAACGCGCGCGCCGCCTTCCGCAACAGGAACTATCCGAACAACTGGAACAACAACATCGGGTTCCGGTGCGGGGGTGCTGTCCCCCTTCTCACGAACCATCAGGTTCGCGCCCCCCTTCACAGGCTGCCAGGCGAGGCGGCTGCCGAGATTTCTCTCACCCGTATGAGGGGGTAGCTTATCTCTTGTCAGCGTCTTGAGGGTCTACTGCCTGCTCAGGATGGCGATCCCAGCCTGGACGGAACTTGTACCCGTAGACGATCATGCCCTCCTCGCCGTCGGTACGCAACTTGCGGGTTACCATCTCCACCCGCATTCCGATCTCTGGCTCACCATCGAGATCGGTCAGTTGCGCGGTCAGCATAGGGCCTTCGTCCAGTTTAACTAAGGCGATCACATAGGGGGCCTGCGCTTCGTACCCCTGTGGGGGATCAAGCACCGTTGTGTAACTATACACCTCTCCCCTGCCCGAAAAGGTAAATAAGTCCTGAGCGGGCTTGGCGCACTGGGGGCATACATCGCGTGGGGGGAAGATACGGGCGACACAATGGGGGCAGATTTCCCCCACTAACCGGTAGCGTTGGGCGCCCAACCGCCAATGCTGCGACACTTCCATGATGGCATCCCCTAGCGGTTGCTACGGCTTACCGTTGGGCAACGTGAACGGCTTCTGGGCTGGCAATTTGAAACACCCTAACCGCCGCTTCGGGAAGGGTTGGCTGGTTGCAGACATCACAAACCGGACGAGGAGCCACAAACTGCTTGCCGCACCCTCTACACACCGAGCCTCTGAGGTTGTAGCGTTGGCTGTTCAGGCGCCAGTGACGCGGGATTTCCATGTTGTGGATGCATCTCCTTGATTGTCTGAATATCGCACCGATAGTGTGCTGGCTGTGAGCCTTCAGAAACTACAGCAGGTCTCTCAAAACCTCTCAAATCTGCCGCCGAGCCTACTCAATGAGCAGCTTACCCCGATACCGCGCGTACAGGGCATAGTCCAGTTCTATGCGTCGCGCGATGTAATCCTCCGTTCTGGGCGCGCGCCCCTGGCGCTCCGTGACATGCTCCGTAACGCGCAACGCCATGGCATCGGACCCTGCGCCGGAACCATACGAGATCATCATGACCCGATCCCCAGGTCTGGCGACATCCAGAATAGCGCTCAGCCCCAGCAGGGATGACCCGGCGTATACGTTTCCGACTCGTCCCGCCAGCAAGCCGGTTTGGATCTGAGCTGGCGTAAAGCCCAGCATCTGTGCAGCTCGTGACGGGAATTTGACATTAGGCTGGTGAAGCACTAGGTGCTGGAAATCCGCCGGTTTTGCTCCTAGCTCACGCATCAGCGTTTCCCCGGCAGCGATCACGTGCTTGAAATAAGCCGGCTCACCGGTGAAACGGTCACCGTGTGAGGGATAGGTCTCATGAGCACGCCGCCAGAAATCAGGGGTATCCGTCACGTACGAGTAAGTCGCCTCAAAGATAGCCAAGCTGTCTTCGGCGGGGCCGATCAGGTAAGCTGCTCCCCCCGCCGCAGCCGTGTACTCCAGCGCATCGCCCGGGCGGCCTTGTGCGGTATCCATCCCGATGCTGAGCGCATAATCAGCCATACCACTGCCCACCAGACCGATAGCGGCTTGCATCGCCTCGCTGCCTGCCTTACAGGCGAACTCCCAGTCAGCGGCCAGAGTATGAGGGGCTGCGCCGATGGCTTCGGCCACGATGGTGGAAGTCGGTTTGACAGCATAGGGGTGGGACTCACTTCCCACCCACACTGCGCGGATCAGACTCGGATCAGTCTGCGCGCGGAGAAGTGCATTGCGTGCCGCCTCAATAGACATCGTGGCGACATCTTCATCGAGGCCCGGCACGGATTTCTCTTTAATGGGTGTGCCGCCCTGATTTCCTGCCCAGATACGTGCCACCTCGGAGGCAGGCAGGCGATAGCAGGGCAGATACGCTCCGTACCCGGCGATGCCAACATGACGGATCGGTCTGTATATGTGTGGACTGGATTCGCTTGATCGGTGTCCATTCCCGTTCATGGGGATCGTCCTTTCGCCGGTTATCGCTCACCGGCTGCGTGCTTCATGCAATAATGCTTCCGCGCGGGCTGAATTGATCTGCCCTTCGTCCATCATCTGGACTGCAATACGGTCGATCTCGTCGCCGCTCGCTCCGGCAGCAATGGCGATCTGGCGTGCATGAAGGGCCATATGCCCTTTTTGAATGCCCTCCGTTGCCAGTGCGCGGAGGGCCGCCAGATTTTGTGCCAGGCCAACCGCGACAATGATCTCAGCCAGCTCGCGCGCTGTCTTCACCCGGAGGAGCTTTAGCGCCACCTGAGCAGTGGGATGTGCCCGCGTCGTGCCCCCCACGATGCCCACCGCCATTGGCATCTCCAGCCGCCCGACCAGGTTGCCTGCCTCGTCCCTACCCCATTCCGTGAGTGGGGTGTACCTTCCGGACCTCGCCGCGTAGGCATGTGCTCCCGCCTCGATGGCACGCCAGTCGTTGCCTGTAGCGATCACAACTGGATCGATGCCGTTCATGATCCCTTTGTTATGCGTTGCAGCGCGGTAGGGATCAGCAGCAGCAAAAGCCCACGCTTCGACGATCCCTTGTGCAACCCGCTCTCCGGCGTAGCCCTCAAACGCAAGGACCTCCGCTGGGATAGCGCACTCCGCATGTGCCAACCGCCGGTCCGCCAGGTTGGAAAGGATCCGCAAACCAACGCGCCCTCCTGTGATGCGCTCGATAGGGGTTGCCAGTTGTTCACAGGCTGTGTTGACCATATTGGCGCCCATCGCGTCGCGGCAATCGAAGATCAGATGCACAATCAGCATCGGCCCCACAGCGGTATCGCTCAACAAACGTACTACGATGTCTCGCGGGCCACCTCCGAGCTGCACCACCGTCTTATCGCAGCACGCTGCAATGGCCAGCAAGTCGTCTTTGTGTGCCAGAATCGCGTCACGAGCCGCGTCCAGATCGCGGAGATCGAGCACCTGAATCTGGCCGATCATCTCAGGCTCGGTGCTGCCGGTGCGGAAACCACCTCCCAGCCGCACCAACTTTGCTATAAGGCTTGCCCCAGCAACCACCGATGGCTCTTCGATCACCATAGGAACCAGCACATCGCGGCCATTGATCAGAAAATTGGCCGCAATGCCGAGCGGTATTCCGAACACCCCGACGACGTTCTCAATCAGTTTGTCCGCCAGATCGGGGCTAAGGCCAGATTGGCCGATGAGGGTTGCACGCTCAGCGGGAGTTAAGCCTGCCCACTGAGCGGCCACCTCGGCACGCTCAGCGACCGTTCTTGTGTAAAAGCCGGGCAAGCGGGAGGTTTGGCTCACTGGCTCCTCAGCGATGGGCACACAAAGGCCCACGCTACACGTGGGCCCCCATCTTGTCAACACACCACGATGATAAATAGCTTAGTCTGTCAAAATCTACCAGGAGGGCAGGGCGGGATTACAGGGCATTCTCGACCCAGGTAATCGAGGCACCAGGGACTTTGATCCGCCGCCACTCAATGCACCGGCGGGCCAGTTCACGGGCCGCCTCGTAGTAGTCCGGTTCTCCGCGGCGTCGGGCCTCATACTCAACATACGGGCCGAGCTTCTCCCAGACCTTGACGACCATCGGGCTGACCCAGTGTATCACTGGATCAGCGGTGACCCAGTCCTGCTGAAGCAGGAACCCCAGATGATCGAAGGAGTTCAGGATGTGCTTGATATGAGCCTGACCAACTGGATCAAGACTGGCGAGACCTTGTTCGGGATTATCCGGGAGATGCAGGTAGATCCACCGACGCGCTTCGATGTTTTCATCGGACATCATCTTCGCAAACACGTCGTTGTAGACGTTCAGATTGCGGCTGTCGACCGATTCGGTTAATTGCACCAGAGCCACTATGCCGCCACCGAGGAACTGTGCGACCGCAAAAGCCGTCGAGATGGCTTCCAGCATATCCCATAGACTGAAGCGCACTCCAAGTGCCTGAAAGAACCCCCAAACGCCCACGGCTAGTGTCACCCAAGCAGCGAAGGTGACGAAGCTGATCGTCGCTGCCAAGCCGATCACCTCAGCCGTGGACATCTTCTTGGCTCGCCTTGCCAGCGCTTCTAACCACTTCTTCATGCGGCCCTCCTGTTCCCCGGCTCGTCAGTACAGCTAGGAGCCGGTCACGATTGCAATGAAAGTATCGAGCGCCCAATCGCCACGAATTCGCAGCCGCTGGATCCGGAAAAGATCGTCCTTTTTGTGGTGCGTGCCGCTGATGGTGGTAATGCCACCCCAATAGCCCACTTCTTGTGCAGTGGAGATCACCAGATCGTCGAAACGGCCAGCCGGATAGGATACAAAACGGGGTTGGTAGCCCAAGTTTGCCTCGATGGTCTCTGCTGCCCCCCTTAAGTGATAAACGAGCCAGTCGTGATCCCGGTTCGACATATCAAGATGCTCGCGCCCGTGCACCTCGATACTCATCCCTGCCTCACTCATTTCCTTAAGCATATCCCAGGTCATGTAGGCTGGCTCACCACGATCGGTAACATCGGTCAGGATGAAGAATGTGCCTGTGAAGCCAAACTCCTTCAGAGCCGGAAAGGCGTTCTCGTAGTTATCCACGTACCCATCGTCGAAGGTCAGAATGATCGGGCGCTCTGGAAGCGGAGGCCAGCCAATGTTCAGCGCATAGACCAAGTGATACAGCGAAATCGTTTCGTATCCATTCTCTTTCAACCATGCCAACTGCATACGAAAGTGGTCTGGTGTTACAGAGAGGTCTTGCCGGTAGATATCCGCGTCCGCTGGTGGAACACTGATATAGTGGTACATGAGAACAGGAATGAAGAACTCCCGATCCCGACTATCCGGGGTGGGCAGCGGTGTCGGCGTGTTGGTAGGGGTTTCTGTGGGTGTAATGCTCGGTGTCAGTGTAACAGTCGGGCTGGATGTGGGAGTCGGCGTATCGCTGGGCGTTGGCGAAAGCGATGGCGTGGAGGTGGTCGTTGGTGTAGCTGTCGAGGTGGGCGTAGCCGTGATGAGTGCCGCAATGACAAAGGGCCGGCGGTCGATCTGGCTGGCAGGCATGAATGCGACCAAGCCAAAGGCGATGCAGGTCACCAACCCACTTATAGCAGCGCCTCCCAGAAGGAGGCGGAATTGAGCCCAGAGCGGCGCGTAGGTGACCGACTTCTTGGCTCCAGGCTCCTTAGGTTTGGCCGACCGCGCAGTGCCCCTGGCCCGGGCGCCCGAAGGCCCTGCCTGAGTCGCGGCCTTTTCTTGTGACTTACCAGTAGTCGCTTGTTTCCTTGTCATACCGGGCGGAGGATACCTTAGGGACTCGGGGATGTCAACGTACTTTCCTCACTTTCGGCTCCGACACGGCATATGGCTATATGAGAGGAATCAGTTTCCGGTGAGTGGCAAGGCGCTAAGCGAAGGTTCCGCTTGTCGCACGTTGGCAAAACTGCCATACTTTTTTATCAGCATTGTACATCACATCGGTGCATATTTTGACGCTGCAGCAACATCAATGACAGGCCAGACTTGGAGACCGGAAGTGCTTGTAGTGGGAGCCGGGCCGGGTGGCGCGGCCACTGCCTGGGCACTTGCTGAGGCCGGGCACGAGGTTCTCATGGTGGATCGCTCGGAGTTTCCACGTGACAAGACATGCGGTGATGGTCTGACTCCGATGGCCGTTGGAACCCTGCGAGAGATGGGCGTCTTGCCCGAGGTCGAGGCAGCACAACCAGCCCATATCGAACAGGTCCGCATCGTAAGCCCATTTGGCCTCAGCGTATGTGTGACCCTGGCCGAGCATCTCCCTTCTGGATCAGCCTATGCCCTGGTCTTACCGCGCTTCACCTTTGATGAGATCATGCGCAATTACGCTGTTCGGCATGGGGTTGAGTATGCAGGCCGTGCGCGCATAGAAAAGATCTACCGCACCGGTGATCGGATTGAGATGGTCGAGGGGATCACTCCTGACGGCCCGATCCAGATCAGGGCGAGACAGGTGGTTTTGGCCGTTGGGGCTAACGTTGGGCTACTGGAGCGCGAGGGATTCGTCAACCGGAAACCGCGCATGATGCGGGCAGCGCGTGCGTATTACAGAGGTGCAAGCATTCCGGCCAACCGCTATGACTTTTACTTTGACTTTGAATTACTTCCTGGCTACGGCTGGCTTTTTCCAACCGGCGATGGACGGACGAATATAGGAGCGGGCACCCTGCCTGTCTTTTGGTCTACACGCAGAACCGCCCAATCTTTGCTGGCAGGATTTGCCAAGCGCAGAGCTAAAGAGGGGGTTCTGGCTCAGGCGGAGCAGGAAGGGCCGGTCAAAGGATACCCTCTGCGTATTGACTTTCCCGCCCAACGTGTTGCCGGGGAGAATTGGATCATGGTTGGGGAGGCTACCGGTCTTGTGAACCCACTAACCGGCGAGGGGATCGACCTGGCTTTGGAGAGTGGGTTATTGGGCGCCACGATCATGCACGAGAACCTGCAAACGGGAAAACCAGATCATTCGGCCTACCAACATGCCCTGTGGCAACGCTACAGCCCCGTGTTCAATGGGCTGCGCGCCTTGCGCGATATTCTGGTCAACCCCCTTTTCATGGATTACATTGTCTGGCAAATGAGCCAATATGGCTACCTGGCAGGCCGTGTGGTGAACATTTCGCAGGGCTTCGAGCTTCCGCAGAGCATCTTTCACCCTCTGTTCCTGCTTCAGTTCTTTACACCCATCTCGCCCGGCCTTGTTGCGCGCGGCATCAGCCATATCTTCTCTAACGGCCATCGCGCCACCTCGTGAACATGAGCCAGCCTGCGGTTTCGATTCTGATCACGGCTTATCAGGAGTCAGGCAGCATTGGCGCAGCGCTTAACTCGATCTTAAACCAGATCGAGGGTCTCGACGCCGAAATCATCGTCATCTGCCCAGATGAGGAGACAGCTCGCGCAGCGGCGCTCCCTGGCGTGAAGGTCGTGCGGGACCCCGGGCTTGGCAAGCCTGCTGCACTCAACATTGGCTTTCGCAGCGCGCAGGGCAAGCTCCTGGTGATGACGGATGGGGATGTGGTGATAGGGCCAGGGGCCTTGGCTGCTCTATTGCGGCCCTTCGAGGATTGCCAAACTGGCGCAGTGAGTGGGCGGCCTCTCTCGATCAATTCCCGTGCTACCATGCTTGGCTATTGGTCTCACTTGCTCGCCGAAGCGGGTGCTGACGCAGAGCGCCGCCGGCGCGCTGCTGGAGGCCGGTTCCTGGTGTGCTCAGGTTACTTATACGCGATTCGTGCGGGGTTGGTAGGACAGATTCCAGAAGATGCTCTGGCAGAAGACGCCTTGATCTCTCACCTGATCGGCGACCAGGGTTATCGGATTCAGTACGCACCTGAGGCAATAGTATGGGTGAAGTACCCAGACACTTACCGCGATTGGCTCAAACAGAAGGTGCGCAGCGCGGGAGGGTATGCACAGCCTATCATTGCCCGTTCGCCGCTTCGGATGCGGAGTTTCCGCGATGAGGCTATCTCAGGCACATGGCGCGCCTTGAAGTATGCACGGAATCTGCGCGAGTTGCTATGGACATTTGCCCTGATCGCCGCGCGAGTGCATCTGTGGATGTTGGTTCTATGGCGCGTGCGGATCCAACGCCGACCGCTGGCCGAGCTTTGGCAGCGCGTCGAGAGCACCAAGCAGTAGCTAGCATCCTGGGTCTAGGAGGGCGCGAGAGTCCAAGGCAACCCAGCCAGCATGACAATCACGCGCGTGGCCATGGCCGCAAGTCGCTGGTTGGCCCGCCCTAACCCGTCGCGGAACAGCCTCCCCGACCGGTAGGGCGGTACAACGCCCCATCCTACTTCGTTGCTGACCACTAACCAGGTCGCTTCTGTCTTAGCGTAGACATGGAGCAGGGCCTCTATCTCGTTAAGGAGCGCACTGCCATATTCCTCTTGCGTGCAGTTCTCTGGAAGCCCCAGCAAGATGTTCGAAGCCAGCAATGTCACACAGTCCACAATGACCGTATCCTCTTCCCCAATCTCGCGTTGAATCGCTTCCGCGACTTCTTGAGGGGCTTCGAGGGTGCGCCAGTGGGCCGGGCGGTGTCTTCTGTGCTGCGCGATCCGCGCACGCATCTCGTCGTCGTGAGCTTGAGCCGTGGCGACAACCAGGACGCGATTGCCATGCTGTCTGGCCCAGGTTTCAGCATAGGCGCTCTTTCCACTCCTGGCTCCCCCCAGGATGAGAATCAGGTCTTTAGCCATCTATGAAGAACCGGGGCGAGCGGCGTCCCCAGGCGCATTAGTGGAGAAAACTCAGTAGGGTAAGGCATATCCATTCTGTTAATTCACATATGGCCCCGTACACATCGCCAGTGAGGCCGCCACCCAGACGCCGCGCTGCCCAACGCCCTGTCAACCAGACAATCAAGGGCACAGCACCTACTACGCAGATCGTGCGCCAGTTCACAGCAAGGAGCACGGCTGCACTGAAGATCAATGCCAGTGCCGTTGCAATTACTACCTGCACATGGCCCAGCCCTCGCCGGAAGTGTGCACCCATGCCGGACAGCGGCGATGGCGGGAAATGCCACGCAGCTAGAACCATAGCCCATCGCCCCAAAATGGGCGGAACCACCGTGAGCAGTGGCGGGGCGGTTCGCAAAACGATCCACTTTCCGATCAGGAGCACGATCAACCCTACCACTGCCCAAGAACCAGTATGGGGATCGTGCATGATATCCAGACGTCGCTCTGGGGGCGCGGATACAAACAACCCGTCACAACTATCCGCGAAACCATCCAAGTGGAGACCACCGGTCAGGCCAACCCAGCCCAGCAGCGCTACTAGCGCTCGCAGGTCAGTTGGCACGAGCGGTAGGGCAGTCAGCAGGGCTACAGGGACACCAATTGTCAGCCCTACCAGCGGAAACCAGGCAAAAAACCGCCCCGGCTCCCCCACATCAGCCGCTCCGCCTCCCAGCGTCGTTAGGAGACCAAAGGCCCCCCGAATCTCGAACCAGATCATGTAGGACCACTGACCCCGGCATCAGAGAAAGTTGCCATTTCCTGAAGAGTCCTCATGGCAGCCTCGATGATGGGCATTGCCAACACCGCGCCGGTTCCCTCGCCAAGCCTCAGGCCCAGATCGAGTAGGGGTTGCAGGCCCAGTGCGTCAAGCGCAATCCGGTGGCCTGGTTCAGCACCATTGTGTCCAGCGATCAGATAGTCCACAACGCGCGGCGCTAACTGAGCAGCAATAAGCGCTGCTGCTGCGCTGATCAGGCCATCGACAAGAACGGGAATTCGCCTCGAGGCTGCCCCAATCATCAACCCCGCCATCGCCCCGATCTCGAACCCGCCGATTTTGGCGAGGGTATCGGTGGTGGCGGGGTGGTGTCTATCCAGCGCACGCTCAATCAGCATAACCTTGCGCTCCAGCCTTGCTTGGTCAATGCCTGTGCCCCGCCCAGTCACCGCCGCAGGCGCTCGTTCTGTGATTGCGGCAATGATCGCGCTGGCTGAGGTAGTATTGCCAATGCCCATCTCGCCTACCGCCAGCAGATCCAGACCTCGTTCGAATTCTCGTTGCAGGACTTCGAGTCCGAGGGCAATGGACTGCTCGGCCTGCTGCGGAGTCATCGCTGGGCCGATGGTGAAATCGGCTGTGCCCGGCGCGATCTTGCGCGCCATGAGATCGGGATGAGGCTCAAGAGGCGTGGTCACGCCGGCATCGACCACCACCACACGTGTGCCCATCTGACGGGCCAGGACGTTGATCGCCGCGCCGCCACGTAGGAAGTTCATCACCATTTGGGCTGTCACTTCCTGCGGATAGGCGCTCACCCCCTGCGAGGCCACGCCATGATCTGCCGCGCACACTACCACCACCCGTCGTTGCGGCTGCCAATCCAGGCGTCCGGTCATCCCAACTAGGCGGGCTGACAGCTCCTCCAGGTAGCCCAGTGCGCCGGGGGGCTTGGTCAACGTCGCCTGCCTAGCTAACGCTTCTTGCCGCCTCTCTGTATCCAGCGGGGGGATAATGGGAATATGCATGGTCGGCAGGCATCACTCTGGCCCTAAGGTAAGCGAGAGACGAAGGGCGTCGCTATACGGGTCTCGGAAAGGTTGTGCTTGAATGTCAAAGGCAGCGGCTAGGTGATCGGGCGTCAGCACCTCCTCGGGGTCGCCGTTGGCCAGCACGCGCCCTCGGTGCAGCAGAATCAGTCGGTCACAGAAGTAGGCTGCCAGATCCAGATTGTGAATGGCAGCGACCACGCCCAACTGCCTTTCCTCTGCCAACCGCCTGATCACCTGCAGTACTTCTAGCTGGTGGCGTACGTCGAGGTTGGATGTCGGCTCGTCGAGTAGTAACACACGGGGCTGCTGGGCCAGCGCTCGTGCGACAAACACCCTCTGCCGTTCCCCGCCTGATAACGTGTTGACAAATCGATCCGCCAGGTCGGATATGGCCATCATCCGCATCGCCTCATCCGCCACGCGCCGATCTTCTGCCCCCTCAAGTTTGAAGTGCCCTAGGTGCGGGCTACGACCCATCAGCACTATCTCGCGCACCGTGAAGGCGAAATCCAGCACGGTCGATTGCGGGACATGCGCGATCATCTGCGCGATCTCCCGCCTCGAATAGGCACCTAGCGGTTGGCCCGCCAAGACAATCTCTCCTGTCGCACCCGACCATATCCCTCCTAGTACACGCAGCAATGTGGATTTGCCTGCTCCGTTGGGGCCGATCAGCCCGACCACCTCACCGGAGTGTAGCCTGAGAGATACGCCTGACAGGAGAGGCACGCCATCCAGACTAAAGCCCACTTGACTAGCTTCGATCAGGCATGAAGGTTGGGGCTTTGACCCATTGTTAGAGCTGCCAGCCATGTCAACATTCCTTCACCAAACCGACCCATCCAAGGAACCTTCCTGTGGGCTGTCCCCTATCTTGTGTGCCCCATCACTTTCTATTCACTGGGGAATAAATCGGGGTACAGAAACGCAGCGAGGTCTTCCACGCCCTGTACGATGTATTGCGAAGTTGCGCTCATATGTGCATCGGAGATGGCGATCACCTGACCGTTCTGCACTGCGTCGAGATTGGCAAAGGCTGGATTGGCAAGAAATTCTTCATCCGTCACATAGGTGGAGAGCACCACCACGTCAGGGCGCATCTCGATGATGGCCTCTTCGTTGACCTGATTCCAATCCACTAAACCGGCCTCGGCAGCGGCATTGATACCGCCTGCGCGAACAATGATGTCATCCACTGTCGTTGCCGATCCGGCCACCCAGCCACCACTGGCAAGGTAAAGGACACGGGGTGGTTGACCTTCGGCTTGGCTCACAGCAGCCTCAACAGCAGCCAGCCGATCATTCATCGCCTCAACCATCTCGCGTGCCCGTTCGGCCTCACCGACCAGCTCGCCGAGGGTGAGAATGTTTTCTTGCATGGCCTGGATTGATGTGAACGAGCCAATCACAAAGACCGGCACACCGGCTGCCTTTAGTTGGTCGACCACTGCCGGGTCGGTGAATGATGCTACCAGCACGAGATCAGGCTCTAGAGCGATAATCGGCTCCGGGCTGGTATCAAGCGCGTTGGGGATCTGAGCCAGCTCTGGACGGTCGGCGATGTTGCTGGTAGCAGGATCAGCAGCTAGGTATGTTACCCCGATCAGGCGCTGCGGCCCGACCAGATCGAGCAGAATCTCATCTGTGCCGAGCGTTAATGAGACGATCCGCGTGGGTTGTGATTGGAGCGTCACATCGTTGCCCAGCGCGTCGGTGATAGTGATGGGGAAGGCTTCCTCGACGGGCACTTCGACTGGCTCTTCCACCATCGCCGGCGGGGGTGTCAGAGCGGGGCTACACGCGACCAGGAGAAGAGTCAGAAGAGCGGTCAGAAGGCTTGTCAATCTACTCATGGGTGGCTCCAGTTCTAGAGAGTTCTCATCAAACGCCGATTGCGGTATAGAAGGTACAGAAAAAACGGCGCCCCCAGCAACGCTGTAATGATGCCCACCTGTAGCTCGGCAGGCTGCACTACCAGCCGCGCCAGGGTGTCCATCGCTGCCAGAAACACGGCCCCTCCAAGTGTGCTGGCGGGCAGCAGCAGCCGGTAATCCGGCCCCACGACCAACCGTAACATGTGGGGCACGACCAGCCCTACAAACCCAATCGGCCCGGTGATGCTCACCGCTGCGCCTGCTGCTAGCGAAGCCAGCGCCATCAGCACCAAGCGGGTATGGGGCACGTCAACACCCAGCCCCTGTGCGGTCTCCTCACCCAGCAGCAGCAAGTTGAGGTCACGGGCGAAGGCCATCAGCAGAATCACCGTCACCAACACCGGCCCCACGATCACAGAAAAGTGTGCCCAGCCCCGCCCCCTCAACCCGCCGATAAGCCAGCTTAGGATGGCCTGAACTTCGGGGAAACGGTTGGTGAGCAAGAGCAAGGCGGAGATCAGCGCCCCTAGCAATGCATTGATCGCGATCCCAGCCAGCAACAACGTGGCAGGTTGCGATTGCCCATTGACCAGCGACATGCCGTACACTACCGCCGCCGCGCTCATCGCACCCACAAAGGAGAAGGCAGGTAACACCCACAAGTTATCGGTAGCAATGCCGGTGGTGATAGCGATCACTGCGCCAAGCGACCCGCCTACGCTTACCCCAATAATGCTCGGATCGGCCAGTGGATTGCGGAAGACACCCTGAAGGGTTGCCCCGCTGCTGGCCAGCGCCGCACCAACCAGTAATCCGACCAGGATACGCGGCAGTCGCACTTGATTGACGATGGCAAAGTCGCTGGCCGAAAGATCAAGGCCAGTCTGAAAGCCTATCCCGCGCAGGATCAGTTGCGCCACATTGGTGTAGGAGATCGCGGCGGGGCCGTGCGCCGCCGACACGACCAAGACAAGGACCATCAGCGCCATCAACACGCTGCACACAATAGCGATGCGACGACCCATTGGCTGCGAAGCAAGTAGGAAATAGGAAGTACTATTGATGGTCGGCACAGTGCTCATGCAGCTTCCACAGATCGGCGAGGCAAGGCGGGGAACAAAAAACCCTGGCCCTTATCAGGGTCAGGGTCGCGCCGAGCGCGCTGCTCAGGGCCACATTGTGGCTCGTCCCCAGCCCCCTTCCACGAAGGCCGAAAACGCGATCAAGGCGGGCGACCTGGCTGGCAGTCATGCCTCAGCCTGAGGCCGGGCATGATTGCTTACAGTTGCGGGGCAGCGCCGGACTCGCACCGGCTTCGCCATTTGTGCCCTACCATCCGGGGTATGGGGCACCTTGATCGGGCATCAATCTTTCAGTCTGTTAAGTCGTCGGCCCGTGTGCACCGGTGGCGCAAGATTTGACCTCTCAAGCACATGAACGGCCAACCTTCGACCACTTTTACAGTGGAGCCGAGCTGCCAACACTATAACAGAGTCTGGTACGGACTGTCAAGACCAGGAATGGAATGGATAAGTGTGCACAGGTACGGGTGAAATAAGGGCATGAACGCATGTCCCTCTATCGAAGTACAAAGCGGCAGGGCAGGCTAGGATGCAGCCCACCCCAGGAGCCTTGGCTGATTGCAGACACCGGACGACTCGCTGCACGCGCGGCAAGGAAAATAGCGGCAACAGCCCTATGTATCGCTCCTGCTGGGCAAAGAGGGGTAGCCCTACTTTACATCACTCCAGGTAGTATGAACCTCTCTTTGGCCGGACTGGAGCGCCCGCAGCAGTGCATCCTGATCGACGGGCACGCTATAGACCCTTACGCCGGTCGCATGGTAGATGGCGTTGCAGATGGCCGGCGTCGTGTTGATCGAGGGCAATTCTCCTACTCCCTTGGCGCCGTATGGCCCCTCGCTGGCAGGATGTTCAACCAAGTAGGAAATGATCTCGGGTGCGTGTTTGATGCTGGGCATCTTGTAGCGCGCCAGCAGGGTCGTCCAGGGCACACCCTCTTCCACGATATACTGTTCAGTCAGACAGTTGCCGAGCGCCATAACGATCCCACCCTCGATCTGACCCTGAATGGATTGCGGGTTGATCGCCCGCCCCGCGTCAGTCGCTGAGATCACCTTCAGGACGCGGACAGCCCCTGTTTGCAAATCGACCTCAACCAGCGCTGCCTGGGTGGCATAGGAGAAAGCGAAGTGCATATCCCCCCCTGTGCCTAACGGCTGGGTCTGGGGGGCCCAGTATTCGTACGTCACTTTCGGTTCACGGCCTTCCGTGCGCATCCAGTGTGCGACCTGGCCCACCGTCACACTGTGGCCATCGTAGTGCATCAGCCCCTCCTCAAAGCGGACCTGCGAGGGGGGGATATCCAGATGTTCGGCCATCACCGAGATCAGGGCTTCGCGCATCGCCGCTGCGGCCAGCCGTGCAGCGTTCCCGGTGACGAAGGTTTGCCGAGAAGCGGTCGTCGGCCCGCCATTGGGGGTGAGATCGGTATCTGAGAGCAGGACACGCACTTTCTCATAAGGCAAACCCAGCTCCTCGGCAGCACACTGCGCTACAACAATGTCAAGCCCTTGGCCCATGTCGGCGGACGAGGTGCGCACTTCCACCGTCCCGTCCTCAAAAACCTCCACCTCAACAGAGGACTTGTCAGGAGCACCACCCCCCAATCCCGTGTTCTTGTATGCGCAGGCGACTCCCCAGCCATAAGCTTTGCCATTCTCTTGCCACCCCCACTGAAACTCTGGGCTGGGATGATGCCTTTTCATCTCGGCTTCAACTCGGTCGATTGTATCGAGCAAACCCACGCTCTCGCGTAGAATCTGGCCGGTGGCGGTTGTCACTCCAACACGCTGGGCGTTCTTGCGGCGGAACTCAATCGGATCGATCCCCAGCTCCTCAGCGAGCAGATCCATATTCTGTTCAACAGCGAACGCTGACTGAGTGACGCCAAATCCCCGGAAGGCGCCAGAGGGAGGGTTGTTGGTGTACATGGCATAGCAATCGATCTTGGCATGTGGTATAGCGTATGGCCCAGTGGCATGGGTCGTGGCACGAGTCAGCACTTTGTCACTGAGCGAGGCATATGCCCCCCCATCCCCGTACAGCTCCGCCTGGACCGCAGTGAGGGTGCCATCGCGCTTGGCGCCCGTCTTGATACGAATCACGGTCGCATGTCGTTTGGGATGAAAGAGTAACGACTCCTGGCGCGAGTACAGCATCTTGACCGGGCGGCCCGTTGCTTGAGCCAGCATGGCAACGTGAATCTGCCCGGCGATATCCTCCTTACCGCCAAAACCACCACCGATCAGGGTGCCAATCACCCGCACATCTGCCTCATTCATGCCCATCGCGCGCGCGATCTGGTGGCGATCCTGATATGGAATCTGTGAGCCAACGTAGATAGTGAGCTTGTCATGGCCTGCCACGCCCGCCGGAACACCTATGGCACACTCGGGTTCCAGAAAGGCATGTTCTGTGGTTGGGGTATGATACTCCCCCTCCACAACCACATCCGCTTCAGCAAAGCCCTGCACAACATCGCCATGATATACCTTGATATGCTTGAGCAGGTTTCCAGTCGGCCATTCTTCGTGGATGACAGGCGCTCCGGGGCTGCGCGCGTGTTCGGGGTTGCTCACTACTTCCAACTGCTCATATTCGACCTCAACCAATGCCAACGCTGCTGCTGCCGTCTCTGGGTCTTCGGCGGCGATGATGGCAACAGGATCGCCCATATAGCGGACTTTGTCAGCGGCCAAGACCGGCCAATCATCATACACCAGGCCGTGAATGTTCTCCCCAGGCACGTCCTCATGCGTCAGCACTGCTGCTACCCCGTGCAGTGCCTTTGCCTTGCTGGTGTCGATGCGCACGATCCGTGCGTGCGGGTAAGCAGCCCGCAATGTTCGAGCGTGCAGCATATGGGGAAACACATAATCGTCAGCGTACTTGGCGCGGCCTGTGACCTTATCAACGACATGCGGGCCGGGCATGGGCCGCCCAACCACGCGCAATGGCTCTATTGTTTCTGGCTGGTTAAATGGGAGCGGAGATTCGCCACTCAACTCGCGGGCCGCCGACTCAATAGCATTGAAGACGCTGGCATAGCCGGTGCAGCGGCAATACGTATCTTTCAACGCCACTTTGATATCGTGACGGCTGGGTCTTGGATTCCTGTCAAGCAGGCACTTGGCAGCCATGATCAGACCTGGCGTGCAGAAACCGCACTGTACCGCCCCATGCTCGATGAACGCTCGCTGGAGCGGGTGTAGCTCGCTGCCCCGCGCTAGCCCCTCGATAGTCAGAATATCCGCCCCCTGCGCCTTGAAGGCAGGATAGATACACGAATCGATTGCCTGCCCGTTGACGACAACTGTGCAGATGCCACATTCCGCTTCCTCACAGCCGATCTTCGTTCCGGTTAGGCCAAGGTCGTAGCGGAGAACCTGTGCCAGCGTACGGGACTCTGGAACATCCAGTTCTTGGGGCATTCCATTAACAGTCAGGGTAAGCCTAGCCATTCTTTCCTCCTCGTCGCCGGGGTAGTTTATTCTAGCCCAACGCCTTCGGGGATTGCTTGGCCGGTTTTGGCCCGCTTCACGGCCAATGACAGCGCGTCACGCAGCAAGACCTCCGCCATCTTGCGACGATACTCGGCAGTAGCTCGATACTTGCTGGTGCGCGGCTCTATCTCATCACGCAGCGCCTCGATAGCGCGATCGACTGTCATGGCCAAAGAGTCGGAAGTTTGCACGGATGCCCCGCGCAGAGCGGACTCTGTCTGGCTAAGGCGGATGGGTCTTGGTGCAAGGGGGGCAATGCACACACGCGCCTCGTGGATCATATGCCCATCGTTGATCTTCACCCATACCGCACAGCCCAGGATGGGAAGAGCGACGCCCTGGGGGCGCATGATCCGCTTGAAGGCCGTCCCTTCTCTAGGACCGCACAGCGCAAACTGGAACCGCACCAGTAGGTCACGCCTCGAATCAAGCAGCGATTCACCAGGCCCCCGGAACATTTCTTGGATGTGAACCCATTTGCGCTTCCCAGCCTCCACGATCTCAGCCGAGGCATCCAGCGACACCAGGGACACTGTGCCATCTGCCGCCGGAAGCGCATGAGCGACATTCCCGCCTAATGTACCGACGTTGCGGACTTGTGGCCCCCCCACAACCCCGCAACTTTCGACCAGGCATGTCGCCCGCCGAGCCAGCAGATCCGACTGGACGATCTGAGCATGTGTCACCGCTGCGCCGATGGTGACCCAATCATCAGGCAGGAGAGTGATCTCCCCCAGCTCCGCGATCCGGGTGATGTCCACCAATGCCTCGAGAGGGGGGTGATCGCCATGGCTCAGTTCCAGGATCAAGTCCGTGCCGCCCGCTACAATTCTTGCATGGCCGTGATAGTGTTCGAGGAGGTGTAACGCTTCATCTATGGAGGACGGCGAATGGTAATGCTTCCAGCCGATCATGGCGGCCCCATTCACGTTCCGTTTGAACACACTGACAATCGCTGGCACTTCTCGCCGGGTGAGGCTACCCGGCGCCGCCACGAGAGTACCTCGCAGCGACCATTGATTCGCTCTCTCGTTGCAAGGATCATAGCACAGCCGAAATTAGCCCACAAGACAGGCCCCCAATAGACAGATGTCGCTTTAGACGAGATACAGAACCCCTCCGACCGCATCGCAGTGATGTACGAAGGGCAGATCAATAGGTATCGTGAATCGCGGTGAGGGGACGGTTGAAGAACTGGGCCTCATGATGGCAGGTATTCGCCGCGAGAGAATGAATGCCTGCAACATAGCGAGTGGCATCGCACGCACTCGGATACCTTGCCCCGCGTATTTCCCCTGTTTGTCTTTGCAGGGCCACTTTCCCTGAACTATACTTCCCTTGTCTCTTGTCTATTGTACAGGTGCTATCCGATACAACCCGACCTTCGCTATGCCTTCGTCCTGGTCTGATCCTGATCGCCGTATACGGCCCACGCTTCCTCCACCGCTGATTGTGGATACCCCTGAGCGCCTTACGCAGCTACGCAAGGCGCTCAGGGCGGTGAAGCGGATGGCAGTAGATACTGAATCGAACAGTCTGTTTGCTTACCGGGAACGTGTCTGCCTGATCCAGATTTCGACGGATGTGGCTGACTATCTTGTCGATCCCGTCCGGCTAGACGGCCATGGTGATCTGGATTTCCTCGGTGATATTTTTGCTGAACCCCGGATCGAGAAGGTGCTCCATGCGGCGGAATATGACGTGATGACCCTCCGCCGAGACTTTGGCTTTCGTTTTGCCAACCTGTTTGATACGATGCTCGCGGCTCGCGTCTTAGGTTGGCAACAGGTCGGGTTGGGGGCGCTGCTTGAAATGTGCTTCGGCATTCGCGTCGATAAGCGTCACCAACGCGCGAACTGGGGCCACCGCCCGCTCAGCCCCGCTCTCATCCGCTATGCTCAACTGGATACCCACTATCTGTTGCCCTTGTCTGACCACCTCCGGGCCAAGCTTATTGAGGGGGATCACCTTGAGGAAGCGAATGAGTTGTTCAACGAAGTGGCTGAGGCCGAATGGGGCGGCACAGGCTTCGACCCGCGCGGTTTCTGGCGTATCAATGGCATACACGCCCTCCAGCCCCAAGAAATCGCTGTGCTGGAAGCCCTCTATCTCTACCGTGAGCAGCAGGCCAAGCAACGCAATCTCCCTGTCTTCAAGGTTTTGTCCGAGAACGCGCTGCTGGAACTAGCTCTCATCCAACCCCGAACGCTTCAGGAGCTTTCCCGTGTCACAGGTATCACGCAGGGCGTGATACGGCAGCACGGAATCGGGTTGCTCAGAGCTATTAAGCAAGGGTTACAATCTCCATCCCCACCCCGCCCTCGACAGCAGGGCCAGCCTGATGAGCTGGTTCAGCATCGGTACGACGCGCTCCATGCCTGGCGCAAGGAGCGGGCCGCCCAGCGCGGCGTTTCCTCGGAGGTGATTCTGTCGAGGGATACTCTATGGAAACTGGCTGAGGTCGCCCCTCGTACGCTTCAAGAACTGGCCACGATCCCCAGTATGGGAACCTGGCGCATCAAGATGTACGGGGATGAACTGCTCAGCGTGCTGGCTCGCGCCAACCATGAGTGGTCATCGTCCCGCTGAACTGAAGGGAATCACCCATGCGCATTACCTTTCACGGCGCTGCTCACACAGTGACAGGTTCCTGCCACTTGATCGAGGTCGATGGCATACGCATTCTGCTAGATTGCGGGCTGTACCAAGGCCCCCGCGCCGAGAGCCGTGAGCGCAATACGCGCTTCCCGTTTGACCCGACCAGCATCGATGTACTGGTGCTCTCCCACGCCCATATTGACCATTCCGGCAATATCCCCAACCTCGTCAAGCGTGGTTTCCAGGGCGATATTATCTGCACCCATGCCACACGCGATCTGTGCGAAGCGATGCTTCAGGATAGTGGACATATTCAGGAGAAGGATGCTGAGTTCATCAATAAACGCCGCCGAGAGCACAACGAACCGCCCATCCTGCCGTTGTACACGCAGGCGGATGCGCTGGCCTCCCTGCGTAACTTTCATTCCCTCGGCTATCTTGAGCCTCATGCGTTGGCTCCAGGCATAACCATCATCCTCCACGATGCCGGTCATATGCTTGGCTCAGCAATGGTGGACTTGCAGATCGAGGATCATTCTTCCAAGCGCACTGTTCGACTGATCTTCTCTGGAGATATTGGCCACTCTGGCATGCCGATTCTGCGCCAGCCAACGTTGTTCCGTGAAGCCGACATCCTGATTATGGAAAGCACCTATGGTGGACGTGCTCATCCGTCAGCAGAGGAAACCGAGCGCCTATTCGAGCAGATCATCACTGAAACCTATGAGCGGCATGGAAAAATAATCATCCCTGCATTCGCGGTGGGCCGGACTCAGCAGCTTGTTTACACACTCAACAAGCTGTACAACGAGCATGACCTGCCGCTTCACATCCCGGTCTATGTTGACAGCCCATTGGCTGTGGATATAACCGAGGTGTTCCGTCAGCACCCCGAAGCCTACAGCGATGAGACCCGCGATGTTCTTGACCGCGACCCGGATGGTGATCTGTTCGGCTTTCCCCGCCTAGAGTACATCCGCGATGTAGAGGAATCGAAGGCTCTCAACGACCGACATGAGCCGATGATCATTATCAGCGCGTCGGGCATGGCTGAGTTTGGGCGCATCTTGCACCATCTGAAGAACAACATTGGAGATTCGCGCAATACGATCGTGATCGTAGGCTGGCAGGCTCCTGACACGTTGGGTCGCCGTCTTGTCGAAGGCGCGACCAAGGTCCGGATTTTTGGTGAGGAGTACCGCCGCCGTGCTGAGGTGGCCGTTCTAAACGGTTTCAGCGGCCATGCGGACCACGATGGCCTGGTGAGCTGGGTGCGCGCCTTTGATATGCGGCGACCTCGTGAAGTCTTCCTGGTACACGGCGAGCCTCAAGCAGCAGAGGCGCTGGCAGCTAGCTTTAGAAGCGATCTGGGCTACCCCAGCGTGCGTATCCCGCTCCTTCACGAGTCGTTTGAGGTATAGAGGAGAAGGCACACAATGGCAGAACGTATCCGCTGGCAATATTGTCAGATTGAAGTCGGCATCAACAGCATGGGACTTCTTCGGCAGTTTTTCGCTGATAGGGAGCCTGTCGTGACAGAGCTTCATAACACTTGGCCGGGGATGCTTGCCAAGTTGGGTGAACAGGGCTGGGAGATGGTGACAGCCTTCCCCAATGAGGGTGGCCGGGGTCGCAGCCCGCTAACTTATGTCTTCAAGCGCCCTCTCTAGCTGGATACGGGGCTGAACATCCAGGGGCATCCGCCCATAGCGCTACCTAAGCGTTTCACGGAAAGTCTTTCTGGAAAGACTTTCCGTGAAACCGGCGGTTTGGCCGACAATTCTTTCGGCCAAACACTTAATTTGGCGTCTCAATGTCCTACTCTTCGATGATCTCAATCGTGTGAATCACATCCCCCGATGCGGTATCCGTCTGGGGATCGCGCACGCGAATGCTCATCAGGGTATCAAGCGACGCCTGATCAGCCACCCTCCCAAAGACTCCATGCTTCCCATCTAGCCACGGCGTGGCGGCGTGGGTCAGGAAGAACTGGCTGCCATTCGTGTTTGGCCCGGCGTTCGCCATTGAGAGAATGCCAGGGCCATCGTGCTTAAGCGCCAGTGCGCCCGCCTCATCATCGAACCGGTAGCCAGGGCCACCACGCCCCGTGCCGGTTGGGTCCCCGCCCTGGGCCATAAAGTCAGCAATCACCCGATGAAAGGTCGTGCCATCATAGAATCCATCTTGCGCCAGGAAAACAAAGTTGTTGACTGTTATCGGAGCCTTATCTGCAAACAAGGTGACGCGGATATCACCACGCTCGGTTTTGAAGATCGCAGTGTACTTTTTCTTGGGATCGATCCTCATTTCCGGCAGACTGCTATACTGTTTGGCCATTCCGTTGCTTCCTCTCTCCAGTTAGTCTCCTGAGCGTCGCGCAGCCCGCCGCTCTTCGCGTAGGGCGGCCCGATCCGCGCCCCCCCGGTTGGCGCGCAACCACGTCATGCAGTGCTCATCGTTGCCCATCATAACATCTGCAGCGAGAATCGCCATCTTGATCTCTTCTTCTAGGGGGTTGGTGATCGCACAGGGCAACCCGGCTGATATCGCCATGCTGAGAAAGGCGGCATTAAGCTGAGGGCGACCCGGCAGCCCGAAGGACACATTGCTCGCGCCGCAACAGGTATTGACACCCAGTTCCTCGATGCAGCGACGGATAATGCGAAAGACGCTCCGTCCTGCGTAGCGCACTGCGCCAACCGGCATCACCAGCGGGTCGATCAGCACATCCTCGCGCGGGATGCCGTGATCCTCAGCCCGTTGCACGATCTTTTTTGCGATCTCAAAGCGCTTGTCCGGGTCCTCTGAGATCCCGGTCTCATCATTGCTGATGCCGATCACAGAGCAACTGTACTTCTTAACCAGCGGCAGGATACGCTCCAGGCGCTCCTCCTCTCCGGTCACAGAGTTAAGTAACGGCTTGCCCCGGTAGGCTGCCAGCCCTGCCTCCAGCGCCGCCACAACCGACGAATCAATGGAGAGCGGTACATCCACAACCGCCTGCACGCGCCGGATGGCCTCGGCCAGTATAGCAGGCTCGTCAGCCAGCGGGATGCCGGCATTCACATCCAGCACCTGGGCGCCCGCCGCCACCTGCACCATCGCATCTGCTTCAACCCGGCTGTAGTCCCCGGCAGCCATCTCAGCGGCCAGCCTCTTGCGCCCGGTCGGGTTGATGCGTTCCCCGATGATGACAAATGGGCGGTCAGGCCCGATCCGTACCGTCCTGGTTTGTGAGCTGATCGTGGTCTCTGCCACAGCATGTTACTCCTGCGAGGTGGGAAGGGAATTCAACAGAGCTAGCAGCCGGGTCTCCAACGCCCCAAGTCCTGTGAACCGGATTTCTATAGGAAGGTTCAGCTCTTGGGCTGCCGACTCGGCCTTAGCTCGTAGCGCCGGATCATCGCGTTGCTGAAGGTAGACGATCCGGCGATAATTTGCAAAGTACTGGTCGCGCAACTCCGGATAGCGATCTAACCCCAACACCTCGATGACGAGGTGATCGAAAGACTGCACCAGGTAATCAGTCAGAAAGAACGTGCCTGGTTCCTCTTCCATGAGGGCAGCGAAGCCTTCTTCACCGATGTACTGCTCGTAACAGTGCGGCCCTGCGATCCGCTCGACGCTCAACGCCTGCAACTCGGCATCGAGCAAACCACCTGTGCCACAGTCTCCGTATACCACGATCACCCGCTCGAAGCTATCACGCTGTTCCTTGATCCTCTGCGCAACGGCCTGTGGGATACGCTTCGGAGTGAGATGTAGCCGTGCAGGCAGCGCCAGGATTCGGGCATCCCAGCCATGCCGGTCGCGCAGGGCAACCATCTCCCGCGCTAGTGCGCCGCACCCTACTAAGAGAACCGTCATCAGGCAGGCACTTCGGTGCGTAGTGCGCGGGCGATCTCGCGGATGTGGTCAGGGGTGCTGCCGCAGCACGCTCCGATGATGTTAGCGCCAAGATCGCGGCAGGCTATGGCATAGCCTCCCATGTCCTCCGGCGTGGCGTCATAGATCGCCTTGCCGCCCTCGAGGCGCGGGATACCTGCGTTAGCCTTGGCGACGAGGATGACGTCGGGGTCAGCCGCCCGCATCTTCCTGATCACCGTCTGAATCTCAGCCAGGCCGTTACCACAGTTGCCGCCCAGCGCGACCGGACTAAGTTGCTTTAACGCCTCGAGCGCCTTCTCAGGCGTTACACCCATCATGGTGCGTCCATGCGTGTCAAAGGTCATGGTGGTCACAATGGGTAAATTCGGCGCTACACGATGGCAGGCTTCAGCAGCCGCACGGACCTCTTCCAGCGCCGACATCGTCTCGATCCACAATACGTCCACCCCACCATCTCTTAGGGCTTGCGCCTGCTCCTCGAAGGCGCTCCTCGCGTCTGCGTATTCCAGGTCACCCAGCGGGGCGAGAATCCCGCCGGTCGGGCCAATGTCCCCGGCCACCACCACCGGGAACGGGGCCGCGTCAGCCACTTCACGGGCGATCTTGGCTGCTGCCAGGTTAAGCTCCTGGACACGATCTTGGAGCTTGTGTAGCATCAGGCGGTAGCGGTTGCAGCCGAAGGTATTGGTGAGGATGATCTGCGCTCCAGCCCCGATATAGCTTCGGTGCACGCTGGCGACCTTTTCCGGCTGTTCAACGTTCCACAACTCCGGCGATTCGCCATTGGCAAGGCCCATGGAGAACAACATCGTCCCCATACCGCCATCGGCAATCACAACTTCGCCGGTCATCAGCAGGTCATTGAGTGTCGTCCTCATGGGTATTGCTCCTATATGGGGGTGGTAGGACCAAGCGATCTACATCGCGTCACTGCGCTTGAGTGCCAGGAATCTCTTGGCCGTCTCAACCGCCACGGCAGCATCCTGGCAGTAAGCATCCGCTTCGATCTCTTCGGCGAACGCGGCATTCAGGGGTGCGCCGCCGACCAGGACAATATATTTATCGCGTAGACCCCGGTTCTTCAACTCGTCGATCACGACCTTCATATAGGGCATGGTGGTTGTCAGTAGAGCCGACATGCCGAGAATGTGTGCGTTGTGCTTTTCCAGCGCCTCGATGAAGGTTTCCGCGTCGGTGTTGATGCCGAGGTTGATAACCTCGATCCCTGCCCCTTCCCACATCATGGCGACTAGGTTCTTGCCAATGTCGTGAATATCGCCCTTGACGGTGCCGATCACCGCCGTCCCAAGTTTGGGGGCGCCCGTCTGGGTCAGCAACGGGCGCAGCACCTCCATGCCTGCTTTCATGGCCTTGGCAGCCATCAGCACTTCGGGCACAAACAGAATGCCCGCTCCAAAATCCTGCCCCACCACATCCATCCCCGCGACCAAGCCCTGCGTCATGATATCATAAGCTGCCATGCCCCGCCGTAGGCATTCGTGCACCTCCGCGACGACCTCATTTGCGAGGCCGTCATACAGATCGTCCCACATCATTTCCAGCAATTCCTGAGTGCTCACTGCTTCAAGGTTGACTGGTTTGTTGTCATCCGCCATTCAACTTCCTCACGTGATATTGGGAGGGTTGCAACGCTAAAAGGATCGCTGGATTCTGTGGCCGGTCAGCGATCACTCGCCAGTACGGGCACGAAGGCGGCGTCGGGTGCTTGGCCGCAGGCGGTGCTGTCCTCCACCCGCTGGTTGCTCTGGGATGATACCTGCCAGGTGCGGGAAGGGATCGTAGGCGTGCGGCAGCGCCATCGCCGCTACGAAGTGCTCTTGAAAAGCAGGTTCTACTGCCATTTCGACATACTCCACAGCGCGGGCAGCACGGGCTGCCAACTCGCGTTGCCCCACGTTGAGCAACGCAATCCGTGCCCCGTCGCCCGCTGAGTTGCCCACCGCCGCCACCTGTGATAGATCAGCGTCCGGGATCAGGCCGATGATCATGGCGTGCAGCGGATCGATGTAACTGCCGAACGCCCCCGCTAGCTTGATGTGATCGACGTGTTCGACGCCCAACCGATTCATCAGCAGACGCACACCCGCATACAGCGCCCCTTTGGCGAGCTGGATCTGCCGGATGTCGTTCTGGGTCACCACGATCTCATTACCGGTAGCTGTCTCGGCGGCGGTTGCTAACACCAGCTCTGCCGTCTTGCCGGTGTAGCGAACGCACGGGCTGATCCGATCCGCTCCATCCACGAACCGCCCGCTAGAGTCGATCAGCCCTGCCACCAGTAATTCCGCCACTACTTCAATGATGCCCGAACCGCAGATGCCGGTCGGTGAGAGTTTCTCGCCGCTGCCTAGTGCATCGCTCCACCGGTCGTCACCGATCACTTTGTAACGCGCTGTGCGTGTTACAGGGTCGATCCGCACCCGCTCAATAGCCCCTGGCGCGGCCCGCTGGCCGTGCGTGATCTGCGCTCCCTCGAAGGCGGGGCCAGTGGGGCTAGAGGCTGACAGTACCCGCTCCCGGTTGCCCAACAGGATCTCTGCATTGGTGCCGATATCTATCACCAGGGTAATCTGCCCACTGAGCGCGGGCTGTTCGGCCAACAGCACCCCCACATTATCGGCACCCACATGCCCTGCAATGCACGACAACACATGCACCATTGCTCCAGGATGGACTGCCTTCAGCCCCAGATCGCGTGCCTTCATGTCAATTGGATCTTCAACAGTTAACGCGAACGGCGCGGCGCCCAACTCGACCGGATCGATTCCCAGAAGCAGGGCATGCATGACTGTGTTGCCCACAAACACCATATCGGTAATCTCAGAGGGCTGAATTCCGGCGGTCTCTGCGGCACGCTTCGCCAAATCATCCAGGGCAACGATGATCGCCCGGTGCATCCGATTGACGCCCTGAGATTCCATCATCCCATACGAGATGCGACTCATCAGGTCTTCGCCGTAGCGCACCTGGGGGTTCATCATTGACTCGGTTGCTACCACCTTACCAGTGCGTAGATCGCACAGGTACGCTGCGATTGTAGTCGAACCAATGTCCACCGCTAGCCCATACAGACTCTCGTTATAGCCCGGTTCAATGCGAATGGCCTCGTGATTTTGCCAGATGGTCAAGGTCACCGCCCACTCTCCCTCTCGCAGCGCCCGTTGTAGCGATGGGAGCAGAACCGGGTCGAGGGTGACATCCTTCAGATTCCAGTCCTCGGCCAGAGCCATCTGGACGCGCTTCCAATCAGCAGGACTACCCAGCTCCGCAGGTTCGATCTTGACGTACACCAATCGCACCGCTGGGGATACTTCGATAGTCAGGTCGCTCGCTTCTTTTCGGATTACCTGCTTGCGGGCCTGGCTTTCTTCCGGGACGGTGATCAGCACGTCACCCATAATCCGTGTGCAACACGACATCCGCCGCTCGTCAAGGTTGATCCCATGCCTAACTGCATACTCGTGCTCCACCTCATCAGGTGGCGACAGGTGCGCAGCGGTGGAGGATATCCCGTGTTTGGCGAATGTCCCTCTCTCCGGGATGACCAGGCACTTGCCACATGTCTGGCGTCCCCCACAGATTGACTCGATCTCCACGCCAAGGGCCTGAGCGGCCTTCAAGACCGTTGTGCCATGTGGCACGTTTCCCTGCCTCCCAGAGGGCATCAAGATCAAGCGGTGTACTTGCTCAGAGTGGTCGTACATGGACATTCCAACGGGTGTACAATGGATGCTCACAACAGCACACAATCATAGCGCAACCAGCTCGTTTTCGCAGATATTTATCGTCTTAAACTGGATGGGCGGTTTTGCACGAAAGGGGATAGAGCAATGTCTGCCGAAGGTGTCGATCAAACTGGCGATAGTCTTGAGACCGCCGTTGTCATTATGGCCGATAACTCAATACAGGGGATCGAGCAAGAATATCGTTGGGTACAAGGGCGGTTTGGACAGCAAGGGTATGCCTGGAACCTGATCCGGCAGGCGCTCCTGGAGCATGATGGTCACATGTTCGACCGCCTTGACATACGTTTGGCAGATGGCAGTGAGCGCGCGATTTACTTTGACATCACCCACTTTTTTGGAAAGTTCTGACTCTGGTGGAGGCAGCATCCGCTGATGGATCAGCAATGGATTTGATATTAGGCGCTTTCTACCCGCTGCCCAAACCAGAATCGGCGCCAGTCACCACCGCTGGCCTGGAGGGCAAGCAGGACGTACAGACAACTGACCAGGTTGCCCAAGAATAATAGAGCCGCAATCCACAGTGCCGCCCTGAGCCACGATCTCTCGCGGAAGATGACCCAGCCCGCAAAAACCAGGAACCCGATATACACATCCACCAATGAAAGCTGGCCCCATGGGCCGCGGATCAGTTCGGCCCCTTCGCCGCTGAAATCCCCGGTGAGGATTGCACGCAAGATCATTCCCGCCATAACGAGGGCGCCTATTGCTGCCATAACTTTTGCGAGTCTCATTTCGCAATCTCCTTTCCTGGCACAGTTGCTACTCAAGAAAAGTATCATGGAATGGCGATCGTTTCCAGTAAAAAGGTGTCGCCCGGCCCATCTGCGAGAGGCAGACGTATGCCGGTGGTGGCATGGTATAGCCCGATGGCCAGTTGATAATCCCCAGGCCCTAGAGAGGCGGGCAAAGCCACACTGCGTCGATCTATAAGCGGCTCTCTGCTTAACCAACCGCCTGGAGGCGTATACCCAGCCAGCAATGGCCCATCATGTTGGGCCAGCAAGGCCCCCGATCCATCCAACAGGTGCACGAAGACCGTGTGAGTGGATGCGGATTGTGTCGCTATCCCCCAGCGAAGCGCAACATTGATCCAGCCCCCACTTGGCCGCCTAGTCAGTTCAACGGAGTAACCCGTCAGAGCGATCTCCCCGTTCCCAAAGGGAACGGAAACAGGCTCCAGTTGCGCCATGCTTCCGAATGTGTAGGGGACGATGCGGTAGCCTTCGACCCAAGTTTCCATACCGACATAAGCGTGCTCGGCCAGCCAGCGCTCCGCACCATTAGCGGGATCGCCACGTGTCGTTCCCTCCGTGATAACCCATACGCGGTCGTGCCACTCCCCGGTATGCGTCAATAGATTGGCTGTTTCCTGGCTGAGGGGGTTCTCAAAGACCAATCCAATGTCATGTATCGAGGCATCGAAGCGGTCCAGCCAATCGAAGGCGCTGTAAGGCAGGATCGCCACGATCCCGTCGCCAGCCTGCGCCTCGTCCTGTACTGCATTGACCAATGCCTCCATACCCGGCATGGCCTCGGCGCTGTTGGGATAGCGTAACAACATGAATAACGCCAGCCCTGCCGTAAGCACAATCTGAAAGCCAACCCCGCGCTTAGCTCGATTCGATTCCCTCATCCACACCCATTGAGCGGTCCAGAAGGCTCCCAGCCCGATCACGGCGATCTGCGCGACCAACAATAGCCAATCTGGATGGCCACTCGACATCCACACAACATCCCATTGTGCGGCTCGTGCTGCCGCTATCTGGCGCAGGAAAGGTAATGCCCTCAGATCAGTCAGAATGGGCGCACGCACAATCAAGCTAGGTGGTGGCGTGATCAGATGCAGGCCGTATGAGATGTCAACCTCGGTGTAGAGATAGTTGAACAGCGTTGCCATAAGCTGTGTGATCAACGATGTGATCCATACCAACGCTGCCAGCAGCCGTGCCCATAGTGGCGAAGGCTGGAGCAGACGGTCGAGCGCAGGGACAGCCAGCAATGTCAAGGCAGGCATGACCGGCACGAGATAGCGTGGGCCCCACACGTGCCCCGCCCACCATGTGAAATAGGTGCTGTATACACTGAAAACAATCACCACCTGGCCGAGCGCCAAGAGCAGGTTGCGCCGATGGGTCCGCCAGCCGATCCACAGCCCGAACGGGATCAGGAGCACAAATGGCGCGTACCAGATCACACCGCGTGGCGTGCTGAAGAGCTGCCCGTAACTCCCTAACCCGAAGTAATACAGCCTAAAATTGGCCCCACCAAATTGTTGGTGGCCGGTGAGGAGCGGCGAGCCAAACCGTGCCACGTTGTAAACCATCTGAGCCACTGCAAATACGCCTGCCCCTGCCCCCAAGGCCAGGGAGCACCTCACCCATCTGGCGCCTGCCACGTGCCGCGATTCTCCTCGTAAGCGCTCCCAGGGAATCAGGTACAACAGGTACAATGGCCCAGTGGCCCACGTCACTGCCGAGCTGGTTCCTGCCAACCCCAGCCCTAGCCCGCCGATGAGGGCAGCCCGCCAGTTGCCGGAGGCATATGCCTGCGTCGCACCGTACAGGGCGGCCAACATTCCCAGTGCAGCCATCGGCTGGGTGAACAACATCAAGGCGTAGGGCCAGGCCATTGAGGCCAACCCAAAGGTTAGCGCGCCCAGGCTGCTGGTGATTCGCTCATAGCCCCATGACCGCACAACCCGATACAGTAAGCCAGTGGTAACCGCCGTTGTAAGAGGCATCAACATGTGGGCTGCTCGCACCGGGCTGGTGCCGATTCGATGCGCCAGCCACACCAGCGGCGTGCCGAGCAGCAGCGGCGACAGGTCCTTGGTAGCATACCAGTGCCCATCGGTTCCCAAACCGGTGATCGATCCCCTCCCTAGGGGGGCATATGTCCAGTAGATCGCGTCGCTGTCCAGCGTTCCACGGCCTGCTAGGCTACGCATGGCGCTGAATACTGCTACCTCGTCGATCATATGGAACTGGAGCGAGGTTGTCGCTAGGTAGACAGCCAGCACGAATAATCCTAGTGTCAGGGCCAGCCACCGATCTGTAGAGGGGATCGCCTGCTGCATCGCGCGCCTACTTGTTGAGGGGGATGGTGCGGATCGCCAGCGCGTCACCGGAACCATCAGTCAGCGGCAGCCGCTGCCCTGTAGCTGGATCATACAGGCCAACGACCAGTTGGTATTCGCCAGGCGGCAGATCAGATCGCAGCGGGACGCTGTGTCGGTCGTTGACGGTTCTTCCGGGCTGCCAGGTGGAAGTGGGCGCGTAGCCCGCCAATGGGACACCATCATGCTGAGCTACCAGCGTACCGTCCCGGTCTAGGAGTTGGACAAAGGCGGTGTAATCCCGGCCCACTGCTGCCAGCGCTCTCCACCTGAGTCGCACGTTGATCCAGCGGGCCAAGCTCTCCCGTTCAATGACTTCTATCGAGGCGTAGTCGAGCGCGATCTCTCCATCCCCGAAGAGCTGCCCCACATAGTACTCCCGTTCCTGAGCGGAGAACGTATAGGGAGTGACCCGATATTGCTCAACCCAGATTCCGGGGCCGATGAAGGCATGATTGGCCAGCCAGCGCGCCACGCCGTCTGCAGGGTGTCCAGTAGTTGCCCCTTCGGTTACCAGCCAGATGCGATTGTGCCACGCGGTTATGTCAGCAAGGTAATCGGCGGTTTCTTCACTCAGCGGGCTTTCAAGCATCACACCGTAATCGGGTGTCTGTCCGGGGTAGCTGTCCATCCAGGCAAGAACACCGTTGGGCAGAAGCACAATAATGCCATCACCCGGCTGGGTTCGTTCGCGCACGGCGGCGGCGAGAGTGTCTATACCTGGCACTTCATGGGGCTTCTGAGGGGAACGTATCAGCATGAGCAGAGTGAGTGCTACCACCAGAGTTCCCTGCCCGGCGATCCACCCCCATCGGGCACGAGCAGGCAGGCTGCTCCGTATCAGCCATGCAAACAACCCTGTGGCACTCAGCACGGCTATGACCTGTGCAGTAAGCAAGACGAGGTCGAACGGTCTCTGGGAAAGGGCCAGTGCATCCCATAACCCAGCTTGGATTGCGCCGATCAGGCGGGGCCACGGCAAGGCGTTCAACCGTGTCAGCGCCTCGTTTGGGGTAAGAAACGAGGTCGGCGGCGTGATCTGGCCCAGTGCCTCGACTAGCGGAAGATCGGAGGGTACTATGTCCGCTATACTTGCGAGGAATTGCGTCACCGTGGAGACGAGCAGTATCAACCCTACCGCGATACGCCCTGCGCTGAGACGCCCGTCTGTCAGCCAGCTCAGGGTTGGCATCGCCAGCAGCGTCAGGGCAGGCATCAGCGGGACAAGAAAACGTGGCCCCCAGTTCAGCCCGCCCCACCAGATGGCATAACTGCTATACAGGAGAAGGACGATCCCCGCCTGCATGGCAGTGACTGCCAACCGGACACGCTGCCCTGTTTGCCAGCCCATCCACAACCCAGGTGGAACAAGGATCACGAATGGCGCGTACCATATCAAGCCGCGCGACGTGCTGAGCAGCAGGCCAGGAATCCCCGTTCCCATATACAGGAGGTGGAAGTCCGTTACGCCTGCTTGCTGGTAGCCCGTTTCCAATACTGAGCCAAAGCGCAGAAGATTGTAAGCCCCCTGCCCACACGCCATCAGCCCGGCCCCGACCCCGAATGCCATGAGGTTCGGCAAGGCCTTACGCCACACTCGTGAAGGTTTCAGCGGTGCGAGGTATAGAAGGTAAACAGGCAAAGTGACCCAAGCTGGGACGGTGCTCAACCCCGCGATCCCCAGTCCAAGCCCGCCCAGGAATGCCATCGGCCAGCTTAGGAGATCATGGGCGCGGATCACCCCATGCAGGGCAATCAGCAATCCCAGGGCTGCTAGGGGCTGGGTAAACAGGCTCTCTGCGTACGGCCACGCCAACGACCCCCATGCGAAGACCAGCCCCCCTACAACTGCGGCGTTCCTTCGATAGCCCCAGGATATAATGGTGAGGTACAACAAGCCACTGGTGAGAGCTGTAACTAACGGTGAGATCAGCAGGGCAGCCCGGATCGGGCTGTTCCCCAGATGGCCGCCAAGCCACACAAGCGGCAGAATGAGGATCGATGGCCCAACGTCCTTGAGCGCGTAGGTATGCCCATCCAATCCTCTGGTTGCCACTGGGCCACGCCCCAGCGCTGCCTCTGTCCAATACAACACATCGACATCGGGGCGACCATGCCCCAGCAGACTACGCGCGACACCAAAGACGGCAAACTCGTCTATCGAATGGAAGCTCAGCGAGGTTGTGGCAAGATAGGTGGTCAGCGCTAGCAGGCCCAGTCCCAGGGCAATCCAGTGATCGAGGGGATCGGGCCGCGAGTCAGAGGCTTGCATGGAGGCCATTATAGCCGGGCCTGGCTGATGTTCCCACCTGGAGGATCAGTAACCCCGCCCCGGTGGCGCTGGAAGGGATCATGCTTCCCTATCTGGCATACAATATCTATCGAACCAGCTCAGCATGTGTTCCAGCCGCGAGATGCGGTGCTCCGGTTCTCCACTGCGCGAGAGTTCATGCCCATCGCGTGGGTAGCGCAAAAACTCGACCGTGCCGCCGCTGCGCCGCACCATCGCGAATAGCTGTTCAGCCTGTTCGATAGGCACACGATAATCGTTCTCGCCCGCTTTGATCATCAACGGCGTTTTGATCTGGTGTGCATAGGCAATGGGGGACCACTTCCATAGCGTCTCAGGATTCTGCCAAGGCTCCGTATCAAACTCATCCGATATCAGGAAGGGAACATCGCTGGTTCCATAGAAACTGAACAGGTTGTAGACCCCTCGTTGTGAGAAGGCCGCCGCGAATCGGTTGGTGTGCCCCACAATCCAGGCAACCATGTATCCACCGTATGAGCCACCCGTTACCCCCATCCGTGCCGGGTCAACAAAACCCTTCTCCAGCAGTGCTTCAACGCCTGCCATAATGTCGGTGTAGGCAGGCTCCGCCCACTGTCCGTGAATCGCGTCCTTAAATGCTTCCCCGTAGCCATCGCTGCCGCGTGGATTGCAGTAGAAGACTGCGTATCCCCGCGCTGCATGGACCTGCCACTCATGCCACATTGTCTTGGTGCTGGAGCTCCACATGACATGCGGCCCGCCATGAACGTTCAAGATCAGGGGGTAGGTCTTACCTTCCTCGTAGCCGACGGGTAGCATGTACCATCCCTGAAGGGGCTGGCCATCGGGAGCAGTAAACCGCATTTCATAAGTTGGCTGAATGATCACTTCGTCGAGCAGCTTGGCGTTGTGCTTGGTGAGCTGGAACGGCTGGTTCGCGTCAGGCGGTTGCCAGAATAGCTCCGGCGGGCTGAGTGGAGTACAGGCGATAAACGCAATTCCTCCATCGCGCGAGACATCGAGCAGTTCCGTATCCATCGTGCCGGGGATAATCTTCTCTATCTCCCCTCCTGGTATGGTTACTCGGTAGATTTCTCGGCTGCCGTCGCTGTCCGCATTGAAAATGATCGACCGACTATCCGCCGACCAGCGAAAAGCCACAACCGACCGATCCATTTCCAGGGTCAGATCGCGCGGTTCGCCACCTTCTGCACGCATAATAGCCAGCCGCGTGTTGGTAGCAGGTAAGTTCCTGGATGGGTTGCGCTGGTAGGCAATCCAGCGGCCATCAGGAGATGGTTGAGCGCCATCCGCATACGGTGAAGCGCCGCCGCAGGTATGAGTATCATCATTGAGTTGCTCCTCTGCTCCAGTCTCAAGGTCGATCCGATAGATGCTCTTCCAACGGTGGGGCTCATCTCGTTCGGGGTAGATCGCACGCTGGCTGAGGATAGACTTGCCATCGGGCATCCATTGGGGTTGATCATAGTGTGCGTCTACATGGGTGATCCGGCGTGGCTTGGCATCACCCTCCTCCGATCCTTCAGCAACTGGGATGACGTAGACCTGGCTGAACCGGTCGTCCACAAAAGCTGTTCCCACGCGGTAGGGGATTCGTGCAACGGGGCGCGGATCCCAGCGCTTGGCCTCGTCATGCTCTTTACGCTCCTGGCGATGCTTTCCCTCCAGTTTGTCCTTCGGCGGTGGATCCTCAGCCATTCCCTGATCTTCCTTCCACCGCTCCTCTGCGTTGACTGCCGACAAGTAGGCAATATGTGTCCCTGCCGGTGACCATGCCGGACTGCCGGCGCCATTCTCGGCTTGAGTTAAGCGCCACGGCTCACCGCCTGGTGCAGTGACACGCAACAGGTATATCTGAGGCTTGGAATCTCGCGCCGAAGTAAAGGCCAACATCGTCCCATCGGGAGACCAGCGCGGCTGAGAATCCTTACCGCTGCGCGTCAATTGGATTGGCGGCCCCCCGTTCGTTGGTGCAAGCCAGATGTTGGTCATGTATCCATTCTCAATCTTGTTTGCGGCCCGGTGAACATAGGCAATCCATTGCCCATCTGGGCTGATACGCGGATCTTCCACACTGGAGATTCGGTACAGATCGTCAATAGTGATGGGGCGCTTGTCGTGGGTCAGCAAGGTAGTCTCTCTTGAGGCTGGACGGTTGGTCTCAATGGCAACATAGTCGATCTTGCCACAAAAGTGGAACCGTTCCAATTACGCGGCTGCCGAGGGATAAGAGGCACACTGTAGTCCGAGCATCGGCCTGCCGATGTTCCATCCAGCAGATATAATTCTCGATATGTGACTCATGATCCGGCACTGACTCCAATGCAGAAAAGATTCAACCTGCAGAGCCTCGCCTATATTTTTCTGATCGGTGCGTTTATTTATGCTGTCTACACACACCGCAACCAGCTCGTGGATATCGGGATCGTCCTCCAGCAAGGTGTGTGGTATTTGGTGCTGGCTACCGTGATCGTGCTGGGCATAGCAATCTACAATCAGGCCGCACTATACGCCAGCATCTACCGAATGCTCGAAGTACCCTCGTCGCGCCGCGAACTGGTTCCTCTTTACCTAGTGCGTCGCTTCGTAACCGTGGCTGCTCCCAGTGGCGGGTTCTCAGGCTGGGTCCCGTTTCTACACTTCGCGCGCCGCCGCGATCTATCCGTTGGGGCCATCTTCATTGCCAATCTGGTCTACACCATCCTGTGGTATAGCACATTCAGCGTCTTTCTCCTGTTTGGCCTGTTGTTCCTCTTCTTGATGCATGACCTGGAATGGTTCGAGATCAGCGCCGCACTGGTAATGATAGCCGCGGACGTGATCATGATCGGCGCACTGGCACTCGCTTGGGTTGCTCCAGACAATCTGGTAAAGGTGTTGCTTTGGCTGACATATACCATGAAGCGTTTTTTTCCCGTGATCCGACGCTCACCGCCGCTCAGTGAAGCCCAGATGGGGGCATTTGCCAGCGATCTAACTCATGCGGTTATGCGGATGCGCCAGAGTCAAAAGCGGCGTTTGCTGGTTCCGGTCATCCATGCACTAATTAACGAAGCATTACACCTATCGATGTTCTACTTGACCGCCCTGGCCTTTGGCCTGCCCATCAGCTTTGGGATACTGGTAGCAGCTTACAGCATCAGCATCTTGTTCTTTGTGGTCTCGCCCACACCAGGTGGGCTGGGGTTCGTCGAGGGGACGATGATCCTGGTATTGACCACACTGGGCGTCCCCGCGGGCAGTGCGACAGTGGTGACGCTTGGCTACCGGGGGATCAGTTTTTGGCTTCCCTTTGTGTTGGGTTTCGCTGCTCTGCGATGGTTCAGACGGCATCCGGTGCCTGATCCGGTAGGTGCCGCTGATGCACTCACTCCACCCAACTGACTACTTCACAACACGAACAGGCAATCAACAGCAGGAGCGCCTTCCAGCAAGCCGCTGCCTGGTTGTGCGTGGCATCCGAGGCGTAATGGGATTGTAATGCGGAGCATATGCACCGTTTGTCGCACTATCGAGTGCGCGGCGGGGCTAGGGAAAAGTCGCGGTTGATCCCTGTTTGCGACCTATGGTAAGATGGTTTCATACGTAACCAGGAGTTTCACCCTTCACTGGCGAATCAAGCCCAGCCACAAAGGTGGTCTGCATGCGTTATCTGATCATCTCTGACATCCATGCCAATCTGACCGCATTTGAGACGGTTATGAAAGATGCTGGCAAACTCGGCACGGATTATGACTTCGTATGGTGCTTGGGGGACGTGGTCGGCTATGGGCCTGACCCCAACGAGTGTGTCGAACTTCTCCGCGAATTGCCCCACCTATGTTTGGCAGGCAACCACGATTGGGCTGCGCTCGGACGACTCGATATACGCACCTTTAACACCGATGCCCGCAAGTCTGTCACCTTCACCCGTGAGACCTTGACGGATGCTAACCTGGCCTATTTGGAAGCATTGCCCACTACCTTCGTTCTGGGGGATTTTACACTAGCCCACGGCTCGCCCCGCGAGCCGGTTTGGGAGTACATCCTCGATCCGCTGATCGCCTCGCTTAACTTCCCTGCTTTCCGGACTCCTTACTGCTTGGTGGGCCACACTCATACGCCTGTGATCTTCAAACAGATTAATGATGGAGGCGAGTCAGAGGCATATGCGCCCGACTATCACCACCAGATACCTCTTGACGGCTCCCGCCAGATCATCAACCCTGGGAGTGTAGGCCAGCCCCGCGATTCCGATCCGCGTGCAGCCTATGCGATCCTCGATGTCGAGCGCAGAACATGGGAGTTTCGCCGCATCCCCTACGACATCGCCTCAGTGCAGCAGCGGATGAAGACCGCTGACATGCCAGAGCGCCTCATCCTGCGGCTGGAGCACGGCTGGTAGCTATATCGCACGATCACTCGGGGGTATAACGGTTCAGTCGCTACTTGCTCTCATCCACCCCGCGCTATGCCGTTCCGGTAGCGTCCTTTCAGGGCAGGCGTAATCCCAGATCGTGGCCGGGGATGTCCCTAGCACAGCGTGCCCCCCCGTCAAAGTGAACTGAGCTGGCAGGGATATAGGCATTGTTGCGGTTGGCCGACCGATTGCGGAATGCCTGGTTGTAGAACGATCCGCCGCGTGTCAGTCGATATTCTCCATCTTCTGGCCCGGTCGGATTCCGATAGGGCGAATACTGATAGTAATCTGGAGCGTAGGCATCCCACAGCCATTCATAGACATTCCCCGCCATGTCGAGCACGCCGTAAGGGCTGGCCCCTAGCGGATAGCTCCCTACCGGGGCTGTTGTGTACAGCGGTCGCTGGTCAAACATCGTCTCCGGCCAGGTGAAGTTCAGGTGATCGGGAGTTGGCTCCTCGTTCCCCCAGGGGTAGGTGCGCCCATCTGTACCCCGTGCTGCCTTCTCCCACTCGGCCTCAGTGGCAAGCCGGGCTCCGCGCCATTGACAGAATGTATACGCATCATACCAGCTGATAAAGATCACGGGATAGTCGTCAAACTCCGGATTGCCAAAATAATCTGGCCAGATCGGAGCGCGATTGGCATCTTCAGTACAACAACTGGTCCGGCGTGGAGGCTGACAGACCCCCGCCTCGACGCAGCCCCGATATTGCTGGTTGGTCACCTCTGTCAGATCAATGTAAAACGCATCAATCCAAACCATATGCACCGGCGCCTCATCAGGAAAGCCTTCCTCGCTCCCCATGATAAATTCACCTTCTGGGATCAGAACCATCACGACCCCATGCTCGTCTGTGATCCGCCCCGGCAGATCGCCCGGAGTTGGGCGGGGGGTACGGGTGATCATGGGGTAGGGTGTTTCGGTGATAGGAGGCCACGGGGTCGCTGTCATGGGACGGGCCGGTGTCGGCGCCCAAGCTGAGGGGCTGCTAGCAAAAGAGCTGGCCTGGTCAGTCACCACAGGTGTGGCTGCCTCTGCGCTGGAGCAACCCGTTCCCAGGGCAAGAAGGGCGATTGCCGCCAAGCAACCGATCGGTTGCAACTGACTATGCCGAGTTAGTGGAGAGGAGCGAGTTACATATGCCATAATATAATCTGGTATCTGCCAAGCGCGTGATTATACCAGCCCGATGTGCCGGCACAACCGCCCCGCGCTCCCCGGAGGGGCAGACGCTGTAGTCGATAAGAGAGGCAGAATGGTTGGAGCGGTGTAGGCGGTAGAGCGGCGATGGCGCTGGCAGAAGACGGATGAAGGAACGGTGGTGAAGAAGTAAGAATGCTGCGGAAGAAATAGCCCGGCTTGCAGCGGGGGTGCTGGTCATGCCTTGTTGCTCCACTCGTCTACGCCTTGAGCCGCTGCCAGGTAGCGACAGAAGTTGCCAAATCTCTCAAAGTCACTATTATTGCAGGCAGCAGTGAAATCGAGCGGCCACACAACCCCCCAGGGTCGGTATAACCCAGGTGTATGGCTTGATTATTCCTAGCCTTTGCCGCCCTGCCAATTCCAGATCAGGGGCGATTCTGAGCGCGAAAGGAGAGTATGTCCATGGCCAAGTCGCGGACTGAGTTGATGGTAGACCGCCTACGTGATCTCCAACGAACTGATGGTGTCGAAGCCTCAGCCGTGGTGAGTGTGGACGGGCTGATCATGGCCTCGGCACTCCCCAGCGGAGTTGAGGAAGATCGCGTGTCTGCTATGTCGGCGGCGATGTTATCCCTCGGTGAGCGTATTGCGAGCGAGCTTGGACGGGGCGTGCTGGATCAGGTATATATTCGTGGAAAGTCGGGCTATGTCATTCTTATGGCGGTTGGTGAGGAAGCCGTGCTGACGACCCTGGCACGTGAGGACTCAAAGCTGGGCCTGATATTTCTTGACATGCGACGAGCGGCGGATGAACTTGCAAAACTTGTATGAGGCAGGCCCACAGGTCTGGGCACCGTACCACACCTGACAAGGCAAGATAGGATAGGCGGGGAGGCGGCTGACAGCCACACCTCCCCGTCTCTATTTGTACTCACTCACACCGCTGGATGAGGATTGGGAGACGCAGGGGCGTGATGACCAAGTATGTCTTTTGCACAGGGGGAGTGGTCAGCTCAGTTGGCAAAGGGGTGACGGCAGCCGCCATTGGCCGGCTGCTGAAAGCGCGCGGCGTCAGCATTACCCTTCAGAAACTGGACCCCTATATCAATGTTGACCCAGGCACCATGTCACCTTATCAGCATGGGGAGGTCTACGTGACCTTCGACGGCGCTGAGACGGATCTCGACTTAGGTCACTATGAGCGCTTCGTGGATATTGACCTGACACGAGCCAGCAACTTCACAACCGGGCAGGTGTATAACGCGGTTATCGCTAAAGAGCGGCGGGGAGATTACTTGGGAGCCACGATTCAGACAATCCCCCATATCACCAATGAGATCAAACAGCGGATCGTCGGGGTTGGAAAACTGACAGGGGCGGATGTGGTGATTGTCGAGGTGGGGGGGACGGTTGGCGATATCGAAAGCCTGCCTTTCCTGGAGGCTATTCGGCAACTCCGCACAGATGTGGGTAAGGCCAACGCGATCTACATCCATGTGACTCTGCTGCCCCATATTGGCGCAACAGGCGAACTGAAGACCAAACCGACCCAACATAGCGTCCGGGAGCTTCGCGGGCTGGGCATTCAACCCCATGTGATCATCGCCCGCTCCGACTACCCCGTCCCTCCTGACGTGATTGACAAGATCGCTCTGTTTTGCGACGTGGAACCACGCGCAGTGATTCCCCTGGTGACGACCCCCTTCCTGTACGAAGTGCCGCTCTTGCTGGAGGATGCCGGGTTAGGGAATTACCTGTCAGAGACGCTTGCCCTGGACGGTCAACCAGCCGATCTGAACGAGTGGCGGGAGTTGGTTACAAAGATTAAGGAACCCAAACCCCATGTTCGGATCGCGATTGTGGGCAAGTACACAACGCTCCATGATGCATATATGAGCGTACGCGAGGCGCTCTATCACGCTGGAATCGCCAACCGCTATCAGGTTGACCTGGAATGGATCTACTCTGGCGACCTGGAAAAGGGGAAGGGCTGGGAATTGCTGGAAAACGTCAGTGGTGTCGTGGTTCCCGGCGGCTTTGGGTATCGGGGAGTGGAGGGCAAGATTCTGGTTGCGCGGTGGGCACGCGAGAATCGCGTCCCATACCTGGGATTGTGCCTGGGGATGCAGGTCATGATCATTGAGTACGCCCGGCACGTTCTCGGCTGGGAGGACGCCAACAGCACCGAGTTCGACAGCGCCACCACACATCCGGTGATTGCCCTCATGCCCGATCAGCAGGCTCTTGCCGACATGGGAGGAACGATGCGCTTGGGCCACTATCCCTGTGTGCTCAAGCCGGGAACCATTGCTGGCGAAGCATATGCTGCCCCCGGCCCGGTTGATGAACGGCATCGTCATCGATTCGAGGTGAACAACGCTTTACGCGATCAGTTGGAGGCTGCCGGGCTGGTGTTCAGCGGATTATCGCCAGACGGCCTCCTGGTCGAGATCGCTGAGGTAAAGGGGCATCCTTTCATGGTCGGAAGCCAATTCCATCCCGAGTTCCAAAGCCGGCCTAACAAAGCACATCCTCTCTTCAATGACTTTATCAAAGCAGCGATAGCCTGTCAGGAGAAGGCCACCCATAGAGCAGGTTAGGGCAGCGACATATCCAGGATGGCTGCTCCCTTGATTTCGCTGCGTTTGAGCATTTGTAGAACCTGGTTGGCATCGGCAAGGCCAAACCGGCGTGTCTCAGTCACGACCGGGACCTCAGCGGCTAGGGCTAGGAACTCTTCGGCATCACGGCGGGTAGCATTGGCGACAGTGCGGATAGTGCGTTCATGCCACAGCAGGTGGTAGGGCATCTCTGGGATCGGGCTGGTGTGAATGGCATTGATGCACAGAGTCCCTGCCGGACGGAGATGTCTCAGAGCTAGGGGAACAAGCCAGCCAACTGGGGCAAAGATGATCGCGCGGTCCAGCAGTCTGGGCGGTTCGTCGTGAGCCGTTCCCACCCAGGCGGCGCCGAGGTCGCGGGCATGTTGCTGGTGATCGGCGCTGCGGGTGAAGACGAAGACCTCGCATCCCCAGTGATGCGCTACCTGGATGCAGATGTGCGCGCTTCCGCCGAAACCGTACAACCCCAAGCGCTCGCCGGTCCGCAGGTCAGCCAGCCGGAGTGAGCGATAGCCGACGATTCCCGCACATAGGAGGGGCGCAACCTCTACATCGGAGAAGCGATCGGGCAGGGGAACAGCGAAATCCTCCGGCACAGTCAGATACTCGGCGTAGCCGCCGTTTGCAGTATAGCCCGTAAATCTGGCCTTTTGGCACAGGTTTTCCTCGCCACGCTGGCAATACTCACAAGCCCCACAGGCGTCATGCAACCAGGGGATGCCCACGCGAGCACCCGGCCTGAAGCGGGTTGCAGCCGCTCCAACCTCTGCTACGATGCCTACTACCTCGTGGCCAGGCACGATAGGCAACGTCGGGTGGGGCAGATCGCCCTCAGCTACATGGAGGTCCGTATGACAAACCCCGCACACCCTCACTTGGACAAGCAGGTCCCTGTCGGCCAATGAGGGTCGAGGAATATCCAGAAGCTCAAGAGGGTTGTCCTCAACAGGCGCAGGATTCTGGAGCAATTGTGCTTTCATCTCAAGATCGCTCCCCGACTGAAGGTTATTCTCCACATTCAACCTAGAGTATGTCACGTCCCCTAACGATTGGCGAGGCTCATTCCGCACGCTACAATACGGCTCATGAGGGTTTGGAAGCGATCAGTGGCGCTGATTGGCACACTGGCATCCATTTCTGTCTCAACGATTTCCACGGAGCATCATGCTCAGGCGACACCGGCTCCTGTTCTCGTCTATTACTACGCATGGTGGGCTCCGCAGGCGGTTGGCCCAGGGAAATCCCCAGACTGGCCGTTGAATCCTTATCACTCCTGGGACCCGGCTGTGATCCAGCAGCACGTCTCGCAGATTGCCTCTGCCGGGATTGATGGAATGGTCGTTGCGTGGTACGGCCCGCAGGAGGAAAACAACCAGACCGAGACAAACTTTCGCATCATCCTTGACCAAGCTGCCGCAAATGGCATCACGGCGCTCCTATCGGTCGACTTGGGTAGCGCAGCCTGGTTCAAGAGCACTCAGGAGGTGGTTGATGGGCTGAACTACGCCCTGAACATTCATGCCCAGCACCCAGCATACTTCCGCTATGACGGTAAGCCTGTGTTGTTCTTCTGGTTCCAGGGCCGCTACAGCATGTCGGACTGGGCGTCGATCCGGCAGCAGGTTGACCCAGAGCACCGCAGCATCTGGATTGCAGAGGGAGCCGCGCTGGATGCACTACCCCTATTCGATGGGCTGCACATGTACACTATCTCGTGGTCGAGCAACGTGTATGCCACCGAAATGCAGTGGGCTAACAGCACCCGGAACCGAGGCGGGATGTGGGTGGCAACGGCGATGCCGGGCTGGGATAATACCTACACCCAGCAGTCAGAGCGTTATATCCGTGAGCGGCAGGATGGCGCCTTCTACCGCGAGACGTTTGCGGCAGCAGCAGCAAGCAACCCGAGCATGATTGTGATCACAAGCTGGAATGAGTGGTGGGAAGGCACGCACATCGAACCAAGCAACAACTACGGTGACTTTTACCTGAACCTGACTGCCGAGCTAATCCATGAGTACCAATCCAGCGGGGCGGTCGCTTCTGGCATCGGTTCAGCGCCGCCTGCGACTATTATCCCTCCCTCCGCTGGGCCATCGCAACCCACCGCTACGCTACAGACGGACGCATCAAACATAATCCCATCTGCAACTGCGCGGATGATGCCCACCCTGCCTGCGACGATTACCCCTCCATCCCTCGGCACAATCACCTCGACTGTACCCCCGGCGCTCCCTGAGATGCCTACCCAGATTGCCGAGGCACAGGACGAGGCTTTCCGGGATGGGCTGCCAGCGAGCGAAACGGACGACAAAGCGGAGGAACTTTTGCCTGATTCAACTCGCCGTCTAATCGTAGGCGGCGGGCTACTGGCAGGGCTAATAGGCCTGATCCTGATAGGCACAGCAGCAATTGCTTACCTGCACAGCCGCACAGCGGTTGACCCGAAGTCGTGACCTCGGAGATGCTAATCGTTCTGCTGTTCCCTGCGGAAGTCTACAAAGCGATAGCCAATGCCGCGCTCGGTCAGGATATACTTGGGGTTAGCGGGGTCTTCCTCAATCTTTTCGCGCAGGTAATTAATATACAGCCGGACGTAGTGCGTTTCGTCACGATATTCGTACCCCCAGACTTTGGCAAGCAATTGTTCATGGGGGACCGTCCAACCTGCATTCTCAATCAGGTGGTATAACAGGCGATACTCCGTCGGGCGGAGCTTGATACGGCGACCAGCCACAATGACTTCCCGCCGGTTGAAATCCACGCTCAGGCGCTTATCGATCTGGATAACTGCTTCCCCTGGTTCTCCGATGGATGAGACGCGCCGCAAAACCGCCTTGACGCGGCTCACCAGCTCCCTTGCTCCGAAGGGTTTCGTCACATAATCGTCAGCACCCAGTTCCAGGCCGCGAACTTTATCCTCTTCCTCCCCCTTGGCGGTCAACATAATGACAGGAATGCCTGAGAATTCGCGTAGCATTCTCAAAGTCTCGAAGCCGTCAAGCTGAGGCATCATAACATCCAGGATGATCAGATCAGGGATGTGTTTGCGCACCATATCCAGTGCCTCTATCCCATTACTGGCCTCTATGACCTGGAAACCTTCCAGTTCCAGATTCATGCGGATGAAATGAATCATGCGAGCCTCATCGTCAGCGACGAGAACTTGCATCTGTCTATAATCAGGGTCGGATAGAGGCGGTTGGGCGCTCATTCACGTACGAAGGTAGGTACTTCTTCTTCGGCCTCGCCAGGTAGAATCTGGATGAAGTTGATGCGCCACATGGGAAAGATGACTTGATTGACCTCACGCAGAATATACTGAACTTCCTTCCCGTCCCGACGTTGCGGGTTCATGCCGATCAGGAATTGATCGGTAGGTTTGGGCAGCTCGTCCACATCAACCACAATCGGGTCGTCATTGGCAATGTGAACTTGAAGTCGATAACTCATCTTGTTGCCTCAGCATTCTTCACCAGAGTCGCCGTAAGGCCTCCGAGAAGCTCCTCTGGTCACTTGAAATATATATGGAATACCAGCTTGCCCAGCCGAATTTCATCACCATCGCGGAGCAAACGTGGTTGGTGGGCTGCTAGACGCTGGCCATTCAGATAGGTTCCATTAGCGCTGTCCAGGTCGACAATGGATAGAACATCCTCACCCCGCCGCAATGCGGCATGCATCCGCGACACCCCCTTTTCAAGCGCTCCGTGCGGGGTCAAGTCGAGGTCGGGGATCATGCCACTGGCAGCATCACGCCGCCCAATGACGAATTCCGCGGTCGGTGTGATTGTGATCGGCTCAGCAGCATCCCGCACATGGACAATGACCTGGTTGCGGGGCTGAAAGGTTGCCGTTCCCCAGCCCGACTTCACACTGAAATCATCGGAATCGTCCTCCAGTTTGCGAGTTGGAACCTGGCCTTCTGCATCCTCCCAAAGGCTGAGGCCGCACTCCTCACAGAATAGAGCGCCTTCCATCATGCTATGCTGGCAATACGGACACTTAATCATTCCGATCCCCCGGAAGCGGCAAGAGCGAACGAGTTCCATACTTCAACCGTTTTGCGCCTTCATCGGATAGGGTCTGAGTTTGACTCACATACCGAGCTTCGCGCAGCGCGGCCTGGCCTAGCTCTTCTTCTCCATTCTCAAATAAACGGGTCGCCAGGTACTCCAACTTGCGGGTAGCCTCAGCGAAATCTCCCTCTGCAATGGCTTCGCGGGCGCGATCCTGTAAGCGATACAGGACCAGTTTGCTCAGCGCTTCGAGCAGCTCAGCAGGCGGCTCCTCTTCCACATCTTCCTCGACAATCGTCACTGTCAAGTCTTGAACGACACGTTCAGCACGGTTGGTCGCTCCCAGAACTTCTGCGCTTACATCGATCCTCCCAACGTAGAACTCACCGGGGCCTGCCTCACCAGTCAAGATGTGGAACTGAAACATGAGCATAGTTGGCGAAAGGCCAGAGATAGTCCCCAGCGGAATAGGCTGTGGCTCGACCGATAGAGACATGGGGTTTGGAGAGATGCGCGTGACAGAGTTGAGGTCCACGCGGGTTGTGGGTGCGACGATGAGGTGGGCACGTTCAGCATAGGCAGCGGCCAGACTACGGATGCGCTCTTGCAGGAAGCGGCTTACCGCATCGGCGGAGGTAATATAGGTCGAAGAGCCACCCGTGCTGGATGCCAGGGCATCGAGGAAGTTATCATGCCAGTCCTCACCAATCCCCATGCCACTGACGCCTACACCGCGCAAGTGGGCCTCTCTGGCAAGTTTAAGGCACTCTTCCTCATCACCATATGTACGGCCATCGGTGATCAAGACAATGTGGTTGACATAGCGGGAATCGCAGAAGCGCTCGATCTGTGCTAGCCCGGCCCGAAGTCCCTGATAAATGGCGGTTGCTCCCTCGGGGCGCATCGTGCTAACCAGTGCCTTGATAGTACGGGGGTCGGTGGGGTGTTGGGCCGGAACCAGAACCTCCGCATCGTCGCTGAACGATACAATGGACAGGATGTCTTCAGGGCGGCACTCATCTACGATCCGATGAACCGCCGACTTCAAATGCTGGAGCCGCGCTCCCTTCATCGAAGTACTGTGATCCAGCACCAGGCACAGGTTCAGCGGGGCATCGGCGGTGAGACCTCTTTCCAGAGCAGGCTGGATTTTGATAAGGGTATAGAGCAATTGCGGCTCATCGAGCCGTTTGAGGAAACGCCGGCTGTAGGAGGTGATAAGCCTCAGATTAGAGGTCCCAAGTCCCTGAACGCTAGCGAGCCGATCGTATTCAGAGCGGCGCTGCCGGTCGGAAAGAACTTCGTAGGCAGTGTTGATGTCTCGAAAGACAATGACCGCACCTGGCGCTTTATTTACGTCGGGGTGGAAACGCCGCGCGGCTGCCCGATAGGCTAGGCGCAAACCTTCTTCTGTGGTGTTGTGGGCAACACCCAGGATTGCATAGTAATCCTGTACCGGATCCATTGCCAAGCTCAGTCCGGCATCTGCACTACAATCACGGTGATATTGTCAGGCCCGCCACTCTCGTTCGCTGCACTTACCAGCCGATCGCAGGCTTCCTGGGGGTCAGCGCAATCAGCCAGTATCCGAGCCATCCGTTCATCTCCGATGACTCCCCATAGCCCATCACTACACAGCAGCAAGCGGGCATTGGGAGGCAGGCGACGTGTGGCTGCATCAACCTCAAGCGTATCTCCCTGGCCAATCGCGCGATACAGCACATTTCGCTGCGGGTGAGCTTCGGCCTCCTCATCGGTAAGTTGACCCAATTCTTGAAGCCTACGGACAAGCGAGTGATCGCGCGTGATCAGCTCCATGTTGCCTTCGGTAATGAGGTAAGCACGTGTGTCACCGACGTGAGCGATGTAAGCTAGGTCTCCACGAATCACAGCACAGGTCGCTGTTGTGCCGCCATTCGGGACCTGGGCCTGCACCGCATCATTGGCTGCCTCCATGGCCTCCACTAGCACTTCGGGGATCGTCTTCTGATCGGAAGTCATTTCCCGGCTCTCAAGCTGGGGGAGGATAATCTGATCGACAACATAATGGGCCAGCGTCTGCACCGTCACAGCGCTGGCGTGCTCACCATCTTTATGCCCGCCCATCCCATCAGCGACCACAAACAGGCCTACTGCAGGGGGGTTGCCCGTGACTTCAGTGGTGGTTATCAGGGTCAGTGACCCGTCCTGGTTATTATTGCGAACGCGGCCTACATCGCTGGCAATGCCATACTTTAACCGACGGCTGGGGTAGGGAGTGCTGTAGGTCTTGGGCGGATCCAGTGGGCGCGTTTGAAGGGGAGGGGTGGTAGGGCCATCCACCCCTCCTGAGACGAGAGGTGGCTTCGCAGACTGAGCGATATCAAGCGTCTCAGGCACAGTGGCCGGGCTTGGTTGGCCCGATTTACTTCCACCAAACAGACGGCGAATGAAATCCATGGCGCGCTCTCCCCAAAGCCTGCATCAGGCATGTAAGGCGTAGATGTGCTGATCGTCTGAACCAACGTACACGATATCGTCTGTCACGTAGGGAGAAGACAGAATCGGGCCCTGGCTCTGGAAGCGCCACAGGAGGTCACCAGTTTTAGCATGGAGGCAATACAATGCACCATCGACTGCTCCTACATAGATCGAGTCGAGATAGACGTATGGCGACGATGTCACGCCTGAGCCAACTTCATACTTCCAGACCTCGCGCCCTGAGAGCGCATCTACCGCGTATACGTTCCCATCTGCTGAGCCAAAATAGACCTTACCATCTGCAAAGGCGGGTGACGAGATCACCTGGCCCTTAGTACGAAAGCGCCAGATCGGGTATCCCTGGCTCACATCCAATGCGTAGACGTACCAATCATCCGATCCGACATAGACGACGCCGTCTCGCACCAGGGGAGTGGACATAATGCGCCGACGGGTCTGGAAGCGCCAGCGCATCTCGCTGGAGACATCCAGGCAGAAGAATTCTCCTCCATCGGTGCCAAAGTAGAGGCTATCCCCATCAACGACTGGGGAAGACCGGATCGGGAGCATGGCATTGTAGGCCCACATTTGACGGGCGTTGGCAGACCCCGGCTTCAAGGCATATAGTTTGCCATCGTCCGATCCAAAGAACACCAGACCAAGGGCAAGATGGGGTTTGGTGAAGATCTTCCCCTCAGCCTTGAAAGCCCATTTGCGATTTCCAGAACGCGCATCGACCGCATAGAGGCGATGATCAGACGAGCCAATATAGACGGTCCCTCCGCCGTAAGCAGGGGAAGAGCCAATGCCCCCCTCGGTCGCAAACTTCCACAACAGACTTCCTTCCCGCGCATCGAGCGCCCACAGATTATTGTCATAGGAGCCGACGTACAGGATGCCGTTATGCACCAACGGTGTGGAACGCACCGCGTCTTCGACCTGGAACGACCAGATCGGGAGCACGTTGTCAGCATCTCCCCCCATGACCCAAGGGGCCCCATCTGCGACACCCACCCCCGAGGCCAGGCTACCACCTCTCACCGGTGTACCGATATTCCGTGGCACGCCGACTCCGCTCGCCGAGACCACGGCGGTGCTCTCGGCGCTTCCAATAGCCTCAAGGGATAACTTCATGGCGGCGGCGCTCGCGTACCGGTCTTCCGGTTTATAAGCCAGTGCGCGCATGACGACGGCTACCATTTCTTCTGGCACATCCGGGTTATAGTCGCGGATCGGGCGCTGATCGAAGGAAAATGGCGGCTCCAGGCGCGGATCGCGTCGCGTCAGGAGATGGTGCAATGTTGCCCCCAATGCATAAATATCCGCAACAGGTGTCGCAATTCCCTTGTACTGTTCGGGCGGGGAATACCCCTCTGTACCGATCATTGTGCCGGGCTGCCCTATCTGGAATGTCTTGGCAATACCAAAGTCAATCAGGCGCACCCGTTTATGGTGGTCAATCATCACATTGCTGGGCTTCATGTCACGAAAGACAATCGGCTCCGGCTCATGGGTATGCAAATAGCTCAGGACGTCACAAATCTCAATGGCCCACTGGCGAATCTGTTCAACCGGCAGGAACTTGTCCGTTCCACTTAGCAGCGCTTCAAGGTCTCTCCCCTGGATGAATTCCAGAACTAGGTAGGCCCGATCGCCAAAGCTGAAGTAATCATAGATCTGGGGAATGGCCGGGTGGCTGAGCGTGGCAAGAATCTCGGCTTCGCGCTCGAAGTTGCGGATTGTGTGTTCCCGCAGCTGCTGATCCTGGGCCAGATTGATCATCTCCTTGACCGCACACAGTTTGGTCACGTTGGCGAAATGGAGGTCGCGGGCCTGGTAAACGGCGCCCATTCCGCCCATTCCTATGATCCCCAGGATGCGGTAACGGCTCTGCAGCACTTGGCCTGGCTGAAGCGTTCCATCTGGCACTGATAGGGAACGCTGATCGCCGCTATCTATGTGCCGCGTATCACTTGATTCTGACATTACACCGCCCAATGAGCGCCGATCTTTGATGCTGATCGGCATGGGTCATAAGTGCTGTAACAGCTGATGATGTTCCTCTATCGCTACGTCCAGTATAGGGATAGAACTATGGACAGTCAAACGCTAGTAACATGGTTTCATTATAGTTTTTCCCAGATTATCGTGCAATGACCACCGGATAGGGGTGTTCCCATTTGCGGTTTTGGTTAAATCATTGCATAATCCGATCTGAACTGAGGTCAAAGTTCCATAGCCGGCAACAGTGAGCAGTTGTCTCGGACGATTGGATGGCAGAGATCAGCCTTCGGGCATACCTTGACTATATTGAAGACCGAATGGCCCGCGATGCCTACAGCGAGGTCATTGCCCAATGTCGCCACATCCTTGAGACGTATCCGAAACATATTGAGACCTATAAGTTGTTGGCTCGCGCGCTGGCCGCGCAGGAGGATCGGCAGCAGGATGCGCTTGACCTGTTTCAGCGTGTGCTGAGCGCCGATCCTAACGATTTTATTGCTCATGTAGGTATGAGCGATGCCTATCGTGAGAGCGGTGCGCTCGATCAGGCTATCTGGCACTTAGAGCGTGCCTTTGAGCAGGCCCCCAATAACCGTGAGCTTCAAGACGAGATCAAGCGCCTTTACCAACAGCGCGGCGGCAAAGTTCCCCGCAAAATTCACCTGACCAGTGGCGCGCTGGCGCGTATGTATGCCAGGGGGAAGCTGTACGATCAAGCCATCGCAGAGATTCGAGCCGGGATCGCTAGAGACCCGGAACGCCTCGATTTACAGGTGCTGCTGGCGCAGGTGCTATGGGACAGCCATCAGCAAGTCGAGGCTGGACGGGTCGCAGCGGCAGTGCTCAAGCGCCTGCCCTACAGCATCGATGCCAATCGTATTCTCGCGCAGTTGTGGTTAGAGGCAGGCAGCCCTACTGAGGCACAGCCGTTCTTGGAGCGCGTCAAGGAGCTGGATCCGATACAGGGCTACGCCCTAGAACATGGGGGCCAAAGCCCTCCTGCTGATGCTTTTCGCCTGACCATGCTTGATTACTCACTGGAGCGCCAGGCGACTCAGACCGGCGCTGCCGATTGGGTTTCCCAGATCAGCGCGATTGAGAAGCAAAGAGGGGTAACTGGTCCATTTCAGACACCATCACGCCCCCCTTCCATTACTGATATTTTCCTGCGCCCGTCCGAGGGTGAGGTCTCATTGCCAACAGGGGTCAGCGCTGAAGAGATGCCAGAATGGCTTCAGAGCGCACTCGGTCCCGCGATCGCGCCTTCTGGGGTGGAGTCTGGATCGACT
>DAOTYF010000080.1:0-17680 GCA_034434995.1 Anaerolineae bacterium
TATTGCTGTTGTCCAGGTCGAGGAGGCTGCGCCGGATTTTCACCCGCGCTACGATGCGACCAGCCGAGAGTATGAATATCGGCTGTACGTAGCTCAGGTCCGGGACCCGCTCCGCCGCTGGCGCGCTTGGCATGTGGTAACCCCACTCGATATGGCAGCGATGCAGGAGGCGGCCGAGAGTTTGCTGGGGACGCATGACTTTAGCGCGTTCGGAACGCCGCCGAAGGGCGATAACCCGGTGCGGACAGTCTTTCAGGCCACTTGGGCTAGCTACGGGGATGAGTTGCGCTTGGCGATCAGCGCCGACGCCTTTCTGTACCGCATGGTGCGCCGAGTCGTGGGAACCCTGGTCGAGGTCGGGCGGCGGCGAATGACCGCCCACGAGTTCCGCGCCGTATTGGCTGCCCGTGACCGGAAACGGGCCGCACCGCCGGCGCCGGCTCACGGGCTGACGTTGGTGGCGGTGAAGTATCCCGAGGCAAAGTAACCTGTCGTAGCCCTGCTGGGGCGGACAGGGCTGCGTAAGGAGTGTGGACAGCGTGATGAAGACGTATTCGGCCAAACCGCAGGATATCCAGCGCAAATGGTACATCATCGATGCCGAGGGCAAGACCCTGGGCCGTCTGGCGACGCGCGTGGCGACCATTCTGCGCGGCAAGCACAAGCCGATCTTTACCCCGCATCTGGACTGTGGCGATTTTGTAATCGTGGTCAATGCCGAGAAGATCCACGTCACAGGCAATCGGCTTGCGGATAAGATCTACTACCGCCACTCTGGCTACCCCGGCGGGTTGAGCGCCATCAGCCTGCGCGATCTGCTCAAGAAGCGCCCTGAGCGGGTTATCGAGCAGGCTGTCAGGAAGATGCTGCCCAAGAATGCATTGGGACGCCACATGCTCAGGAAGCTGCGCGTCTACGCGGGGCCGGCACACCCGCACACTGCTCAGCGCCCCGAAGTGTTGGAGCTTGAGTAGCGTGCGGCGAATGAGATTGATCTGAAAAAGGGTGAAAGTTATGCCGTATTTTGAGGGAATTGGGCGTCGCAAGCGATCCGCTGCCAGAGTGCGAGTTCACCTGGAGGGGACCGGCAACATCGTCGTCAACGACAAGCCGCTGGACGAGTACTTCACACGCTACGGTGATGCGGTAGCCGCAACCCAGGCACTCGATGTGACCGGCACACGAGGGCGCCTGGACGTAACGGTGAAGGTGCGCGGCGGGGGCGTGACAGGCCAGACCGGGGCCGTTCAGATGGGGCTGGCGCGGGCGCTGGTCAAGTACGACGAATCGTTACGCCCGGCGCTGCGTAAGGCGGGCCTCCTGACGCGCGACCCGCGCGAGAAGGAGCGCAAAAAGCCCGGCCTCAAGCGCGCCCGCAAAGCGCCCACCTACACCAAACGTTAGCTTCCCAGCCAGCGGCTCTGCGGCGGCGGCCTGCAATGAACGGGTCGCCGCCTATGGTGCATGGTTCAGGAGAGAGCGCTTATCCGCGCTCTTTCGTTTGCTGAGGGCCGCTTATGTTTGGCTCCTGCTATAATCAGCGCCATGCCACCCTTAATTGTGCTTTCTCACTACCAGGCCGCCCCGATCCTGGCTGCCAGGCTCCGAGGTGCGCGCACCGCGACCGCGTCGCCCGATTTGGGGCTGTCGATGGTCGAAGTGACTCTGTTAGATCAGGGAGTGACCTTCCCGACTGGGGAGCGGGTAAGCTGGGCGGATGTGGAACGGATCGCGCAGTCCAACAATACTTGCTTCTGGGTGGATGGCGATGCAATATGCCCGGTCCAGGCGTTCTCACAGGTAACAGGCTGGGTGCGCTCGCTTTACCCGACGCCGGGTGCGCCGACCATGCTCGTCTCCGGTGTGCCCATGCACCGCATTAAGGGCACCGATCCCCATCGAGATACGCTCAGCAAGATCAAAGCAGTAGCACCCCTGATCGGGCGGGTGCTCGATACCGCCACCGGCCTCGGTTACACCGCCATTGAGGCGGCGCGGACGGCGGACGAGGTGATCACCATCGAGCTGGACCCGACCAGCCTCGAAATCGCCCGGCTCAATCCCTGGTCTCAACCGCTGTTCGAGAATCCGAAGCTGGTGCAGATGATCGGCGATGCCCAGGATGTGATCGCGGAGCTGCCCCCTGGCAGCTTCCACCGTGTGATCCACGATCCGCCCGCCTTCAGTCTGGCAGGTGATCTGTATTCGGGCGACTTCTACCGGCAATTGTTCCGCGTGCTCACCCGCCGGGGCATCCTTTACCACTATGTTGGCGACCCGCAGAGCAAGTCGGGGCGGAGCGTGACAGCAGGGGTGATCCGCCGCCTGCAGGAAGCGGGCTTTGTGCGGGTCGTTCGCAGGCCGCAGGCATTCGGCGTGGTGGCTTACAAATCGTAGGCGCGCAGCAGGGCTGCGCTTTCTGCTCACATGGACTCAGCATGGCTCTCACCATCGTTGGCCTTGGCCCCGGCGACCCGGGGATGATCACTCGCGCGGCTTGGGAGGCGCTCAGCCATGCCAGGGAGGTCTTCCTGCGCACGCGCATTCATCCAACTGTGCCTCATCTGCCCCCCGGGCCGATCTACCACAGCTTCGATGAGCTGTACGAACAGGCCCATGATTTCGCTCAGGTGTATGATTCCATCGTAGCCCGGCTGGTTGCGGCGGCGGCGCATGACGACGTGGTATATGCCGTGCCCGGTGATCCGATGGTGGCTGAGGGGACGGTGACGCGGCTGCTTGCCGAATGTCAGGCTCAGCGAATCGCTATCCGGGTCATCAACGGGGTGAGCTTTATCGAGCCTACCCTGGCGGGGTTGGGCGTCGATGCCGCCTGCGGCCTGCAGATCGTGGATGCGACCGACCTGGCTGCGCTCGATCATCCCCCCATCAACCCCGACCATCCTGCCTTGGTTGTCCAGTTGTATGGGCAGCGGCTCGCTTCCGACGTGAAGCTGACGCTGATGAACCAGTACCCGGATGGGCATCCGGTGGCGCTGGTTCATGCCGCGGGCACGCCAGAGCAGCGGGTTGAACATCTCCCCTTATATGAGGTCGACCGGCGTGCTGTGTCCCACCTCACCACCCTGTTTGTGCCGCGCTTCGATGCCTCACCAGAGGCGGTTGCCAGCTTTGAAGGCTTTCAGCAGACAATTGCCCGGCTCCGTGCGCCGGATGGCTGCCCCTGGGATCGGGAGCAAACACACCAATCCCTTCGGCCCTACCTGCTCGAGGAAACGTATGAGCTGCTGGAAGCCATCGATGCCGATGACCCGGCAAAGCTGCTTGAGGAGTTGGGCGACCTGTTGATCCAAGTGGTGCTGCACGCGCAAATTGCGGTGGACGAAGGCGAGTTCCATATGGCAGAGGTTATCCGGCGTGTGGATGCCAAGATCAAACGCCGCCACCCGCACGTTTGGGGGGATGTGGATGTCCGTGGCAGCGCGGAGCAGGTGAAGGCGAACTGGCAACGGATCAAAGCCGCCGAACGCGCTGAGCAGGGTCAGGCGGAAGGTGGTCTGCTTGACGGCGTCCCTCGCGCGTTGCCCGCTCTGGCTCAGGCGCATGAGTACGATCTGCGCGCCCGCCGGGTCGGTTTCGACTGGGCCACCGAGGACGAGGTGATCGCCAAGGTGCAGGAGGAGATCGCGGAGATCCAGCAGGCTGCCACTGGCGACGAGCGCTTTATCGAGATTGGCGATCTGCTGCTGGTGATCGCGGTGTGGGCGCGCTGGCTGGGGATCAACCCCGAGGACGCGCTCAGGGCGGCCAACCGTCGTTTCTACGACCGCTTTACCTACATCGAGCGGCGTGTGCGGGATGAAGGTCGCGCCTGGGAATCGGTGGGCCTCCAAGAAATGCTCGACCTGTGGGATGAAGCCAAGCGAGCGACGAAATGAGAAAAGCCTGCTACCCCAAGCAGGCTTCCTTCCCGTCTAGTCGGGGCGGAGGGATTTGAACCCACGACCTCAGCGTCCCGATCGCTGCGCGCTACCAAGCTGCGCTACGCCCCGCTGTGAAGTGTGTTAAAGTATAACGCGCGGCTCGCGGTTTGGCAAAGAACGCAGCCCACATCCCTGTACCGGAAAGGGGCTGGGCCATGAAGATTGTTGGCATTGGTAACCCGGTTTTCGATTACATCAAAACACCCGTGGTTGACACCCGCACGCGCGTGCTCTCCGGGTGCTCGACCAATGCCTGCCTTGCCGCCCGCAGGTTGGGGGCAGAGACGACCCTGATCGGCTGTGTGGGGGAGGATTTCGCTGCCACCTTTGACGCGGCTCTGAAGCGCTACCGCATTGCGGCCCATGTCTATCCTTCCCCGGAGACAGGCGGTTTCAGCCTGGTCTACTACGATGCGCTCGGCAACCGCCATCTCGATGTGCTGGGCCGTGCCGCGCCTATCCCGTCTATCCCGGAGGGGGTGGTCGAGGCTGCTGACTATGTGATTGTGGGGCCAATCCTCGGCGAAGTATCCGCCGACCTCCTGCGCGAGGTTCGGCAGGCTGCGCGGGGTAGGGTGCTGCTCGACCCACAGGGTATGCTGCGGCGAATCGGAGCGGATGGCCGCATCGAGCACTATCGCAACGCCGAGATTGAGGCCATAGCCCCTTTGTGCGATGTGATCAAAGCCAACGAGGTGGAGGCAGAGACGATCACCGGGATCAACCCGCGTGCGGGCGAAGGCGACCTGCGGCGTGCAACACAGGCCCTGCAGAGACTGGGCTGCCAGGTGGCTATCGTGACAATGGCAGCCGATGGATCGGCGGCATTTGACGGTGACCACTACACCCGTATTCCCGCTTTTGCTACCAACGCCATCGATCCCACTGGCGCGGGCGATACGTATGCTGCCGGATTTGTGGTGGGCTATCTCCGATATGGCTCGCTGAAGGAAGCGTGCTATTACGGTTCATGTGTGGCCTCGGTCATGGTGGAACATGTGGGGCCCGATTTCCCCCTCACGGCCCGCGAGGCCGATCGCCGTTTCGAACTGCTGATGCGTGATGGGTCAGGTTAGGAGAACACAATGCTGGCGCAGAATCGCCGTTTGTACGAGAAGATGAGCCAATCGCTGGGGCGGCTGGGGCTGGCTCTGGGGCTATCCCCGAATTTCTGGACACTGGCCGGGCTGGCGCTATCCGCCGTGGCGGCTGCGCTGCTCGCCAACCGACTGCTGGGCTGGTCGTTGCTGGTGATGGTTTTGATGACGCTGACTGATGTGTTGGACGGGGCGACCGCCCGCGCGCTGGGGCGCATCACTCGGTTTGGTGGGGTTCTCGATCATGTGGCTGACCGCTACGCCGAGTTGTTTGTGGCAGGGGGGGTGATGCTCAGCGGCTTGGTTGAGCCGATCTGGGTGCTGTTTGGCATCGCCGGGGCGTTGATGGCCAGCTACGTGCGTGGCAAGGCTGAGTCGATGGGCGGGCTACCAAGCGCCAACGTCGGTTGGGCGGGCCGCCAGGAGAAAGCGTATATCTTGCTGGCGGGCATTCTGGTCGAGATGATGCGCCTTGGGCCGGGCGCGCTTCAATGGGCGTTTATCCTGATCGGGATCGTATCGCACGTCACAGCCATCCAGCGGCTGTTGTATGTCCGTCGGATGACTGCGGAAGCGGAGTAGGGGGGCGCATGTCCTTTACACCATTCGGCATCCATCTCGGGCCGCTGACGCTCAGCTACTTCGGCCTGATCCTCCTGTTGGCTATGGCGGTCGGCGGCGTCATCAGCTACCGGCGGGCGCGGGCGCGCGGCCAGGATCCCGAGCTGGTGATCGATGCCCTGACCTGGGGATTGATCGGCGCAGTGATTCTGGCGCGCCTGTTCTATATCTGGAACCCTCCACCGTCGGTGGCTGAGTTGTACAGCCGCCGTTGGTATCTGACCCATCCTTTTGATTTGCAGGTGGGGCCGCTGGCGATCTGGAGCGGTGGTTTCGGGCCGGCTGGGGCATTGCTAGGTGGGCTGCTGGGTGTGTTCATCTTCTTGAAGCGCCGGGGCGTAGATATCTGGCTGTGGGCCGACATCCTGACGCCGGGCAGCCTAGCCGGGCTGGCGATAGCGTGCCTGGCAAACATCGTCAACCAGCAGATGTATGGGCCGCCGACCTCTCTTCCCTGGGGGATCGCTGTCCTTAGCCCGGTTCCACCATACAACGACCTGAACCTGTATCCGGCTGGGACGCGCTTTCATCCCACGCCAGCTTACCTGTCGCTGTGGTCGCTGGCCGTGCTGGGGATCGTCGTGTGGGTCGAGTCGCGCCGGGGGCTGCAGCCGGGCGATCTCTTCCTGCTAGCAGCGCTCATCTTCCTGCCCGGTCTGTTCGTGGCTGATTTTCTGCGCCTCGATCTAAGTCGTTCTCTCTTCGGGTTGTCAGGGGTGCAGGTCATGGCAGTGCTTCTCCTTATTGGAGGTCTGTGGATCGGCCTGCGACGCAACCGGCAAGTCGAGGGGCTGGCAGGGGACGCCAAGCCACCCGCCGCATCCACCACTTCAGACGGCCACTAGGAATACTCCCCCATTGCATAAAGCCGACGACCGGTTAGGATCAAGGAACGGGGTGAGGCTTATTGAACACAGGGGGGTCGATGGTTGGCGGTAGATATGATCGAGACCTTTGAACTCACCAAGCATTTTGACAATTTCGTGGCGGTGCAGGATGTTTCGCTATCGGTGCGAACAGGGGAGGTCTTGGCCCTGTTGGGGCCGAACGGCGCGGGCAAGACAACTACCGTCCGTATGCTGACGTCCATCCTTGCCCCCACGGCGGGCACGGCGCGCGTGGCGGGCTTCGATGTGGTTCGGCAGCCAGAGGAGGTGCGGGCGCATGTCGGCGTCCTGACCGAGGGGCATGGGCTGTACCTGAGGATGCGGGGGCGCGAGTATTTGGACTTCTTTGGCGAGTTGTACGGCCTGGACCGGGCTGCCCGTCAGCAGCACGGAACGCAGTTGGCTGGGCGTTTTGGCCTGGCTGACGCCCTCGACCGGCGGCTGGGAGAGTATTCGAAGGGGATGCGCCAGAAGTTGGCGCTGGTGCGGGCCATGCTGCACGATCCGCCGGTTCTGATGCTCGATGAACCAACCTCGGCCATGGACCCCCACAGCGCCCGCCAGGTGCGTAATGCCATCCGAGACCTGCGCGGTGATGGGCGCACCATCTTGCTATGCACCCATAATCTGCCCGAAGCCGAGGAGCTGGCTGACCGGATTGCGATCATTCGCCAGGGCAAGATCATTGCCCTGGGCACGCCGGCGGACTTAAAGACGCGCCTGCTTGGCCCGCCCCTGCTGGAACTCCGGCTGGCGGGAGCCGTGAATGGGGTGGCGCATGACCTTTCTGACCTGGTTGAGATCGAGAGCCAAGGGCCGACCTGGCTGCGCTATCGTACGCCCGCTCCGGAGGCGATCAACCCACAGGTCATCTATCGGCTGGCCGCCCTCGGCGTCGAGGTGGTCACCCTCAGTGAGGTTCCCCAGAGCCTGGAAGATGTATACCTGCGTGTCGTTGGGGAAGAAGAACGTGTGTAACGCTGTAGTTGTGGCATTTTAAGATCGGGGTTCGATATGGCAACCTTAGCCCCTTCCGTCCAGCAGACCGGCACGGGCCTGCCCCGGTGGCTGGCGCTGGCGCATTGGAATGTCAGCCGCGCGCTGATCGTCACCCGCCGCGAAGTGCTGGATATGTTCCGCGACTGGCGGATCGTCGCCCCTACCATTGTACTTACCGTGATCTTTCCCTATATCGCTAACTGGGGCGCGGGACGGATGCTCAGCTTCGTGGAGCGCTTCGGCGCTTCGTTGATCGGCGACCGCCTGATCCCTTTCCTGTTGATGGTGGTCGGCTTTTTCCCCATTTCGTTCTCGCTGATCATTGCCCTGGAGACGTTTGTGGGCGAGAAGGAGCGCCGCAGTCTCGAGCCGCTGTTGGCTACCCCGCTGACGAACACCCAGCTCTACATTGGCAAGACGCTGAGTTCCACCATCCCCCCCTTGATGGGCAGCCTGCTTGGCGTGACCGTGTACCTGGTGGGGGTATACCGCAACCTGGAGTGGGTTCCCTCAGCAACCTTGCTGCTGCAGATTATCCTGTTGAACCTGATCCAGGCCCTGGTAATGGTCGCCGCAGCGGTGGTGGTGTCCAGCCAGACCACCAGTGTCCGCGCAGCCAACCTGCTGGCCAGTTTCATCATCATCCCGATGGCTTTTCTGATCCAGGCTGAGGCCCTCATCATGTTCTGGGCCAACTATACCGTCCTCTGGCTGATCATCGTCGGGCTGGTCGTGGTGATGATCCTGCTGGTGCGGATGGGTATCCGTATCTTCAACCGCGAGGAGCTGATCGGCGGCGAGATCGATGAATTGAATCTGCTGGGGGCACTTCGCCAGTGGCTCGCCCTGACCCTGGCCCGTCATGGGGAAGGCCCGCGTCGATCTGCCTGGCAGTGGTATCGCCAGGAGGTGCTGGCTGTGGTGGGGCGGATGTGGTCTGCGATGGGTGTGCTCAGTCTGGCGATGGTCGTCGCTTATTTTATCGGTCTCCGGTATGCCGATGTTTACCGCATTCCAACGGAGCTGTTCCGCACGGAGGATTGGTTCGCTCGCTTTCAGTTGACGATGGAGCAGGCTGGGCTCACCAACCTGCGGGGGGTGTTGTGGGTGCTGAGCCAGAATACGCGCGTGTTGGCAGTCGCTTCGCTGCTCGCGGTGTTCTCATTTGGCGTGCTGGCGATTATGCTGCTGATGGTGCCGCTGGGGCTGGTGGGCTATCTGAACGCCCACATCCTCATTGCCGGTATGGACCCCATGCTGGCGTGGGCGGCGCTCTTTCCTCACGGCATGATCGAGATTCCGGCAGCTTTGCTGGCTGGGGCAGCCGCGGTGCGGCTGGGTGCGACGGTGATCTCGCCCCCGCCTGGCAAAACCGTCGGCGAGGCGTGGATGGAGGCACTGGCAGATGCGACGCGCTTGTGGTTTGCGGCAGTCCTCCCGCTGTTGCTTGTCGCTGCCGTCGCCGAGATCTATGTCACCCCCTGGCTGGTCGGTCTAGTCGCTGGGGGGCGTTAGCAGCCTGAAGGGGTCATGTTGCCATGCCGTCGCTCGTTATCCTCGGCTCAGCCAACGCGGTGCCGGACGCCGAACATGAGAATTCGCACATGCTGCTGAAAGGCTCGCACAGCGCGGTGCTGATCGACTGCGTGGGCCGCCCGTTGGTGAGCCTGAAAAGAGCGGGGGTGGCTGTGGAGGCCCTGACCGATATGATCCTGACCCATTTCCACCCCGATCATGTGGCTGGCGTGCCCAATCTCATGATGGCGTCGTGGCTGGTGGGGCGCACCTCACCCCTGCGCATCTACGGGCTACATCACTGCTTGGAGCGCGTTGAGGACCTGATGACGGCGTTCCATTGGGACGAGTGGACGGGCTTCTTCCCCGTCGCGTTTCATCACTTGCCGGAACGCGAAGGCATTCTCGTGCTGGATAACGAGGACTTCAACATCACCGCATCCCCGGTGCGACACTACGTTCCCACCGTCGGTCTGCGGGTGCTGGCCAAGAAGACGGGATTTGTGTTCGCTTACTCGTCCGATACCGTGCCCTGCCCGGAGACGGTCAGGCTGGCTTACGGAGCCGACTTGCTGATCCACGAGTCCAGCGGCGATGAGCCGTTGGGGCACTCCAGCGCTGCGCAGGCAGGTGCCATTGCCGCTGAGTCGGGGGCCAAGGAGCTGGGTCTGATTCACTATCCGGTGTGGAATAAGGGCACCGATCACCTGGTGGAAGAAGCCCGCACGGCATTTGATGGGAGGGTCTTCCTCTGCGAAGATTTCATGGAGATCGCCCTGATCCCCGACCGGGGAAAAGCGGCCCCAGAACGGTAGCTGGCCCGGGGCATGAGTCTGAGGGATTGGGCGATCCGTCGGTCTGCTGCGCGGCTCAGGAGGTCACGCGGGCGATGGGCAGAGCAAACCTCTCCCCACCGGCTTGCCCGGCTTCAAAACGTAAAGGGTCTTCCCTACTTCTCTCCGCTGTCCTTGATCAGTTCGCAGGTGGCGTGTAGGAAGCTGAACTCGCCACGCGGCGGCATCAGCTCCAACACCTCCAGAATGCGGAACTTGTGTTTGCCGAGGGTGACAATATCACCGACGCGAGGTGGTTGGTCAGCATTGGCGATTGCGCCGGGGTGTTCACCGCCGATCACCACGTAGCTCACCTTATAGATCATCGCGCGTTCCTTTCACCGGGTGCGTGCTGGCTCGGCCAGGCTCAGACGATGACTAACTGCTCTCCAATGTCCGGTGGCGCAGCCTGAACGACAGGTCGGCAGCGATGTTGCGCATGATTCGGTAGCCGATGGCGGTATCGCTCTCACACAGGCGCTCGAACGCTTCACGGGTCACTGAGGCGACAATGGTACCGTCGGTGGCGGCACGGCAGGTTGCCGAGCGATACCCTGAATCCACCAGCGACATCTCACCGACAGATTGGCCGGGGCCGAGATTGAGAATGTTCTTTCCCTGCGGCGACTCCCCAGACTCCACGATCACTTCAACAAACCCCTCCCGCACGAGGTACAATCGGTCGGCTTCTGCCCCCTGCTCAAACAGAACCTCGTCACGGCGGTACTCGCGCTCGGTGAAGATGTGGGCGAGCTTTTCGAGTTGCTCATCCGTCAATCCGCTGAACATCTCCACACTGCGCAGCAATCTGCTCAGCTCCACGGCGGCCCTCCATTCTATCCTCGCCCTGCACGGGCAAGCCTATACCCTCCGATTCTACTCTCGAAACTTCCGCCACTGCAAGCTAGGCGGAGTGCCACTGTGTGGCAGGGATTGGGGTTGCAGGGGCCTTGCCTTTGGCGTAGATTCACAGCCGCTGTCATGCAATGTGCGGAGGAACGCAGGGCATGTCGGGACGGGTTGACGGGGGGTAGCTCAGGCCCTATAATAGAACATAGGTTCTAACGACGCTGGTTGGTCGCTTATGGCTAGTGCGGACAAGCTCAAGAGGAAAACCCCTCAGCAGACCCTAGAGCCTCACCACCGACTTCGGCGGGTGTTGCTGGAGGTGCTGTTCTTTGCTGCGTTGGCTGTCTTTGGCTTCAGCGCGGTCTTATCCTTGCTAGGAGGATCGTCGGAAGCCATCGTCATGCCCTTCGTGCCGCACCGAGGTTCTGAAGAGCCTGCTCAGGCAGGGGGCCTGTATGAAGCGCCGAGCACGCGCCCTCACTCCCAGCCCTCTCTATCACCGATCTTCACTCCCTCCGTGCAGTACTGGAAAGAGGAGCTGGTGCAATGGTCGGCGGATTACGATCTGGACCCCAACCTGGCTGCAACTGTGATGCAGATCGAGTCGTGTGGGAATCCGGTCGCCCGATCCAGTGCCGGAGCGATGGGATTGTTCCAGGTCATGCCCTTCCATTTTGAGGCGGGGGAAGACCCTTACAGCCCCGCTACCAATGCTGAGCGCGGCCTGGGATACCTTGCGCGTGGGCTGGAGGAGTCCGGGGGGCATGCTGGGCTAGCCCTGGCAGGCTATAACGGCGGGCACAGCGTCATCAACCGTGGCTATGATAGCTGGGCCTACGAGACTCAGCGCTACTACCGCTGGGGGAGCGGCATTTATCGTGAAGCCTCGGCGGGTTGGCCCAGCAGCCCCACCCTCGCAGCCTGGCTGTCCGCAGGCGGACACTCTCTGTGTGTGCAGGCGGAGCAAGCCCTAGGGATTGCCTCTGAGGTTCCTGACCAGGCCGTGACACGCTAGTTAGGCGAGGCATGATCATCTGCTAGGCCAGCCTCCACCCCCTATGGTAAAATCACATCCGATCATGCTGATGCGGCTGCCTGCCGCGGGGATCAGCTCACTTTGTAGTGTGAGGATAATCGGGGATGACGGCCAAGAAGGATGCACCTCAACCTCAACCTGAGGCCAAGCTGCCTTACCTTCACCTTGTCACCGGATCGCGGCAATACATGGTGTGGCGTCATGCTCATGCCTGGCATCCCCCCACAGACGTTCTGGAAGACGGGGAGGGATTGCACGTGGTGGTCGAAGTGGCGGGCATGCAACATGGTGAATTCCACGTTACACTCAACCAGGGCGTGTTAACCATTACCGGCGTGCGTCCGACCCTGGCGCGACCCCATTCTGCTTACCACCAACTTGAAGTCCGCCGCGGGGAGTTTCGTAGCGATGTCGTGATCCCCTGGCCGGTGGATGAGGATGCCATCGTGGCCCGCTATGCAGATGGCTTTCTGCATGTGATGCTGCCGCGCGCTAAGCCCCAGAGGATTCGCATTGTCGAGATTGAGAAGTCAGACGAGTGATCGATCCCGCCCACACAGGAGCAATTATGGCGCGTGCTAAGAAGTCGTCACGGCCCGAACAAACCGATGTCGAACCCATTACTGCCCCTACCGCCTCCCAGGAGATGGCCCGAGTCGTGCAGCATGTGACCGGCCAGCCTCCGGCAGAGGAGCCTAGGTCTGAGATGCAGCCCGGACCCGGGGCGGATATTCCCGATGAATTGCCCATCCTGCCCCTGCGCGGATTGGTCGTTTATCCACAAACCGCTGTCCCGCTCATGGTTGGCCAGCCCCGTTCGATCCGCCTGATTGACGATACCGTCGGCGAGCAGAAGGTGATCGGTCTAGTCGCCAGTCTGTATCCTGAGAAAGAGGAACCAGGCCCGGCTGAGCTATACCAGGTGGGAACCGTCGCCATTGTGCACCGCATGTTTCGGGCGCCAGATGGGACGATTCGCCTGCTAGTTCAGGGCCTGAACCGGATGCGCGTCGGAGAGTTCACGGCCACGGAGCCGTATCTCAAGGCCCGTGTCGTGGCTGCCCCGGAGACCGTCGAAGAAGGCATCGAGGTTGAGGCCCTGAAGCGCAATGTCGCCGACCAGTTCCGGCAGTTGGGTGAGCTGGTCCCCAGTATGCCCAGCGAGTTGCTGGCCACAACGCTGTCTATTGAAGACCCGCTCCAGCTCGTCTACACGATTGCGACCTATATTCGTATCACCCTCGAAGACGCGCAGCGCATCCTGGAACTGGATAGCACCACTGAGAAGCTGCGCACCCTGATGGGCTTGCTGGGCAAAGAGCTGGAAGTCCTGGAGTTGGGGCGCAAGATTCAGGCCGATGCGCAATCGGAGATTGAGAAAGTCCAGCGCGAGTATTACCTACGCGAGCAGTTAAAGGCCATCCAGCGTGAACTGGGCGAAGGGGATGAGCAACAGATCGAGGTCGAGGAGTTCCGGCGCAAGATCGAGCAGTCCCGGATGCCGGAGGAAGCACGCAAGGAAGCCCTGAGGGAACTGGATCGGCTCGCTAAGCTGCCTGCTGCGGCTGCCGAGTACGGCGTTATTCGCACCTACCTCGATCTGCTCACCGACCTGCCTTGGGGGATCACGACCCAGGATAACCTCGATGTGAGCCACGCACGTGAGGTTCTGGACGAGGATCACTATGACCTCGACGATGTGAAAAAGCGCATCCTCGAGTTCCTGGCCGTCCGCAAGCTGCGCCACGAACGTGGCATGGATCGGGAAGAACCGACGCCGGCCAGAGCCATCCACCGCGAGCGCGAGGGCGCTATTCTGTGTTTTGTGGGGCCGCCGGGCGTGGGTAAGACATCGCTGGGGGCCTCGATTGCCCGCGCGTTGGGCCGCAAATTCATCCGTATGAGCTTGGGTGGCGTGCGCGACGAGGCCGATATCCGAGGACACCGCCGTACATACATCGGCGCGATGCCCGGTCGGATCATCCAGGCCCTGCGGCGCGTCGGCACAGCCAACCCCGTGATCATGCTCGACGAGATCGACAAGCTCGGCATGGATTTCCGGGGTGATCCTGCCTCAGCGCTGTTGGAGGTGCTTGACCCCGAGCAAAACCACGAGTTCCGCGATCACTATCTGGATGTGGCCTTTGATCTCTCGCAGGTCATGTTCATCACCACGGCCAACATGTTGGAGCCGATCCCCGGCCCGCTGCGCGACCGCATGGAGATCATCCAGTTGTCCGGCTATACAGAGAGGGAGAAAATCCATATCGCACAGGAATATCTGGTTCCGCGCCAGATTCACGAGAACGGGCTGCGACCTGCTGAGATCACCTTCAGCGATGAGGCATTGCTCACGCTGATCCGCGACTATACCCGCGAGGCAGGCGTGCGTAACCTGGAACGCGAGATCGGGAGCGTGTGCCGTAAGGTCGTGACCCAGATCGCCGAGGGACAGGTTGAGCACGTTGAGATCACCCCTGATCGGGTGCGTGAGTTGCTGGGTAAGGCCCAGTTCTTCTATATGACGGAGATCGAGCAGCGCACTCATATCCCCGGTGTGGCAACGGGGCTGGTGTGGACGCCGGTGGGGGGCGATGTGGTGTTCGTCGAAGCGGCGCAGATGCCTGGCAAAAAGGGCTTCATCCTAACCGGCCAGCTCGGCGATGTCATGCAGGAGAGCGCTCGCGCTGCGATGAGCTATATCCGTTCACGCGCCCCCAGTCTGGGTATCCCCGATGATTGGTTTGAGGAGCACGATATCCATCTCCATGTCCCTGCTGGGGCGGTGCCCAAGGATGGGCCATCGGCGGGGATCACCATGGCTACCGCCCTGGCCTCCTTGCTGACCCAGCGCCCTGTCCGGCCCAATGTGGCCATGACCGGGGAGATCACGCTCCGGGGGCAGGTGCTGCCCATTGGTGGGGTGAAAGAGAAGGTGCTGGCTGCACATCGCTTTGGTATTGACACCGTCGTCTTGCCCGCCCGCAACGAGAAAGACTTGGACGACATCCCGGACGAAGTCCGGCGCGAGTTGACCATTGTGACAGTAGAAAACGTTGAACAAGTGCTGGCCGCTGCTCTGGAGGAGAAGCCTGTCTCCCCCCTGGACGATGCCATCGAGCCGGGCCAGATGCCTCCGCACATCAATGAGGAGAAAGAGACAGCCGGTGCCTAAAGTAATGATTGTAGATGACGACCGCATCACGGTCGGATTGCTCCGAACGCTGCTGGAACTGGACGGATTTGACGTGGTCCTGGCAGCCGATAGCGAGACCGCCTTTGACAGAGCGAAGCATGATCGCCCGGATGCTTTCCTGGTTGATTACCATTTGGCCGATATGGAAGGCACCCAGTTCGTCAATCAGCTACGCGCCTCTGAACAGTTCGCGCGCACGCCAGTCATTATGACATCCGGCCTGAACCGCGCCGATGAAGCGATGTCCGCCGGGGCCAACAAGTTCTTGATTAAGCCATTTGACCCCGGCGATCTGGTGAGCCTGCTGAAGCAGCTATTGGGCATGCACTAACCGCACCGGCTGGCCCTATTCATGAGAGGAAGTGAAGCTGGCTGTGAGTGACCAAGACAAACGTTCGCGGATGCAGTGGTATCGGATGGATCTGCACGTCCATACCCCGGCATCTAAGGATTATCAACAACCCGATGTAACCTACCTCGATATCCTCCAGCAGGCGGAACGGCGTGGCCTGCACATTCTAGCTTTTACCGACCATAACACGGTTCGCGGGTATCGCGGCATGCGTGACGAGATCGCCCGCTTGGAGTGGCTGGAACAACTGGGGCGTATTAATCCTGAAGAGCAGTTGCTGTTGGGCGAATACCGTCGCCTGTTCGAGAAAATGCTGGTCCTGCCGGGATTTGAGTTCACAGCCACGTTCGGATTTCACATCTTGGGCATCTTCTCCCCGACAACGGAAATCCGAGCGCTTGAGCACCTCCTGCTCGACCTCAATATCCCGCCTGACATGCTGGATCGCGGCGAAACCAACGTGGGCGCCTCGTCAGATGTGCTGACCGCCTATCAGGCTATTGATGCAGCGGGGGGGATCGTCCTTGCAGCGCACGCCAATTCCAGCCAGGGCGTGGCGATGCGAGGGCTGTCTTTCGGGGGGCAGACCCGCATCGCCTATACCCAGGACCCCCATCTTCACGCGCTTGAGGTGACCGATCTAGATCGGCGCGGCCCTCGCACCACTCAGCGCTTTTTTGATGGCTCCAAGCCAGAGTACCCTCGGGCTATGCGCTGCATTCAAAGTTCCGACGCCCATCGCCTGACGCGCGACCCGCGCAACACCAAGAACCTGGGCGTGGGTGAGCGCGTCACCGAGGTGCAGTTGCCGGAGCTGAGCTTCGAGGCCCTGCGCGAGGTCTTCCTGGGAACCGACTTTGCTCGCACCCGCCCCTATCGGGGTGGCAGCACTGCCCCCTACGATCACGTCATGGCTGCCCGTCAACAAGGCCCTTCCATCGTCCAGGACTTCCACGAAAGCATGAACAAACGGGGCGGCTACCTGTATGCCATCATCGCCGATATCTGTGCCTTCGCCAATACCAATGGGGGCACACTGTACGTTGGTCTGTCACCTGACCCGAAGGTCAAACCGGTGGGAGTTCGGAACATTGGCGAGGCCGTTGAGCAGCTCAAGCTGGAGATTCAACGGCATATCACTCCCCCCATCACAGCGCGCGTGGACGTGCTGCAAACTGAGGGTGTGTCTGTCATTCGCGTGCAGGTTCCCCCGGGCGATGATCCGCCCTATGCCATTGACGATAACAAGATATACGTCCGCGATGACACAGAAACCAGCCTCGCCGTCCGCGATGAGATCGTGCAGCTCGTGACACGCGGCCTGGAACGCAGAACCCCCAGCATGGCAACCCCGGATGCATCCCAGCTCGCCCAGGAAGACGCACCGCCACCGGAAGGCGAGAGCGGGATAGCTGCCCCACGAACCGGCGTCGAGGTGGTGGCTTCCGAGAAGCGCAGCAACGCCATCTATCACGATGTGCGTGATCTGCGGAATGGTAACGTCGTCCGCAATGTGACCCGCCAATCGGCCCGTAAGCTGTGGCATTATGCGATCACCCAGATCGAGGATGAGAAGATCGACCTTCGCAAAATCCGCTGGCAGGGCGATATTGCTGTGATTCAGAGCTACACGCGGGGCGGCAAGACGCGCTATGACCTCGCGCAGCGGGCTAACGGCCACGTTCGCGTTTACTGGGGGGTCACTGAGGACGGCGTGCAGGATAGCGGCCACGTGGCCTGGCGTCGATTGCTCAACCTCGAGGATGAGGACTGAGGCTGTGAGAGTCGGTGTGCTCACCATCAGCGACCGAGCGCACACTGGAGCGTACCAGGACGCCTCTGGTCCTCTGATCGAGCGTCTCATTAGCCGCGTCCCTGGCTGGGCCGTCGACCAGATGGCGGTTGTGCCAGACGAGATCGACGCGATCCGCCAGACCCTGATCCGCTGGGCCGATGAAGATCACCTGAACCTGATCCTCACCACCGGGGGCACGGGATTTGCCCCCCGTGATGTGACGCCAGAAGCCACCCGCGCTGTGATCGACCGCGAGGCCCCCGGTCTGGCCGAGGCCATGCGCGCCAGCAGCCTGCGGCTGACTTCCCATGCCATGCTCTCACGCGCCGTATGCGGCATTCGCGGGCGGACGCTGATCGTCAACCTTCCTGGCAGCCCGCAGGGCGCTACGGAGAATCTGGAAGTGATTCTTCCGGTTCTGCCTCATGCGCTCGATCTGTTGAACGAGGCGTCAGGAACAGAGGCCGATCATCAGAAGCCGCGCCAACGGGCCTGAGTTTTTGGCCGAAGGAATTTTTCAGTGGTCTCCCCGATACGTGTTGGTCCGTTCTAAGCC
>DAOTYF010000081.1:0-11944 GCA_034434995.1 Anaerolineae bacterium
CCTCACTTGAGCAGCCTCTCATAGTCCTCGTGTCTGCCGATCCAGCCAGCGGCGGCCCTCATCGCTGATTTCCCATACACCGCGCGGGCTGTCTTTGCGCAGCAAGCCCTGCTGGGCAAGCCCAAAGCGCACCCACTGGGCGGCGTTACGCCAGCGAGGTGTGTCCTGATCCGACGGCAGGGACGCGAGGTCATGCTCGTTGAGTATGGCTCGCATCTTCTTATAGACCCGATCCAGAACATCACCCACCTGGGCTGACCCGCCCAGCTCAACCAGCGATTCCAGGATAGGGCGCACATATTCCGCATCAGGTGTGCGAAGCCCCTTGCGCAGGCGGCGGGTATCGGCCCGCTGCTCCGGGGTCTCAACCAGGCGGTTGAACTCCGCTTCAAGCGCATCGATCTTGCCAAGCATATCGTGGAGTGCTCGCACCTGATCCAGCGCCTGTTGCGCTCTGGAGAAGTCGCCAGCCCGCATGGCTTCTGTGCCGCTATCTTGCAGTGCAGTCAACCGTTCCTGTACAAAGACCTGGAGGACCTCAAAAGCATCTTCAGGGGTAACAGAGACGCTCATCTTAGCACCTCGTCAATCAGGGCGATCTCATCGGGTGTCAACCCGTACACCTGATAAACCAGCGCATTCAGTTCCGCCTCTCAGCCGGGGCTGATCTCGCGTAAATCAATCTGCACCGGCAGCACCTGAGACGCTGCCAGCGTGCTGAACCGAGCCGACAGGTTGAGCACCGTCAGGCCAACGATCTCGCCCGTCTGTGGGTCCACCCGCAGCAGGACATCATCCCCGACTTCATGGGAAACAGCCCGGCGCGGCTCGCCGACGGAGAGATACAGCACATCGCCTTCGGTGTCATAAAACAGCGTGGTTACTTTTTCGGCCACAGCAATTCTCCTGATTTAATCCGATCGGTCGCGTACACGGTAGAGATAAACCAGCGGTCCGCCCGTTTGACAACCACGACGATCCACTTGCCGCCGAGCACGTCCTGCTCATAAGCGCGATCTCGTCATCCGTCAGGCCGTAGACCTCATACACCAGCGCATTCAGCTCCACCTCCAGCCCGGCCACTTCCGGCCCCTGTCCACGCAGGGCAAGCAGGCGCTGCACAATAGACTTATAGACTTAATGAACTGATTCAAACTTTCCCCAAAAAGGCGATAGTGCATCATGATTGATGAAAAACTCTTATCCAGGAGGTCGATGTTGGCGAACAGCAGGGGGCCATCTGTTAGGCAACTGATTCGATCTCCTCCACCGAGGGGAGGCGCTCGGCCCAATCGGTCTTCTCCGGCTGGCGGTAAGTGTTGTAGTCGGCCACCGCGTCGATCATGCGTTCCATCAGCGCGACATAGGCGCGGTCATGCCTGCTCTCTGCCAGATCGTGGATGGTCAGGCACATGCGCCACAGGTCAGTCAGCTCGGCCTGTACCGAGTCTCCCGGTGGCTGGCGGAGCGCGTCCAGCAGCCGGGCGCGAAGGTGCACCACCAGCGCCGCCAAGGTCAAAGTTCCTGCCTGGGCCATCCCTCAATCCTCCCTATATTCCAGCGCTAGACTGTAGAAACGCCGCGAGAAGTCACTCGATCCGTCACCGCCGGCGGCTATCTCCGCCTCGTACCATGCACGCCAATAGTTCTGGTCCCGGTAGACTGATACATGGTCGTCCGAGTAGGTCTTGACCTGCCCATCGGCGTCATGGGTCGCCCAACTCTCATCCCAGTGGGAGACTATCGGCTTGCCGCCATCGAAGTCCGCCCTATAGCCTTCGCGGATGAGCGTCGCTGTTTTATACACAAAGTACGGGCCTCCGGCGGGCGGCGTTGCGCTGAACGACAAGTCCGTATGATAGTCGTTCTCCCGACGCAGGGCCACCGATTTGGGCCGATTCCCATACCAAGCCCGCCGATAGATCCGGTGGGGGGTGCTTTGTCCCATGAACCCTGTCCGCAACCGATTCTATCACACCTGATGGACGCATCTGCCGCAAACTCGGTTGCCGATGTCCCACGGCAGCCCTACCCGCTCGCCTCCGCCGGGTCGAGCAGGGCGATCAGCCGATCATGGCGCTGTGGTGGGCGTTCTGAGCGATCCGCCGCCTCAGTGCCGGGCGCGCGCCAGGGACACGGCAGCGGCGTGTCCCCGGAGGAATTCGTGGGCAGGCATGGGGCGGAGTCAGTCCATCAGCACCCACTCATAGTACGTGCTCAGGTCGGCCCCGGCCTGCTCCCAGGTGCGGCTCTCGTCGCAGGCGATGGCGCTCAGATCGTACACGCCGCCGGGAATGTCTGGAATCTCCATCTCCGCGCCGGGCGGGATCATCACGCTGACCGGGCTGCCTACGTAGCCCTCGACGCCTATCCAGCACACCCCGATGCTGGCGCTCTGGTTGATCACCTTGAGGGTGGCGGGCGGCCCGGCGGGCGTAGCCTCTCCGCCCGCGTCGGCAGGGGTCGCTGTCGGCGCGGAGGCAGGGGTTGCCGTTGGCGCGGCGGCAGGGGTCATCTTCGGCGCGATGACGCTGTCCACTCCTCCCTCACCGCCGAGGGAACAGGCCGACCCTGCCAGCGCCAGCATACCCACCACGAGCAGCAGCCATCTCGCTTGCAAAGTACGTTTCACGATCCGTAACCTCCTCTATGAATTTGCGACACAATTGCTCGAAATTATAGTCAGCGCGAGACCTGCAACAGGGGGGAGATGGGCGATCATCGCAGCGCCATGCCCCGCGGGAGTTCTTCGCCGCCGCGGGTCGCGCCGCTTGCAAACGCGATCCTGCTTCCATACAATCCGGGTGAGCCGTCACACACCGTCACCCAAACCGCACAAAGGAGCCGAAGATGCTGACTCTTTTTGAGAAGCTGGCTGAGGAGCTGAATACCCAGATCGGCCATGAGTTTGCCGCGCACCACCAGTACTTGGCGATTGCCTCTTACCTCGAGCGTCGCAGCCTGGACAACCTAGCGGCGTTCTTCTACGCCCAAGCTGAGGAGGAGAAGGAACACGCGCTGAAGATTCTCAAGCACATCAACTACGCGGGCGGCGCGGCGATGATCCCCGCCGTACCGGCCCCCAAGAATGACTTCAACAGCGTGGGCGAGGCGCTGCAACTGTTCGTCGATCAGGAGGCATTCGTCACCCAGCGCTTTCTGGAGATGAGCCAGCTTGCGCTGAGCGAAGGCGACTTCAGCACCTTCAACTTTCTGCAATGGTTCGTCAACGAGCAGGTGGAAGAAACGGCTACGGCGGGCAAGCTGATGATGTGGTACCAGAGCATCGGCGAGGAGCGCATCGCGCAGCTTGAACTGCTGATCGGCGAGATGCAGGAGCACGGCGGGGAATAGGCCGTGCTCCCTCGGTGCCAATACGGAGGGGCGCAGCTAGGCGAGCGGAGTTCGCATCTGCGCCCCCACCGGTCATCTGGCAGAGGGGCAGCCGATCACTCGATGCTGCCCTCGTAAATCCCCATCACCGTATCCAAGAAGGCCAGTGCCTCATCCCAGGGGCGTTGGAACGAGTTGCGCCCGATGATCGAGCCGAAGCCACCGCCGTCACGGATGGCGCGGATCTCGTCAAAGACGGCCTCGCTGCCCTTGGCGCCGCCGCCGGAGAAGATGACGATGCGGCGGCCATCGAACGCGCTCTGGATGACATGGCGCACCCGGTCGGCCAGGGTGCTGATGGGGATGTTGTGCTTCTCATAGACCTTGCGGGCTGCGTCGAGGGCGATGTGCTCGCTGGGCAGCTTGACCTTGATCAGGTGCGCGCCCATCTGCGCGGCGATCTGCGCGGCGTAGCTCACCACGTCGATGGCCGTTTCGTCCTCGCTCTTGAGAGTCCCGCCACGCGGGTATGACCACACCACCACCACCAGCCCATGCTCCTTGGCCTCTTCGGCGATGGCGCGGAGCTGCTCATATTGCAGGCGGCGCTCCGCTGTGCCGGGGTAGATCGTGTAGCCGATGCCGACGCAGCCGAGGCGCAGCGCATCCTTGACCGACGCGGTCTGCCCGCCGAGCGGGTCGGCCTCGTCCTGCAACACATCGTGGCTGTTGAGCTTCAGGATCAGCGGAATCTGCCCGGCGAAGTCCGCCGCGCCCGCCTCCAGAAAGCCCAGCGGGGCCGCGTAGGCGTTGCAGCCAGCCTCAATCGCCAGCCGGAAGTGGTAGTGCGGGTCGTAGCCTGCCGGGTTCGGGCCGAAGCTGCGGCCTGGGCCGTGCTCGAAACCCTGATCGACGGGCAGAATCACCAGCTTGCCCGTCCCCGCCAGCCGACCGGACATCAGCAGACGGTACAGGTTGGTGAGCACGCCGGGGTTCTGGCCATGATACCAGCTCAAGATTTCGTCAACGGTGCGTGTGGGTGCGGTAACACGTTCTGCCATTGTGGGTTCCTCCGGGAAATATCTGGTCTGTGCGCGAGTGCCCCTAGTATAACGCCAGTTGCGCGGGGAGTCATAGATCATCGGTCATGGGGATCGCTGCGCCCTGCACCGTCTACTCGGCATGGGTCATTGAGCTGCCGGGCGGTCAGGAGGATTCCCCATTCCCCCTGAACCCGGTCTGTATTACCCTTCGGATCGAGAGGTTGTGCAGCAGCGCACAACCGCCGATCAGTCACGGGAAGGGTTCCATGTTGTCCAAGTCTCGGTCGATTCGGTGGGCAGCCCTGCTTGGGCTAGTGGTGATCGCGTCACTGGGGGTGTGGTATCTGCTGACAGGGTGGGGGCGCGATCATCCCGGCCAGAGCTGGCTGAAGTACTGAGGCCCATCCACAGGGGTTCCCCCGATGCGATGTTGTGCGTTGCCGAGGGGAATCGCACAGCGCGCGGATTGGGGTTATGATGGAACTGACCACTCATCACCCTGGAGGGACGCGATGGACAACACCAGCCGCGACGACATCCGCCGCCTGCTCAAGAGCTTCGGCATCCAGGCCGACGAGGCGATCATCACGCACCTGGCGCGCACGCCGGGCACGACGCCCTTGCACATCCGCATCACCCTGGAAGACCTGACGGACTACGGCGACACGCCGCCCGCCTCGCCGCTGCGGTTGGAGGTGGAGGGGGACATCCGGCGCTGAGGGCGCTAGGACATGATGGTATCACCGTGCTTCTGCTACCTACCTGCCACGACGAGATTCACCGCCATTTAGTGACAACTCTCCTGATTTCTCACACCCAGCCTGGCGGGTGTTGTACAATAGAAAGCGGACCACATCACCCCCCCCCACATAGCGTGTTGCACCTCTATTACTCAGGAGCAAGCAGAATGCCCGACGAGCGCAAGAAAGTTACCCTCCCGGAGTTGTTCCGCAAGTACCGGGCGGGCGAGCCGATCACCATGCTCACCTGCTACGATTACCCGACCGCCACCTTCCAGGATCAGGCCGGGATCGACATGATCCTGGTCGGCGACAGCCTAGGCATGACCATGCTCGGCTACGAGAGCACCCTGCCGGTCACGATGGACGACATGATCCGGCACGCCCAGGCGGTGCGTCGCGGTGCGCCGCACGTGTGGCTGATCGGCGATATGCCGTACATGACCTACCAGCCGTCGGTCGAGACGGCCATCCGCAACGCGGGGCGCTTCATGGCCGAAGCCGCCTGCGACGCGATCAAGCTGGAAGGCGGGCGCGAGATGGCCGACCGCATGGAGGGGATCGTCAAGTCCGGCATCCCGGCGATGGGCCACCTGGGATTGACCCCGCAGAGCGCCACTGCGCTGGGCGGGTTCCGCGTGCAGGGCAAAGGCGCGGAGCAGGCTGCCCGCATCGTCGAGGATGCTCGGATTCTCGAGGAGGCCGGGGCGTACTCCATCCTGCTGGAGATGGTCCCCGACCGTGTGTGTGAGCTGATCACGAAGCGGGCCAACATCCCGATCATCAGCCTGGGATCGGGGCCGCACGCCAACGGCCAGCTTCTGATCTACCACGACATGTTCGGGTTGTACCCGCGCTTCAAGCCGCGCATGGCGAAGCAGTACGGCAACGCGGGCGAGCTGATCCTCAACGGGCTGAAGAGCTACGTCGAAGAGGTCACCACCGGCAAGTTTCCGCAGCCGGAGAACTGGTTCGGCATCGAGGACGCCGAGTTCGAGCGCCTGCTGAAGATCGTGGGCGAGTAGGACAACCGGCCCAGGGGACGGGCTGCCCGTCCTTCCACCTGTTCACGCAAGGAGAGGATGACACCATGAGAGGTGATGACCGGATCATCGAAACGCTGAACATGCTGCTGGCCGACGAACTGACGGCCATCAACCAGTACATCGTCCAGTCGGAGATGTGCGCCAACTGGGGCTACGAGCGGCTACACGAGGCGATGGAGAAGCGCGCCATCACCGAGATGGGCCACGCCGAGAAGCTGATCGCGCGCATCATCTTCCTGGAAGGGCAGCCCATCGTTAACCGCCTGAATGCCATCCACATCGGCCCCGACGTGGCAACGATGCACGAGAACGACCGGGCCGCCGAGACAGACGCGGTGCGGGCCTACAACGAGGGCATCCGGCTGGCGGTCGAACTGGGCGACAACGGGACGCGCGAGCTGCTGGAATCCATCCTCACCGACGAGGAGGAGCACCTTGACTGGCTGGAGGCGCAACTCGACCAGATCGGGCAGATCGGCATCCAGAACTACCTGACCGAGCAGTTGTCGTAGCTATCGGCCTCACCCCGGCCCATCGATTCAGCCCCTGACTTCACGGATGGTGCGCTGAAAACCAACTGTGAAATGGACGCCGTCTGGGGGCTGAATCGGACCTTCAACTGCGTCAGCCTGGGGCAGGGGGCCCGCCCTCGGCGCTCCCCGTGCGCCGTCCGGCGCGGGCCGGATCAGCCAATTAGCTTCCCTCTGCCCCCCGAAGATCGCGCGATCCCGCACCCGCCCGAACCCCTCCGCCCTGGTGCTGCGTACACTTCTTATGGACGCTGCCCAAGCGGCAGCGCCGAGATTCAGGGCGGCGATCTTCGCCGCGGGAGGAACGTTGTCATGAAAGCGCGTATAGGGTTGAGACGGGTGGTGGCGGCAGGCGCGATGCTGGCGCTGGCATCGCTGGCCTGTTCGGTGGGAGACTTCCAGGCTCTCACTGCCAGCCCGACCGCGACGCCGGTTGCCGCTGCGCCCGCCACAGACATAGTCTGGCCTACCAGCGTGCCGGTCGCGCCGGTGACGTTGCCCTCCGAGGAGGTCGTGGCGGGGGTGTTGGCCGAAGAGGCCGTGTTCAGCAGCGTGTACGAGCGGGTCAACCCGTCGGTTGTCAATATCGAGGTCAGCGCCCGCGACCGGCAGGGCAATCTGGTGGACTACGGCAGCGGCTCCGGCTTCGTCATCGACACGGAGGGCCATATTGTGACCAACCACCATGTCATCGCCCGCGCTGACGCAGTACGGGTGACGTTCAGCGATGGGACCGTGCTCGACGCGGGTGTGATCGGCTCAGATGAATTCAGCGACCTGGCGGTGCTCAAGGTGGATGCGCCGGAGGGCTATAGCCTGGTTCCGGTGGAGCTGGGCGATTCGGATACGGTGCGGGTGGGCGATGTGGTGATCGCCATCGGCAACCCGTTCGGCCTGACCGGCTCGATGACGGTAGGCATCGTCAGCGCCGTGGGGCGCACGCTGCCCAGCGGTTCGATCACTCAGGGCGGGGTTTTCTCCAACCCCATGATTATCCAGACCGACGCCGCGATCAACCCCGGCAACTCCGGCGGCCCACTGCTCGACACCGAGGGGCGGGTGATCGGGGTGAATGCGGCCATCGAAAGCAGCACTGGCAGCAACACCGGCGTCGGCTTCGCTATCCCGGTCAACACCGTCCGGCGGGTGGTGACGCAGATCATCGAGACCGGCAGCGTCGAATATTCCTTCCTGGGAATCACCGCCCAGAGCGACCCTTCGCTGGCCGAGATCGCGTTGGAATATGATGTGCCGGTCACCAGCGGCGTGCTGCTGGTCAGCGTGGCCGCCGGCGGCCCAGCGGATCAGGCGGGATTGCGCGGCGGCGACCGCCAGGTTATCTTCCGGGGACATCGTGTGGTGCTGGGTGGGGACATCATCACGGCCATCGATGGTGTGCCGGTGGATAGCTTCGACGCGCTGCTGGAATATCTGGCTGCCAACACCCGCGTGGGTCAGCAGGTGACGCTGACCATCAACCGGGATGGCCAGGTGCTGGACGTGCCGCTGACGCTCGGCAGGCGGCCCGCCCCCAATGGTTAGCTGCTGATCCCCAGCCTAGCTGCTCTTCGGGCGCCGCCGGAACGATTGAAGCTCCGGCGGCGTCATCATCTCTAAGTAAGAGGGGGAACAAGTTCGGCGCACCTGCATGCTGCCGCCCTGGCCGGTGATTCTATGCTGACCTTATCTCAGGAGGGATCGATTACGATGAAGGAAACACTCAGTTGGAAGACTCTCGGCCCACTGGGGCTGGGAATGCTGGCATTGCTAGCGCTGGCGACGAGCTGCGCCGGGATCACCGGCGGGGGTGGCGGCGGCACGCCGATCCCGCCTCAGCCCGTCTCCGGCTACATCCCGAACACCATCACCGTCAGCGGCTACGGTGAGGCCACCGGCACGCCGGACGTGGCCTACGTGCAGCTTGGCGTGAATATCGTCAACCCGGACGTGGGCCGCGCGGTCGCGCAGGCCAACGAGACAATGGACGCCGTTCAGGACGCCATGCGCCAGTTCCAGATCGCCAACGAGGACATGCAGACGGTTAGCTACAGTGTGTGGCCGGAGGATCGCTACGATCCGCAGACCGGCCAACCCACTGGCGAGCGTGTCTACCACGTGGATAGTATGTTGAGCATCAAGGTGCGCGACCTGGAGGCCACAGGTGACATCATCCAGGCAGGGCTGGATGCAGGCGCGAACACCGTCGCTGGGCTGAGCTTTGGCGTCGAGGATACCGATGCGTTGCAGGCCGAGGCTCGCACCAACGCTACCAACGACGCTAGGGCGCGTGCCCAGCAGATGGCCAACGCGCTGGGGGTGACCCTGGGCGCGCCGATCCTGGTGACCGAGGGCTACGGCTACACGCCGCCGGTGGTGTTCGCCACTCCCAGGATGGATTTCGGCGGGGGCGGCGGCGCGCCGCCGATCAGCCCCGGCCAGACGACCATTGGCATCTCGGTGACGGTGGTGTTCAGCATCGGGGAGTAGGCTTCATCCCGATCCCCTCTCCCCCACGCGCCACTTCGTGGCTGGGGAGAGGGGGAATTATACCGTGTTGAGTTGTGGCCTCAGCGGGTAAAATCGCCCCCGCAACCTGATCCCCCTGGAGGCTGGGACGATGGCCGTCGTATCCGACCTGGAAGGCACGCTGACCACGGGCGCGACGTGGCGCGGCTTCGGCAAGTACCTTCAGACGTTTCGCAGCAGGCCCCGCTACTGGGCCTTTCTCGTTCTCCGCTTGATGGGCGTGCCGCTGGTCAAACTTGGCGTGTTCGACGAGCAGACCTACCGAAGTGCCTGGATCTCAGCGATGCTGCTGCAATTCAAGGGCGCGACCCCTGCTGATGTGGCGCGCATGGCGGAATGGGTTGTCGAGCACGAGATGTGGCCCCGCCGCCGCGAGGACGCCCTGGCGGAGATCGCCCGTCACCGGGCAGCGGGCCAGCGGGTGATTGTCGCTTCCGGCACATATCAGCCATTGGTCGAGGCGTTCGCGCGGCGCATCGGCGCGGAGGCGCTGGGCACGCCACTCGAGTTCGCCGACGGGCGCACCACCGGCTACACGGACGGGCCGATCCGCGTCAGGCAGGAGAAGGTCGATCAGGTGCTGGCTGCGCTGGACGGCGAGGAGATCGTCGCAGCGTATGGCGATACCGCGTCAGACGTGCCGCTGCTGGAGCTGGCCCGCGAGCCGGTGGCGGTGTATCCCAGCCCCGCGCTGCGCCAGATCGCCACGGCGCGCGGCTGGCGGATTCTGGAATGATCGTTTAAATGCTACACTTCAAGCCATGACCACCTATCCGCACAGCCCTGACCGCTTCCGCGCGTTGGCCCGTGCCGGGGGCCGCATCGACGCCTACCGGGCCACGATCCGCGTGCCGCGAGTCCAGCGGCACGGAGGTCGGCACGTGCTGCTCATTCCCGGCTCGCCGCCGCTGATCCTCTACGCCTCCACCCATCGCAGCGTGGTAGACTGGATCGACTTCGCCATCGAGCTGGTGGCCGGGCTGGCTGCACTGATGACCGGCTTCACGCTGGGCCGCGAGGGGTACGAAGCCCTCAAGCCGATCATCGACCACCTGTACCACACCGATGAGCGGTTCCGCGCGCTGGTACAAGAGGTCGGCCAGCGGGCGCTGAAGGGCGATCCGCTGAGCGTGGGCAAGGCGGTCCGCACCCTGTGGCTGTACCTATGGCGCCACCACCGCCGGACGATCTTTCGAGGCATCCTGCGGGCCATTGGGCGGTCGCTGCGGCCTGCCCGCCTGCTGCTGATGCTGCTCCGCTGGGTGGTGCGGCTCTTGAGCGCAGGGGCGGCGCTGCTGATGGAGATCGGCCTGCTGGTGATGCCGCTCAACCGCAAGCTGCGGGGCCGGTAGAGGTGCTGCTATGACGCACCTCGGCCTTCCCCGCCAACCCCTCCGCGAGATGCTGCGGGCGCAGATCAGGCGCCACGGCTGGCGGCAGATTCTCACCGACTACGCGCTGATCACCCTCGGCGCACTAATGAACTCCATCGCCTATGACCTGTTCTACGTACCCAACCGGGTGGTATCGGGCGGGATCGGCGGGGTGGGGATCATCGCCAACCACCTGTTGGGCTGGCCCGTCGGGCTGGTGACGCTGGCGCTGAACATCCCGCTGTTCGTGGCGGGCCTGCGCTGGGGCGGCGGATTCACCACCGGCATCCGCACCATCTATGCCGTCACAGTGATGTCGCTGGGCATCGACCTGCTGGCCCCCTACCTGCCGCCGGTGACGCGCAGCCCGCTGCTGTACATCGCTTACGGGGGCCTGCTCGACGGGACGGGGTTGGCGCTGGTGCTGCGTGCGCAGGGCACGACCGGCGGCACAGACATCGTGGCGCAACTGCTCAGGCGGTTCACCGGGCTAGAGATCGGGCGGGGGATGTTCATCGCCAACGCGGCGATCATCGCCGTCGCTGCGCTGGTCTTCGGCCTGGAGCGGGCCATGTACGGGGTGATGGTGGCGGCGGTCTCGGCGTGGACGGTCGATACGGTGCTGGGCGGTGGGCGCCAGGCGCGGCAGGTGCTCATCATCTCTGAGAAGTGGGAGGCGATCCGCGACGAGCTGCTGCACGAGCTAGAGCGTGGGGTGACGGTGATCACCGGGCGCGGGGGCTACACCGATGAGGAGCGGATTGTGCTGCTGTGCGTGGTCAGCCCGCATGAGGTGGCCTTCGTGCGGCGGCATGTGGAGGAGATCGACCCCGCTGCCTTCGTGATCGTCAGCATCGCCACAGAGGTGTGGGGTTACGGCTTCGGGCGGATCGACCGGCAGGTATGAGGGGGCGAGCCTCAGATAAGGCCATCACTTGCCTCCGCCATCGAATAACCCCATAATCCCCACCACGCCACCAATGCCAAAGGAGTGATTTCCATGAGCACCCTCTCTGAGCACGATCCGGAGCGCTGGGGGGCCATCGCCCGTTACGTGTGGCTGGCCCGCCAGCTCGAAATGGATGGCAATTACAACGCCGCCAAGCTACTGTGGGCGGCGGCCTTCGCCGAGGGAATCCGCGCCAGCAACGCCCCCGGCGACTTGCACGCCGACCGTGAGACGCTCGACCGCGCCTTCGCGGAGGCCATCGCCGAGCTGCGCGCCGCGGGGGTCGGCGCAGATGTGCTGGCTGCGCTGGACTATGGGCGGGCGGCGGCCCGCGAGGGGCGCGGCATTCCCTTCGATCAGGTTCCGCAGGTGCAGGTCTGCCGGAGCTGCGGCCACATGCTGAT
>DAOTYF010000082.1:0-9016 GCA_034434995.1 Anaerolineae bacterium
ACAGCCCGTACACCGCCAGCGACCCGGCCAGCGCCAGCCCGGTGCTGACCCGGCTCAGCGCCAGCGCCGCCCCGCCCATCAACCACGCGGCGAGCACGATCTTCCACAGGATCGCCCCCCACGCCACGCGGCCCAGCGCCCGCCGCAGCACCACGTAGAACAGGCTCAGCAGCAACAGCTCCGAGAAGCTGGTGATGATCGCCGCCGCCGGGTAGCCGTACGCCACCAGCGGGATGAAGACCAGGTTGGCGGCCACGTTGAAGGCCAACCCAGCGGCGAACGTCCAGGTCAGCGCGCGCTGCCGATCCACCGCGATGACCACGTAGTTGGTCACGCTGTTGATCCAGCCAATGGGGATGCTCAGCACGAACAGCCGCAGGGCCAGCGCACCGTGCGGCAGGAACTCCGGCCCGCCCAGCAGCCCAACCAGGACATCGGCCAGCAGGATGGTGATCACGGCTATCGGCAGCGCCACCAGTGCCAGCAGCTTCACCGCCAGGACGTAGCTGCGCAGCAGGGCCGGGCGATCCTCGGCGGCCTGGCGGCTCATCACCGGGAAGAGCGCCTGGGTGAAAAACGCCGGGATGACGTTCAGCGCGTCGATCCACTTGTAGGCCACCCCGTACCAACCCACCACTGCGTCGCCGCGCAGCGCCTCCAAGATCACGATGTCCACCCGGAAGAACAGCGTCGCCAGCAGGTGGTTGAGCATCAGCGGGAACGACTCGGAGCGGGCACGCCGCTGGATGGCGGGGTCGAAGGTCAGGCGTGGCCGGAAGAACAGCCGCGCGGCCAGCGCGGATAGGATGGCTAGCGTGACGGCGTTGACGACGATGCTGACCCCCGCCAGGCCGACGATCCCCCAGCCGGCCAGCAGCGCCAGGAGTCCGAGCGTCGCCACCAGCATCGTGCTAACCGTCTGGATCGCGGCGGGGTACTCGGCCTTCTGGAAGGCGTAGAACAGCGCCGAGAGTCCGGTGCTCTGCGTCGAGAGGAACAGCCCGGCGTACAGCAGCCCCAGCGCCCAGACCGTGTCGGGGGTCAGCGGCGGGGTGATGATCGCCTGCCGCGCCGCGATGAACGCCCCCAGCAGCGGCACGCCCAGGATCGCCAGCGCCAGCCGCATCAGGCCGGTATTGACCAGGTAGCGGTTGGCGTTATCCGGGTCGCGGGCCACCTCGCGGGTCAACAGCGTGTTCAGCCCGAAGTTGGATAGAATCTCGAACCAGCCCCAGATCACCACCGCGTACTGGTAGCGCCCCGACCCCTCCGGGCCGAGGATGCGTAACATGATGAAGGCGAAGGCAAACTGGATGCCCCGGTTGAACAGGTTGAGGACAATCGGCGCGAAGCTGTTCTTGGCGATCACCTTGACCGTGCTGCCCTCGCCGTTCTCCTGGCGGTAGGCGATGCGCCACAGCCACACCCCGGCGGCGAAGATGGCGACCATGGCCGCCATGAACGACGCGAACGCCCCCAGCTTGACGCTATCGGGGCTGAACTTCATCCGCACCGTCCACATGCCCGGTTCCAGCATCACGCCGCGCAGGTTGCCATCGACCAGGTGGATGGGGACTTCCTGCTCGGCGGCGTCGCCCTCGCCGAAGGGCCGGACCCAGGCCCGCCAGCCGGGGTAGTAGCTATCGCTCAGCACCAGCCAGACCGGCTCCTCGGCCTGCACGTCGATCCATACCTGGTTGGGGGTGTAGACGGTGATGGTCGCGGGCCGGGCCAGCCCCCGGAAGCCAGGCCCCGGTTCCGGCGCGCTCAGGCCGCTCTCCGGGGGCGCGGCGACCAGGACGTGAGTGCGCGGGTCGTACTCGCGGACGGCCTCGGCGAACTGGCCGGGCGGGACCATCACCGTGCTGTACTGCGGTAGGGTGAAGGCACGCGACGCCACGCCCAGGTTCTCGTAGATCAGCACTGCCTCGTCTTGGTAGACGAGGCTCCACTTGAGGGTGTTGGTATCGGGCAGCGGCGTCTCGGTGATGGCGTAGCGGACGTTCAGCACGTCCAGCAGCGGTGAGTTGATCGCGTCGGGGTAGGTGGCGTAGATCGGGGCGATGCGGTTGTAGGGCAAATCCTCCTGCGGCTGGATGGCTCGCATCGTCTCAGCGTACTGCGCAGGGATCAGGCTATCATAGCCGCTGATCTCCTGAAGGCCGTACAGCCAGCCCACGTTGCTGTTCATCGTATCCGCGCCCGGCTGCTCGTAGATGGCGAAGCGCCACAGGTAGGGGGAGTAGTCGGCAGGGGGGGTATCGGAATTGCGGCCCAGAAGGGTTTCAGCTTGCAGCCGGGCGATGGCGGGCGGGGTGACGTTCAGCAGGCGCGGATCGGCTGCCGGGTAGAACCCCCCGATGGCGAGGCCGAGGTCGGCGATGACCGCCAGCACCGCCAGCGGCTTCCAAACGGGCCGCCAGCCCAGCCGCCGGAGGCGGAAGTCGCGGGCCGCCGCCCACAGGGTCACGCCGGCCAGCAGCAGCATCAGCGCCAGGATCGCGGCCTGGGCGAACTCGTACGAGTAGAAGGCCCGCCCGTCGGGGAAGGCATGGGGGGCCAGGGCGAGATTCTCGAAGACGCGCTGCACGGCGGCCTCGATGCGCGCATAGAAAACGCGGCTCAGGGCCAGGGCGATGATCAGCAGCCCGCCCGCGCCGAGCGCCAGCCGGCCCGTCCAACTGACGATCTTGCGGTGTGCCTGCGAAACCCGCACGTTGAGCAGCGTCCCGGCGGCGGGCTGGTGAAGCTCCTGCACTAATTCAGCGCCGAAGCCCGCCAGGATCGCCGCGCTTAGGCTCAGCGGCCACACCCAGCGGAACGGCGAGTGTGACTGGTTGATGAACGGCAGCCCGTAGTACAACAGCGCGTAGGTCGGCGTGCCGAAGGCGAAGGACAGCGATAGGATCGACAGCACGGCGAACATCAGCCGGTAGGGGCGGCCCTGCTCCTCTGCGCCGACGAAGCGGGCGGGGACGATCCGCCGCTCGCCCACGTCGGGCGGGGGGATGACCCGCGCCGCGATCCAGTGAGCCACCGCGATCCCGGCCAGGGCCAGCGGCAGGATGCCCAGATACGCCCCGCCCTCGACGTAGTTCTTGATGCCCCAGTGGGTGTGATTGATCGGGTCGCCCGCCGCGTTGACGGTCACGGGGATGACCCGCCAGGTGAACACGTCGAGGTAGGCGTGGTGGGCCGGGTTGCCGAAGACGTTGGGCATCAGGAAGGCCAGGGCGTGGCGGGGTGGGTAAGCCCAGCCGAGCACCTGATCCAGCGAGGCGGCCCCCTCGCGGAAGCTGCGGCTCGCCAGTTCGTAGCCGGGGATCAGTTGCACGGCGCCCAGCGCCAGCCCCAGCGCGACCATCGCCGCCAGCGCCCCGACGCGCCGCGCGACCCGGCCCCACAGGTCCGGCTCCTTGCGCGTGGCGACCATCCCAGCGATCACCCGCCAGGCGGCGTAATAGGCCAGCACCAGCAGGGAAAAGTACAGCGCCTCGACATGCCCGGCTAGCGCTGCCATGCCCAGCCCGACCGCCCCCAGCACCACCCAGGGGATGGTGGCGGGCCTCGACCCCAGTGCCCGGCCCTCGCGGATGGTCAGCTCGGCCATGGCCAGGGTAAAGGGCAGCCAGGCCGCCACCGCCAGGATCATGGGGAACACGGCGCTGACCAGCATGAAGCCGCACAATTGGTAGCTCAGCGCTGCGATCAGCGCGGCGGGGCGGCGCAACCCCAGCACGCGGGCGAAGAGGTAGGTATTCAGGCCCGCCAGCCACAACTGCGCGACGGTGAACCAGCCGTAGGCCAGCCACAGGGGCAGGATCAGGAACAGGGCGGTGAACGGGTACAGCGGCGAGGACTGCCCCGCTGCCAGGAACGGCGATCCGGCCAGGATGGAGGGCTGCCACAGCGGGAGCTGCCCCGCTGCCACCTGCTGGCGCAGAAAGGTCTTCCAGGCCAGGTTTTCCAGCAGCAGGTCGGAGAGCAGGCCGTTGTGCGGAACCGTCACGCCGTACTCCGCCGCCAGCGCCTTGAACGGCTGCCACTGGAACAGGTTGTCGGCGGGGATCAGCGTCCTGCCGCCCAGGGTCTGGGGCAGGAACAGCAGCAGCGGCACGGCCAGCAGTCCGGCGGCGATCAGCAGGTCAGGCAGCCACTTACGCAGACGTTGTCGCATGGGTTTCACCACGAGGGGGCGCGGCGATAGCCCTCCGCGCCAGGATGGACGCGCCCAGTGTAGCGCATTTGGGGGGGAATGTGAATTACCCGAAATGGTTGTATGATACCCAATATGACTGACTTATGGGCAATAGCAGAAAAGCTGGCGGCTCGCCCCTACACGACTGAGGTGGTGAGTGACGAGAGCACCGACGGCGTGCCCATGTTCTTGGCACGGCATCCTGATCTTCCAGGGTGTCATGCCCAAGGAAAGACAATCGATGAGGCTCTGCACAATCTGGACGGTGCTCGTCTTGACTTCATCTATTTCCTTCTCGAAGATGGACTTCCCGTGCCCGAACCAGCAGGGCCAGCGGCGACCGTGAGCACGGGCCGTGCAGATACTCCTGCCATTGAATTGAGGTGGTCTGCCGGGGAAGGCAAGGTTTCAGAGAAGCCAGAACCCCAGCGGTACACTCACTGAGCATCATCTGGAAAAGGCGTAGGGGCGCAGCAGGCTCGCTGCGCCCCTACAGAAATGCTTGTCGCGGACTGCGCTTGTTGAGCTTACAGGTTCAGCTCGTCGGCCACCCAGCCCAGGTCGAGCGCCTCCAGCCGGGCGCGGGTCGGAATCCCCGTTGCCACATCCCAGCCGTTGAGCGCGTAATACTTGTCCAGCGCCGCCTCGAACTCGTCCCGCTCCCACTTCAGGCCGTCGCTGACCCCGCCCTTCAGCGCCCGCTTGAAGAACTTCTCCGGCAGCTTATCCGCCTTGCGGTCCAGCCCTTCGCGGGCGTTGAAGGCGCGTAGCATGTTCAGCCGCCGCGCGCCGATGGTCTGAAGCTCCGCCAGATCGACATCCCAGCCCGTGATGGCGCGGACGGCCTCCACGAAGTGATCGGGGCCGTAGAGCTGCCAGGCTGGGCCGAAGACGAATTGGCACAGGTTCAGGCTGTCGAGCGCGCTGTACATGAACTGCGTCTCCACCGCGAAGCGAATCACCTCGTCGGTCAGAGAGCGGCCCGGTTGCTGCTGGTGGAAGCCCATCATGGCTAGCCGCTCGGCGTAGCCCTCGAAGTCATCGGTCACCGCGGGGTCGTGCTCGCTGGATTGGTGATCGGCGCCGAAGGGGTTAGCGGCGTAAATGATCCCCAGCGAGCGCTTGACCTGCGGCATGTGCGCTGGCGCTTCCTGGCCCTTGGAGGTGATCAGGAACTCCTCCGTGCCACGCCCGATGTGCTTGGCGGCGCGCTCTGACCCCTCGGCCAGGATGTCGCCGAAGCCCTCGCGCTTGCCGATCATCTCCACCAGCCGTACCATCGACGCGGCATTGCCCCACGAGAGGTCCAGCCCGTCGGTGTCGGCGGCGGTCAGCTTGCCCTCGGCCCAGCACTCGAAGGCCCAGGCGATGGTCGCGCCGCACGAGATGGTGTCCATGCCATACATGTTGCACAGTTGGTTAGCCCTGGCGATGGCGGGCAGGTCGCTGATGCCGCAATAGTTACCGAAGGTGGAGGTCGTCTCGTACTCCGGGCCGCCGTAGTGCGGATCGACCTGGTACGGCCCCTCGGTGATCTCGGCGACGCGCTTGCAACGCACGGTGCAGGCGTAGCAGGTATCGCGGCCATCCTGGTGCTGGGTTCCCCTGGCTGCACCCCGCAGGATGGTATCGTACATGGTCGTGCCGTCGATGGCCTCCCACTGGTCGAAGACGCCGCTGTTGTAGTTGTAGGCCGGCAGCGTGCCCAGCGTCTGGTTGACGCCGGTGGTCTCCGCTGTGCCATACTTGGAAAGGCCGGCGATGCCGGATTCGGGCAGGGCGGCGGCGCCCCATTTGGCCAGCCGGTTGAGGGCCTGGCTATCGGCCAGGGAGGGCCGCAGTTTGCCGCGCACCGCCACCGCCTTGAGGTTCTTGGACCCCATCACCGCGCCCATGCCGGTGCGCCCGTTGGCGCGGTTGGACATGTTCATGATGGCGGCGAAGCGCACGCCCCGCTCGCCTGCCGGGCCGACCTGGAGCACCTCGATCTTGTCGTCGCCCAGCTCCTGCCGGATGGCGGCTTCGGCCTCGCCGGTGACCTTGCCCCACAGGTGGGAGGCGTCGCGCAGCTCGTACTGGCCGTCGTGAATCCACAGGTAGACGGGCTGGGCTGCCTGGCCCTTGATCACAACGGCGTCGAACCCGGCGAACTTGAGTTCGGCAGGCCAGAAGCCGCCGCACTGCGAATCGCCCACCGCGCCGGTCAGCGGCGATTTGGCGGCGGCGGTCATGCGGCTCTGGCCGGAGATCGGCGCGCCGGTGAGGGCGCTCAGGGCCAGCACCAGCACGTTGTCCGGGCCGAGCGGATCGGCCCCGGCGGGCATCTCGCGCAGCAGATAATACATCGCTAGGGCGCTGCCGCCGCCGTACTTGCGGTAGAAGGCTTCGTCCGGCTGCTCGACGGACATCTCGCCGGTGGTCAGGTTGACGTGTAGAATCTTGCCATGGTATCCGTGAGGCATAAGTGGCTCCTTTGGTGCAGAAAGTTCAAAGTTCAGAGTCAAAAGTAGCTTTCTTGGCCTGCTCTCAACTTTCCACCTTCCACGTTCAACTCGGCTGTTTGCCGGCTAGAAGTTTCGGCCAGACGCGCGGGCTTAAACTGGCTGCCTGGCTCAGCCGCCGCCCACTGACGAGAACAGCTTTACCTCATCCCCATCCTGGAGAACGCGCGCCCGATCCGGCTCGTGCACCCCGTTGACGCTGGCGACGACGGTGTGGCGAATATCCAGCGCCCCCAACAGATCGGCCAGGGTCGCGCCGTCGGCCAGCTCGAACACCGCCCGCCCCTTTGCCTCGGCGGGGAGCTTGTCGCGTAGGACAGAGTAGAGCTGGAGATGAACTTTCAAAGTGACGTCCTCACAAAATCCCACCCGGATGCCGGATGCCCGCCCGGCAGAATGCGATGATGAGACCGATTATACACAATCCCCCCCACCGCAAAATCCCTGCCTGGCGATCACCCGACTACCGCTGGGGCTGGCGAGTCACACGTCCTGATCCGAGCGCCGGCCCTCTATTGCGGCCCGCATCGATGGCCTCAGGCCGCGATGCCGCCACAGAATCTCCCACACTCGCAGCGCCGACTCGATCTTCACCGGCATGTCCATCTTGCTCTGCCCGATGCGCCGATCTTCAAAGTAGATGGGAATCTCCAGAATGCGATAGCCCAGCCGCTCGGTCACGTAGGTCATCTCGACCTGGAAATCGTAGCCATTGGAGCGGATGCGGCTCAGATCGATGCCCAGCAGCGTCTCGCGCCGCCACGCCTTGAACCCGGCGGTGGTGTCCTTCTGGCGGGTGCGGAGGATCAGCCGAGTGTAGACGGAGTTGGCCCACCAGCTCAGCAGGTAGCGCCCGAAGCTCCAGCGCCGGTCGGTGGAGCCGCCCTGCACGTAGCGCGAGCCAACTACCACGTCGTAGTCGGCCAGCCGGTCGAGCATAGTGGGGATGTAGGACGGCGAATGGGAGAAGTCGGCGTCCATTTGCACGATGGCCTCGGCCCCGGCGTCGAGCGCCCGCTGGAAGCCCTGCTTGTAGGCCGTGCCCAGTCCCTGCTTGGCGGGGCGATGCAGCACGTCAATGCGGCCCGGATGCTCACGGCACAGCGCCTCGGCCAGGTCGCCTGTGCCGTCGGGAGAATGATCATCCACCACCAGGATCGACAGCCCGTCCAGCCCCAACCCCCATAGCGCCTCGGCCAATGGGCGGAGGTTATCCGCCTCGTTGTAAGTGGGGATCACGACGATGGTTTTGGTTATTGGCATAGGCGCCAGTGTACCCTGGTGAAGACGGGGGGGCAAGGAGGGTATCGGTGTGTTTTTCCCTTGCTTCCCAATCGGCATATAATGGCCGCAGCGACCAGGGCATGGCGAGGAGAAACCCCACCCCCGATGACAGGCATAGATAACCGGTACTATACCACCAGCGGCGACGACGGCACGACCGGCCTGCTGGGCCAGGGGCGGGTGTTGCGGGCGTAGTCTGTGTCAATAAGGCGATTGGGCCAAAGGGCCGATCAACGGCGCAAAGTGCCTCAGGTTGCGGGTATATAGCGGCACTTGTAGCCGCTGATTCACCGAGGCGATCAGGCGATCCAGCGCTCCCACGCCGTGGCTCAGACCATACTTGAGCAGGTTGGCGATGGCCCAGTCAAAATCAGCCTTGAGGAGTTCGACCCGCTCAAATCGCCCTAGCAGCCTGAGCGCCTTCTGCTGGTCGGCCTTGTTCTGTGCGCCCTGAAGCACCTCCAGCCAGACCACGCTACACACCCCCGGCTGCGTCTGGGCTGCAATCCATACTTGGGCAGGGGGGTGCTTGCGAATCAAGTCCACCACGACAGCCGTATCCAGCAGGCAGGTTACCATTCGGCGTCTTCCCGTTGTCGATGCCGCTGTTCCTCAACCCAGGCTGCGCTGTCGTCGATGTGCGCGTATCCAGCCTCCATCTGTTCCGATAGCGCGGCGATTTGCGCCCCCGTGCTTGGTGTGACCTGCATCATCTGCCTGATTTCTTCGTCCGTCCAGGCTGGTAGCCTGGCTGGCACCATGATGATCACGTCCACCTCACCGGGCGGCAGTCCCTCCGGCAGTTTAACCTGGAGTTCGCCATTCGTGCTGATATGTCCTGTCAGGTGATAAGTGACCATTGCGCCCTCTCTTCCGAACTGGTGGTTGCCACGATTGTACCCCAACCGCAGCGCGGTTCCTTGCCACTTGCCGAGACATCCACAACCCGTGTGTTTCCTCTTGCTCTCCAATCATCCTATAATAGCCTCTATTGGTAAGGCAGGTCGTCTCCCGGTTGAGTGGGGGTCAGCAA
>DAOTYF010000083.1:0-8359 GCA_034434995.1 Anaerolineae bacterium
CCCCCTCTCCATTGGATGGAGAGGGGGAGGGGGTGTCGCGCAGCGACGGGGAGGGGGTGAGGCTGGGGCTCACGAATCTCGGTTCTGCTCCGTAACCAGCTCGGCCTTCTTCTCCGCCTCTCTCCTTCTCTCCACCCGCTGCACGAACTCGTCCATGCTGAGCGGCTCTAGGCGAGCGGGTTTGATCAGGGCATGGGCCAGCCGCCGTTTGAACTCGGCACGCGGAATCTCAATCACCCCGAACTGGGCCAGGTACTCCGTCCGCCACCACGCATCCTCTAGCACAAACCCGCCTGCCATGAGCATCTCGTTCAGATAGATCAAGGCCACCTTGCTGGAATCTCTGACGCGGTGGAAGGTGGTGGCGCCCATGCAATGACTGCCGAGGGTGACGCTGATATCCCCACCGACCAGCTCACCATCCTGCCACACCTCCACCGAATGGGCTAGGCCCATCCGGTGCAACTCCTGGAACGTCTGGATCACGTAGGGGTGGAGCCATAGCTGCTCCTGACTGGCCGGGGACTGGGCGCAAGCGGTAATGACCTGGTCGAAGGCCATGTCGAGGGTGAGGTCGAACCGCCGCTGGCGGACGAGCTGCCGCACAGAGTGCGGCACATGGAACGTCTGAATGGGCAGAATGGCGCGCGGGTCGGGGTCGTGCCACATCAGCCCGCCGTGGGGATCGTAAGGGCAGGGAAACAGGCCCAGGCTGATGCCCCGGATGACCGTCTCCGGGGTGAAGGGCTGGGCTTCCAAGACGAAACTGTTGATCACGTCGGGGCTGTGCACCAGCCGGGTGACCAACCGCACAAACGAGCGGTTCATTCGCATGGCAAGCCAATCCCTCTGCCCCCGCACAACCTGGCGGAGGCGGTAGGGGAGGATTCGTTTCAGCAGCCTTCTCACGGGTCGTACCTCGGTGGTCGTTGAGCGCTCATGCAAGGTGACGCGCCGGGGGAGGGTCAGGCCGGAACCTGCGTGGCCTGCACTTCTCGCTCCCGGCGCTGTTGCACCCGCTGCACAAACTCATCCATGCTGAGTGGCTCCAACTGGGCGGGTTTGATCAAAGCATGGGCCAGCCGCCGCTTGAACTCCGCGCGTGGGATCTCCTGTGCGCCGAACTGGGTAAGGTAGTCGGTCAGCCACGAGGCGTCGTGCAACACGAACCCTCCCGCCTCAAGCATCTCGGTTACATAGGCCAGGGCCACGCTGCTGGCATCCGGGACGCGGTGGAAGGCGCTGATGCCCATGAAACAACCGCCCAGGCAGTACCCCACATCCCCGCCGACCATCTGACCGTTCTGCCAGACCTCGACGGAGTGGGCCAGGCCCATCCGATGGAGTTCCTTCACCATCTCGATGTAGGAGGGGGTCATCCAGGTCTGTTCGCGGCCCGGCGCGCGCTCGGCGCACATCTCGATGACCTGGTCAAATCGAGTGTTAACGGTGATCTCGAAGAGCCGCTGGCGGATGACGCGCCGCAGGGAGCGCGGCACGTGGAAGCCCTCGATAGGCAGGATGCCGCGCGGGTCGGGGTCGTGCCATATCAACTTGCCGGTCCCCTTCTCCGGCGCGGGAAAAATGCCCTGGTGCAAGCCAAGCACGACCACCTGCGGCGTGAACTCCTGGGCTTCCAGCGCAAAGCGGCATATTTCGTCCGGGTTGCGGGTGAGCAGGGTCGCTACCCACACCGACGACCGGCATAGCCCGTCGGTGAAGTCCTGCTTCCGCTGGCGCAGGAACCGCCGCGCTGACGGGGGGATCACGCGCTTCAGAAATGCCTTCACTGTCTCCACCTCTACGCTCACCCTTGGCGATGCGGGATTCGCGCAGTCCATCGATCCAGTAGGGACACAGCACCGCTGTGTCCCTGGTTGTCAAGGGAGAGTCCCGCAATCGCCGTCCCTCTCAGGGCGATCAGCCACTCAAGCCGGGGCTTGCTGCTCGGCCTGCACCTCTCGCTCCCGGCGCTGTTGCACCCGCTGCACGAACTCGTCCATGCTGAGCGGCTCCAGGCGAGCGGGCTTGAGCAGCGCATGGACCAGCCGCTGCTTGAACTCCGCGCGCGGCATCTCGTACCCGCCGTACTGAAGCTGGTAGTCATTGTGCCACCACAGGTCGTGCAACACGAATCCCCCGGCCTGGAGCATCTCGGTCAGGTAGGTCAGGGCCACCTTGCTGGCATCGGGGACGCGGTAGAAAGCGCTGACGCCCATGTAGTAGCTGCCGAGGCCCACCCCAATGTCCCCGGCGATCAGCTCACCATCCTGCCACACCTCCACCGAATGAGCCAGGCCCATCTGGTGCAGCTCCTCGAAAACCGCGATCACGGGGGGGTGAAGGAAGGTCGGCCCCCGGTGAGGCCCCGGCTCGGCACAGGCGCGGATGGCGCGGCCAAAGGCCGTATCCAGGCTGATATCGAACCGACGTTGACGGATGGCCCGCCGGACGGTGCGTGGCACGGTGAACCCTTCGATGGGCAGGATGCCGCGCGGGTCGGGGTCGTACCACACCAGCTTGCTCTTCATATCCCAGGGGCAGGCAAAGATGCCCTGGTGCAGGGCCAGGATCACCTGCTCGGCGGTTAGCTCTTGGGTTTCAAATACATACCGCATCAATTCATCGGGGTTACCTGTCAGCCCGGTCATCAACCGCACATAGGGGCGGCTCAGCCGGACCACCAAGCGCTCCCGCTGTTCCCACAGGCTCCTCCTCATATCGGGTGGGATCACCCGCTTGAACAACCCCTTCATGTCCCTACCTCATGACCTGCTCTGGCGTGAGCGCCCTGCTCAGCGTCGGGCGGCGTTGGCGATCCACCGCCGCACATCCTTGGGCAGGGCGTGTTTCACCACCCTCCAGCCTCGCGTAGCCAGGCCGATGGCTCGCTGCCGGAGCCGGGCGCGGCGGCTGACCGCCCAGGATAGCGAGTAGTCGCGGCGATCCTGCGCCCCCCAGCGGTACTTGTACTCCTCCTCCCCGCGCAGGAAGTCATATTCGTGTGCCCCGGACTCGATGGCGTGCCGGAGGGCGATCTCGTGCAGGATGTGTCCGGGGCGGAAATCGGCCACTTCATCGGCAAAGCCAGACGAGAAGAAGGATACCCGCCCTCGGTGCTGGAAGTTGTAGATCGCCCCCATGAACCGCCCGTTGACAAGCAGGCTGAACAGGCGCAACCAGCCTTGCTCCAAGAAGCGGCGGGCCACCGCCCGGTGGAAGGCCACCGTCACCGGGTCGTCGAAGCCGCCCGGCGCGTCCCGTCGCTCCCACTTGGCATTGTGCAGGCGGATCATCTCCGTCAGGGCCTCGTCCGCCTCGGCGGGCGTCGCTGCAAGCCGCCATTCCCACCCTCCTGGAAATGCCTCATCCAGGCGGCGGCGGTAGCGGCGCTGTTGCTCACGCTTGCTGCGGCTCAGCGATCGGAAGAACGTCTCCCAGTCTCGTGGCAGAGGGGTGTAGGGGCACACCGAGACCTGCGGCTCCTCCCAGAGCAGGCCGCTGTGGCGCAGCAGCGCCAGGTTGGGCGAGCCTTCTGGCAGGTATGTCAGGCTCAGCACATCCCAGCGGGCGCGTTGCTGCTCCAAGGCGCTCAGGAAGGCCGGGATCGCGCGGTGCTCCTGTCCCTTCTCCACGATCAGGTCGAGGTGATCGCCCGCCGCCGCGGAGCCGATCAGCTCCAACTGCTGCCAGCGCATACCCGCCACCGGGCGGCGCTCCCGCCGCATCAGCGGCCCCAGGCCGATAAGCCGCCCGTCGTCGTCCCGCGCCTGGAGCAGCCATAGCTCCCCCTGCGAGCCAAAGTGCTGCCACCAGGTGGCGACCCACTCCCACGTCATAAACACCGAATCGGTCGCGCTGGATGCCTGAAGCGCTGTCCACTCGCTTCGCAGGCGCTCCAGATCGGCGGGGTCGTGTGAGAGGGTAATGGTCAGGCTCGCCTGCTTCACGTCTCTTTCCTCGGCGGGCATGGGCAGGTTACGCCTCACCCTTACGGGCTGACTCTGTCAACCTCGCGCTCATCCACGCTGGCGCGGCGCTGGATCAGGCTCAGCAGCATATCGCGGGCCTGGAGCAGCTCATCCCGCTCCAGCAAGAACAGGATCGCAATGTAGATCGCGCCGCCCCAGGCAATGGAGGTGGCGAGGATCAGGATGTCGGGCCAGGAGGCCACCAGCCAGCGCCAGGCCGTTATCAGGGCCAAGATCATAACCCCGCCCAGGAACGGTGCGCGGAAAAGGGGGAGGTAGGCCGTCGGTTTGAACTTCAAAAGGCGGCTGGTCACCACCAGGCGGACGAGGACGGCGATGGTGGCGGTGATGAGGTTGCCCAGCGAGGCAGCCACCGCCGTCTGCCAGCGGTAGGCCATGTACCAGATCACCGGGAACGCATACAGCGACTCGATCACCAGCAGTTTGGTCGAAACGTCGGGCCGCCCGATGGCCTTGAAGGCGTCCCCAGCGGCCCAGGGCAGGGTGGAGACCATCGCCAGAAAGGCCACCACCTGCAACAGCGCCACGGCAGGCCCCCACTGGGAGCCAAAGACGACCCGCACCAGCTCCGGCGCGATGGCGGCCATCCCAAAACCTGCCCCCACCGTCACCATGGCCGTATAGCGGGTGGTCGCCAGGTAGCCCGCCGTCAGCTTTTCCCGGTCGTCCTTCATTTTGGCGTAGGCGGGGAACAACACCTGGGTTAGGATGAGGCTGAAGTTGGCGATGAACAACTCCGGGAAGCGAGCCGCAACCGCCAGGTAGCCCAGTTGCGCAGCCCCCAGGAGTGTCCCGATGACCATATCATCGGCGTGATCCAGGGCGACCCCTAGGAGGTTGAGCACCAGGATGTTGACGCCAAACACCCATAGGCTGCGCGCCCGCTCCATCACCAGGCGCGCCTGCGGACGCCACGGCAGCACCCACCAGACCGCCAGCGCCCCCAAACCGGTGGATACAAGCTGGCCGATCACCAGGCTCCACACGCCCAGCCCCAACAGGGCCAGCGTGATGGAGGCTACCGCCTTGGCCGCCGAGGAGATCAGGTCGGGGTAGAAGCGTCTGCGGAAGGCCAGCTCTTTTCTCAGCAGGGTGGCGTGCGTCGCGCCCAAGGCGTCCAGGGTGAAGGTCAGGCCCATGACCCGCAGGATATCGGGCAGGCGGGGGTCGTTGAAGAAGAGCACCGACAGAGGGGCCACCGCGAACGCCAGCCCCGATTTAGCGATGCCCAGCAGGAGGGTGATCCAGAAGGCGGTGCTGGCCGTTTCCTCCGGGTGCTCGGTGTGGTAGATCAGCGCGTCGTGGATGCCGAGGTTGCGCAGGGCATCGAGCAGGCTCAGCACGACGGAGGCGAAGGCCACCAGCCCGAAGTCATCCGGCACGAGCAGGCGCGCCAGGACGGCGGTGGTGATTAGGTTGACGATGCGCCTGCCGCCGTAGGCCGCGTAGGCCCAGGCGATGCCTTTCAGGGTGCGTTGGGCAAGACTCAAGGCCGTTCTCGATTTCCCCCTTCTCGGGGCATTCAGCCGATCACGCTGGGAGTGGTCCCCTCAAAACGTTGACGGGCGGTGAGGGGCCAGCCTTCAACAGACCTCCCTGCGGGCAATGAGAGGGGCATTGTACAGCAAACGGCCCATTCCGCCAACCCACGATTGGCCTACGGGAACAGCCCGCGCACCTGCATCGCATCCGCCACGCGCCGGACGGCCACCAGGAAGGCTGCCTCGCGCAGGGGGATGCGCTGCTCCTGGGCAACCTCCCACACGCGCTCGAAGGCCGCGCTCATCACATCGCGCAGCCGGTGGTTGACCGTTTCCAGCCGCCAGCTATCGAACTGGTGGCCTTGCACCCACTCGAAGTACGAGACCGTCACCCCGCCCGCGTTGGCGAGGATATCGGGGATCGCCAGGATGCCCCGGCTGGTGAGGATCGCGTGGCCCTCGACAGTGGTCGGGCCGTTGGCGCCCTCGGCGATCAGCTTGGCCCGCACATCGCCCGCGTTGCGCGCGGTGATCTGCCCCTCGATGGCCGAGGGGGCCAGCACGTCCACTTCGAGGGTCAGCAGTTCCTCGTTGCTGATCCGCTCGACGCCGGGGTGCGCCTCGGCGAAGCCCTCCAGCAGCCCGCCGTGCGCATCGGCCCAGGCGCTCAACTCCCCCGTATCCAATCCCTCCGGGTTGAAGTACGCGCCGGTCACGTCGCTGACGGCGACGATCTTCGAGCGGTATTCGCGCTGGAGAATCTCGGCGGCGTGGCGGCCCACCTTGCCGTAGCCCTGGATGGCGACCGTGACCTTCTTCGGATCGAGCCGCAGCTTCCTCAGCGCCAACTCGATGCAGATCGCCAGCCCGCGGCTGGTGGCCTCACTGCGCCCCAGCGATCCGCCCATGTCAATGGGTTTGCCAGTGACCAGGGCCGGGTCGTGCTCGCCGCCGTGCAACATGGTCAGGGTGTCGTTGAACCAGGCCATCACCTGGGCGTCGGTCTCCACGTCCGGCGCGGGGATATCGCGCCGCGAGCCGACGATGGGGCTGATCATGTAGGCATAGCGACGGGTCAGGCGCTCTAGTTCGCTGCGCGACAGCGAGCGGGCGTCGACGGCGATGCCGCCCTTGCCGCCGCCGAAGGGGATGCCCACCACCGCGCACTTCCAGGTCATCAGGGTAGCGAGCGCCTGCACCTCGTCGATGGTCACGGCGGGGTGGTAGCGGATGCCGCCCTTGGCCGGGCCGCGCGCCGTCGAATGCTGGACGCGGTAGCCGCGAAACACCTCCACCGAGCCATCGTCCAGCCGGATCGGAACCGCCACTTCCAGCTTGCGCTCCGGGGTGCGCAGCCAATCCTGCATACCCCGGTCGAAGCCAAGCCGCTGGCAGGCCGCCTCAAGTTGCATGTCGGCCATCGCCAGCATCGGGTCGCCTCGACCGGCGGCGGCTTGCTCCTTCTTCAGATCGTAGAACGGGGCCTCGTGCACGTCCATGAGCGCTCCACCTCCGGGCGTCGAAATGGTGGCCCCATTATAAACCACAATGCGGGCCACAGGGAACGCCGGATCACCCGCACGGCGGCTGTGCTATAATGGGGGCCAGGAGGGCAAGCAGGCGATGGCGATCCAGAACATCACCCATATTGACATCACCCCCCGTGTACTGGGCGGCAGACCGCGCATCGCCGAGCGGCGGATCAGCGTGGCTGATATCGCCCTGCTGCACCTACACAGCGGCTGGAGCGTGGATAAGATCGGGGAGCAGCTTAACCTGACCCCGGGCCAGATTTACGCCGCGCTATCCTATTACTTTGACCACCGGGAGGCGATTGACCAGTCCATCCAGGACGAGGAGGCGTTTGTGGAGGAGTTCCGCCAGAGACATCCCTCGCCGCTGGATGAAGCGCTGGCGCAAGCAGGAAAGCGTCCGAACCATGCCTAAGGTCCAGTTCTACACCGACGAAAACATTCCGGCAGCCGTCATCGACCACCTGCGGCGGCGGGGGGTGACGGTCATCACCTACCGGGATGCCGGGATGATCGGCGCGACCGACCCGGCGCACCTGGCCTATGCCAGCGAGCAGGGATGTGTGTTGCTCACCCGGGACGACGACTTCCTACGGTTGCATGAGGATTGGCTCCTCGCCCGGCTATCCCACTCTGGGATCGTGTTCGTCCCCTCGGCCCGGCGCATGTCGGTGGAGGACGTGGCCCGCAGCCTGCTGATCTTGCACGACAAAGTGGACTCCGGCGAGATGGCGGATCGCGTCCACTGCCTGGCCAACATCCGCTGAGCCGCGCCGTGTGGCAGCGGCAGGTGCTTCGAGGAGTGGCTCCCATGACCCCTACCCCCGAATCGACCCCGGCCCGATGGATCGACCAGATCGGCAGGCTGGCTGGGGCGATTGCCGCTGTTGTCGGGCTGGCGGCGGTGCTTCTGCCCGGCGTGAGCGCCAAGCTGGTGTTGGGTGGGCTGGCCGTGCTGGTGCTGATCGTCTATATCGGCCACAGCGCCAACCTGCAAACCGCCGGCTTTACCCTGGTCGCCGTGGTTACGATCCTGGCGGCAGCCTACACGCTGGTGGTGCGTCCCATCACCGTCACCGGGACGCTGGCCCTGGCCGATGGCAGCCCGGTCGCGGGGGCCAACCTCGTCCTGACCGATGGCGACGGCGTGCCCCATCACATCCAGACGCGGGAGGACGGCGGCTTCACCATCCCCAACCTCCCCCAGGGACCCTATGAGGTGGCGCAGGATGGGCGGGTGCTCTACAGGGGGGAGATTCCCGAGGGCTGGCGGCGGCTGCTGACCCTCAACGCGATCCAGGTGGGCCGCCTGTACGTCTCCACCCCGGCTGCCGAGCCGACGCCGACCCCGACC
>DAOTYF010000084.1:0-29051 GCA_034434995.1 Anaerolineae bacterium
ACGTTGACTCCCTGCCTGGGTGAACCCGGCTTTGTTCTGTTTTTCTGTACTCTGGCAGCGTGGACATTGTTTCATCTCTCTATTTTGCCACGAATCCACTCTTTTGGACACTCCCTATCAGGGCGTCAGGCTGGCAATCAAAACCGGCGTGTGGCCTACCGGCTTGCTATTCGTCATTCGTCTGAGGTGCTTCTCCGCGTCCCCCACTCGGTGATGGTGCGCATGATGCCTAGCAGAGAAAGGCCCAACCTCACGGCATCACGTGCAACGGGAGCTTCCGGCATTTTCCCTGTTTTGCCCGTTTCTTCCGCCGCCCGGATGTAGAAGAGCGCGGAAAGCAGCCCGACCATTGCACCGATCAGCCCGCCGATCAAAAGGACGCGCCCGCGCCAGGTGTTGTCTAACTCGGCGCGTTGGGAAAATTGTGCAAGGCTTTGCTCACTGTCCACACATACCTCCAGGTATCAATCTCTGTTAGGCCTGGCCCGGTGGTTCGGATGCTGGGCTTGGTTGGTCGCTTTCAGGGACAATACCGAGCTTTCGGATTGCTTGAGACAGACCACCCAAAACAGCCAGGCCACCGATCATCATTGAAGCAGCCTGCGTCGTTGCTCGGTCTACCGCGAAGTATAGCCGCTTCATACCACGTTGAGCTTCGTTAGTGTAAGGAGGGAGTGTCTGGATCAGCCAGGCCACCCCGTAGATCAACGCAATGGTGACCCCGAGTGCCAGCAACCCAATTAGCAGGAATAGCAGGATCACTAGCATCAGCGAGAAGTCTGCGACAATCGATGTGCCTGCCGAACCGGTAGCCACAAACAGCAAGACAATCCCGGCCAGCAGAAGGATGACCATTAGTGCTACTGGGAACACAATCTGCCAGAACGATTGCCGCCGGAATCGCAGCGTTGACTCAAGCGGGCGTTCTTTCAAGTCATTCATATCTTATATCCCTTCCCCTCGGCACGTCCCTCAGCTAACCTTGTGGCTCTCGTGGGGCAGGCTGAAGCTCGCTACGGGTAGCCAAGAATAGTCGGAGCAACTGTGCCTCGATCAGCCCGCTGATGAGGGACTCATCTACGGTTACCCCATGTTCTTGAAGATACCTGCGTGCCATCTCCATTGCGTAGGCCTTCTTATCCACAGCCGTATTCTGAATTAGCCCCTTCATCCCACTCTGCTCAGCAGCTAAGACTGCCGCTTCAATCGTTGCCTGGAGCAGAGCTTGCCGTGCCTGGGCAGTATCGACGGGTAAGGACGGATTCCGGACCTGGGATGCTAGCTCTGCCTCGACCAACATTGCTAGCCTATTGACATCGATCTGGACGCCGCGCTCGTCGAGAAAATCCTGAGCTAGTTGAACTGCCCTTTGGCGCAACCCTGCGAGGCTGTCAGTAAGGCCGATCTGCCTTGCAGCCGCCACACCCAACACAACTGAACGCTGGATCGCTTCCCAGCGCTCTTCGTCCCCGCTGGTTCGCAGGCGTCGAGTCATGACCCGGAAGTGCTGGATTGCCGCTGCAATCACAATGGGCAGCGCTACAATCAGAAGCCCCTCCGCCAGAAGGGCCAGAAATTCCCGCAGTTCCATCAGTTATTCCTTTTCCCAACCAGCCAATCACCAATCAACCACCCGAACCCAAGCCTATGACAGTTCCGCTGCGTGGGCCACAAACTCCAACAATCGACGCTGAAGATCGGGGCCGTCTGCGCCATCGAAGATGAACGTACCTGGCAAGCTGCTTCCCTCGTAGATCCACAGTGTGCTGTCGCCGGTGGGCGTGAGCGCCTGCATTTCCTCGACGGTCTGTGTCATATCGTTACGGGCCCCAAGCCACAGCGTTGGCATTGAAAGGGCTGCTAGATCGGCATCGGAAACTTCAAGCCCCTGGAAGGAACGTGGCGCAGAGATCACCGCCAGTCCGGCGACTTCCCCATCCTGGGCTGCTGCCTTGATCGCTGCTGTGCCGCCGATTCCCGCGCCGATCAAGATCACTGGCTCGAACTGGTATGCTCTCAGGAAGGCTATGGCAGCGGCGATGTCAGTGGGGGCGCTGACTGGATTGCGCTCGCCGGCGGATAGATTATACCCCCGATAGTCGAAGGTCAGGACACGGAATCCCTGAGCCGCGACCTCCTCCGCGAAGGGCAGCCACTCCGTTTGATCACCAATGTACATCGAGGCCAACACGACGCCCACTGCGCCCTGCCCATACAATGTGCCGTGCAGGGTGAGCCCATCTGTGGTGACAAAGGTAACCGCCCAAGGTCCCGAGCCGCTGAACAGTTCAGATGTGGCTGGAGCCACCGGGGTGATTGGAGGGTCGGGGGAGGGTGTGACTTCCTCTGGAATGTCCTCCACGGGGGTAGCTGTAGGTGTGGTCGCCTGCAATCGCTCGCAGGCGACCATGAAACCGGTCAAGGCGATGCCGAATCCAATCGTCAACAGGCTGCCTGCTCGCGCCAAGCGCACGGCTAATGCTCCTGTAACTGACTGTGCTCCTGAAGCAGGCGCCGATAGGCTCCGCGCCACAGGCTGGCCTTACGAGTGTACTTGGCGATCTTAACCTCTTCGAAGTGCGGCAACACTTTAACCAGCATTGTCGGAAGGTGCTCCCACGACCCATCCAGCACAACCTGCTCAAGCTCCCTCGATGCTGGGCCGGCCCATGACCAGCGCGCCCGGAATCGCTCTGCTTTCACCCAATAGTCGCGCTTCTCCCATGCGGCCACCGAGGCGTCGATCCCCTCGTCAATCTCACGGAAGCAGTATACTAGGAGTGCGGCCATATCCCGCGCCTCCTCATCCAGCTCTGCTTTCTCGCTAAGGCGGCGGATGATCTCAGCAGCTGTCCGCATGATCTGGCTACGCAGCTTACCAGGGCCATCCAGTTTGACAACCCGGCTCATTCTCTCTCCCGATCCGTAAATTGATGTGGTAGAAACACTCCGACAGACCCCATCCAATGCCCTATGACATTAGATCTCCTCGCGCTCCCGCCATGCACGAATGTCTGCCGCGTGTTCTTTCTCGTGCAGGGTAGCATTCTCCTCAATCAGGTAGGTCAGCGGCTCACCCTCCATCCAGTCATAGCTTCGGTTATCCAACAGTAGGCGCTCATCGAAATCCTCTACCATGTGGAGCAGCACGCGATGAACATCCTCAAAATCGGATAGCACGGCCTCAAGCGGTCGCCGTGCGTTAACGTGGTATTGCTCTTCGTTCCATTCGTCAATGTCCTCTATCTGCATCATTGAGGGCATACGATGGTTCTGCGCTTGATTGAGGGCGGTGACCAGCTCTGACTCCCAAGCAACTAGGTGAGCCAACAGGTCCTTGATGCACCATATCCCTACCACACCCGGGCGCATCATTTGATCCGGCGTCACCCCCTGGAGAGCTTCAAGGAGATCGGCGCGGGCCTTCTTCAACTCTTCTAGAACATCCTGCTTCCCCATGCCCGCGATGATAGCTTGGTAGGAATAGGGCGTCAAGCCGGAGCCGCCTGGGAGCGGATAAGGTGATGGGTATTCAGGGCAGTTGTGAGCCATTCCTTGTATAGGCATCCTCGTGGTTATTCACCCCCACCACCCATGAACGCCATTCGGCTGCCAAATCCATATGCTATAATTTCGCCCGCGTGCGTTCTGGGATCCGGTAACAGGAACCACCATGCTCATCTCCCTGATCGTCACCGTCCGCAATGAAGGTGAGAACATCCGCCGGTTGCTTGATTCCCTCCTCCAGCAAACCCGTCTTCCAGACGAGGTGATCATCAGCGATGGCGGTTCCACTGACAACACCCTGGCTGTTCTGGAAGAATATCAAGATCGGCTGCCGCTTAGGATTATCAAAGCGCCGGGAGCGAATATCTCTAAGGGGCGCAATATCGCTATTCGTGCCGCTTCGTATCAGGTCATTGCTGTAACTGATGCTGGTGTCCGCTTGCACCCGGAGTGGTTGGCGAAGATCACCGCCCCGTTCAACGACCCGCAAACTCAAGCAGTGGCCGGGTTCTTCCTGCCCGACCCGCACACTCCGTTTGAGGTGGCGCTGGGGGCAACTGTCCTACCTGTTGAGAGCGATGTTGCCCCGGAGCGATTCATGCCGTCCAGTCGCTCGGTGGCGTTCCGGCTGGCAATATGGGAAGCCGTGGGCGGCTACCCAGAGTGGCTAGACTACTGCGAAGACTTGATTTTTGATTTCCGCCTAGTCGCTCGGGTAGGGCCATTCCGCTTTGAACCAGGGGCCTTGGTGTACTACCGACCACGTACCACACTGCACGAGTTCTTCCGGCAGTATTACCTCTATGCGCGGGGGGATGGCAAGGCCAATCTATTCCCGCTCCGCCACCTTATCCGTTATCTGACTTATCCTATTGCTCTGCCAGCCATTCTGGCGATGGTGGTGATGGATCGTCCATTGTGGCTGCTGGCGCTGATCCCAGCCGGGCTATATCTGTTCGGGCCGGCGTATCGGCGACTGATCGGGCAATGGGGGCCACTGAATTGGCGCGAGCGGCTGGCCGCAGCGGCATGGATTCCGGTGATCCGCGTTGCGGGAGATGTTGCTAAGATGGTTGGCTATCCAGTTGGCTGGGTTTGGCGGCTACGACATCATCCGCCAGAATGGCGGATTAGCCCTCTCAAGTCCAGCGACCCCGTAATATCGGTGTACCGGGGGGCATGGCTTAAGCAGGACGTGGCACTCAGCAGCCGGATCAACCTGGTTGATAAACCAGGGCTGTTGCGCAATCTGGCAATCCTGATCACACGCACAGGTGATGGGCTTTCCTTCCTGGTTGGGATGGGGCTGCTATACCTGTTTGGCTCCCCTTACTGGCGTGCGTTGGTGCTGGTCTGGCTGCTGGCTGATCTGGCCGCGTTCATCCTGGTGCAGATCGTCAAAGCAATGATCCAACGACCACGTCCGCTGGGTGAGTGGGGGAAAGTATACCGGATGATGGACCCTCATTCGTTTCCCTCTGGTCATGCAGCGCGAGGCGGGGTACTGGCAGCTATTGGCTTACTGTTAATGCCGCTACCCATCAGTCCCCTGGTAGCTGCATGGGGCTTGTTGATCGCTTTATCGCGGGTGGCTCTGGGCGTTCACTATCTCTCAGACGTGGCAGTGGGGTTTGTGCTCGGCGCAGTGGTAGGGAGTGTAGTAGCTCTGGTGGTGCGGTGAGATAGACAGGCTGCTGAATATGTCTCAGCAGAGCAATATCCCCCTTCCCCGATCGCTGACGGAGAGCCAGATCGTCTCGTTGCTGCTGATCGCTGCGGTTGGCTTTAACTTCATCACCTTTGCGCCAGAGGCCGCGATCCCAACCCCGTACCTAAACGACAGCGTTCTGCATATCCTAGCCCTGGAGCAGACGGTTCAGGCGTTGCGCACAGGGCACGATCCAACTGACTTCTGGCTGGCCCCTATCGTGATGGGCTACCCGTTGCCGCATCACTACCAGCACCTTGCCTACGTGTTTCCCGCGCTGCTCTACCTTCCTCTTCAGAACGTTCTCACCGTTGCACAGTTTTACCGCTGGCTTCTGGTGGTATTATGGAGTATCTTTCCGCTCTCGATCTATGTGTCAATGCGACGCTTTGGCTTCTCCACTCTGGCCGCCGGGCTGAGCGGGCTGATTGCCTCACTTCTGTCTAGCAACGGTCTGTACGGCTTCGAGGCAGGGAGCTACGCCTGGCGAGGTTTTGGGCTGTATACCCAACTGTGGGCGATGATCTTCATGCCCCTGGCGCTAGGGCAGGGATATGCTGCTATACGCGATGGACAAGGGTTTGCCCTCTCCGCACTGCTGTTGGCTGCTACGCTGTTGAGCCACTTGGTAATGGGGTATATCACCACCCTATCGTTGTATTTGCTGGTAATCCTGCCAGTGCTCGGCTCGCCAGAAGAGGCGCGCCCAGAGACGGTCGGGCGTAGGCTAGCAAGATTACTGCTGATTCTGGCCCTATGCGGGTTAGTGACGGCTTATTTTTTCTGCCCGTTTCTCGTCGATCGAACTTATCTAAACCGGAGCGTCTGGGAGGCACAATCGAAATACGACTCGCTGGGACATCAAGCAGTGCTTGACAGTTTGCTGCGGGGCGAGACCTTCGACCACGATCGGCTGCCGATACTGACCGTTTTAATCGGGGTGGGGTTGGCGATCGGCATCCTGCGGTGGCGTGAAGAGCAGAGCCGCTTTCTTGTCGTTCTGTTTGGCACCTGGCTACTGCTGTACTTTGGTCGCCCGACATGGGGCGCGCTACTTGACTTACTACCTCTATCACATGATCTCCATTTGCACCGGTTCAGTGCGGGGGTTCATCTGGCAGGTATTTACCTGGCTGGGACGGCGCTATCTGCGATCTGGCTGGTTGTGGTTGGAAGCCCTCGTGCAAAGAGTAACACGCGGGGCCATTTGCCCCATCCGGTCGGGAAAGATAAGCTGGCGATCCGCATCCGGAGAAGGGAGCGGGTCTGGGTCGCGCTGTTGCTGACGGCGCTGCTCGTTACCTCCCTCTTCGCTGAGCGCTCTAGCTTTCTGGCTCAGAACGCAGCTTGGCTGCGCGAGGGCATGGCGGATTACATCGCTGAGCGGGCTGATTTTGAGGCTCTATTAGCCAAGCTGCACGAACTGCCAGCCGGGAGGGTCTATGCCGGGCTGGGGGCCAACTGGGGAGCACGCTTCAGGGTCGGGTTTGCGCCGGTATACGCATTGCTAACAGGGCACGGGGTTGACACGGTAGGCTACGCTTACCATGCCCTCTCCTTGAACGCCGATGCCATGCTGGCTTTTGACGAGACCCGAATCGACCACTATGACCTGTTCGGGGTGCGTTATACGGTCGGCCCACCGGACCATACTTTCCCCTATTGGGTACGGCCTGTGCAACGCTTCGGGCGTTTCTGGCTATATGAGACCTCTGCGAGCGGCCTTTCCGAGGTTGTGCCGACCGGGCCCACTTATGCCGGAGATCGGCAAACCTTCTCTCAGGCGATGCTAGGGTGGATGGGTCGCCCGCGCCAGCCGCTTACTCCCCATCCTATTGTGATCCTAGTAGGGAAAGAGGTGGGCAGCGATCCCGCTGTACGGCCACTGAGCGAGCTGGCTGGCGCCGATCCGTTCCCATCACCCGACAGGCCGTTGGGCCGGGTGCTGGAGGAGAATACTGGGCCAGGTTCTTACTCTGTGCGGGTTGCGATCATCCGCCCATCTATGTTGATGCTTAAAGTCACCTATCATCCGGGCTGGCATGTAGCAGTGAATGGCGAAGCTGTGCAGCCGGTGATGCTTATGCCGAGCTATCTCGGCGTGCCGCTAGAGGTCGGTGAGCATGAGGTACACTTTGACTACCGCCCCGAACCCTTACGAGCGCCATTGATGATCGGTGGGCTGCTCTCAACCCTCTTGATCACGCTGGGCGAGTGGCAGATCGAGCGGCTCTGGCCGTGGTTGCATCGCGCGGGGCTTCGGTTGCCAATAGCACCTCGTGGCTAAGCGTTTGGCCAAAAGAGTTTTCGGCCAAACAGCCCGTTTCACGGAAAGTCTTTGACGAATCACTTGCCCAGCTTGTCTTTCAAGATTTAGGATAATGCGGTTACGGTGGGAGGTTTGGATGCTCGCCAAGGTCAAAAGCTGCGCCCTGGTCGGGCTAGAAGCGACATTGGTTGATGTGGAAGTTCATTCCGCAGGTGGGATGCCCGCTATCACGCTGGTGGGACTGCCTAGCATCTCAGTGAGGGAATCCAAAGACCGGGTTTGGTCGGCGATCCGCAACTGTGGGTTACAGTTCCCCGGCGGGCGATTGACCATTAATCTAGCGCCTGCTGATCTGCGTAAAGAAAGCCCGGCCTACGATCTCGCTATCGCTCTGGGAGTGTTGGCGGCCAGCGGGCAAATCCCTCCCGATGCAGTGAATGACGCACTCGTCATGGGCGAGTTATCGCTAGATGGGGTGGTTCGGCACGTACGAGGCGTGATTGCGGCGGCAACACTGGCACGCTCTCTTGAACTTGACCGCCTCTTCGTTCCAGCAGCAGATGCTGCCGAGGCGGCATTGGTTCCTGGTGTCGAGATCATCCCGGTTGATCATTTGATTTCGCTTGTTGAGCACCTGCTGGGGTTGGATACTATCCCGCCATACAACGCAGAAGGTGCTAGCCTTGTGAGAGCTGCTCCTCGCTACGACATCGACTTCGCCGACGTGAAGGGGCAAGAATTAGTCAAAAGAGCGCTCGAAGTGGCGGCTGCAGGCGCACATAATGTGGTAATGACGGGGCCGCCTGGCGCGGGCAAGACCTTGCTGGCTCGAGCAGTGCCGGGCATCTTGCCAGAGATGACCATTGACGAGGCACTGGAAGTCACCCGCATTTACTCGGTAGCGGATATGCTTAATGGCGTGGGGTTGGTGCGCCAACGCCCATTCCGCGCGCCTCACCACACGATCAGCCACGCCGGATTAGTCGGCGGGGGAAGTTGGCCCCGCCCCGGTGAGGCTAGTCTGGCCCATTGTGGGGTGCTCTTTCTAGATGAACTTCCGGAGTTTGGGCATGCCCTTGAGACATTGCGACAACCGATGGAAGATCGGGTTGTCACCATCAGCCGCGCAGCAAGGGCGCTGACCTTCCCAGCTAACTTCATGCTGATTGGCGCTTCTAATCCGTGCCCGTGTGGTTACTATGGGGATTTGATGAAACCATGCACCTGCTCCCAGGCAGCTATCACCCGTTACCAACAACGCATATCGGGCCCCTTAATGGACCGTATCGACATCCATATTACCGTGCCGCGTGTGGACTACGACAAGCTGGCGGACGATCGGCGGGGCGAGGCCTCTGAGGTTATCAGAGCGCGGGTACAGGCAGCTCGCGACCGGCAAGCGGCGCGATTTAAGGGAACACGGTTACTAAGCAACGCTGATATGGGTGCGCGGGAGATCCAGGTTCATGCGAAACTCGATGCAGAAGGGGAGAGCTTGATGCGCTCAGCGATGGTACGGATGCACCTCAGTGCGCGAGGATATCACCGAATACTGAAACTTGCGCGGACGATTGCCGATCTTGAGGCAAGCGATGTCATCCGAACGCATCATCTGGCTGAGGCACTACAGTACCGGCGGAGCGAGGGATAAGTTGATGTTCCTGGGTGTAGACAATTGCACGCTTGGGGGCAAATGGTGACAGCGGGAGACTTTTTTCTGACTCGAGCATCCTGCGCTGGATGCTGATGCCTCCCCCTACCTACAAGAAGTGATGATATGGATCATCGGGTGTTTTCCTCACTGGTCGTGCAGTTGCCCGCTGGTAGGCTTTCCACTAGCCAGGCTGATAAGCAGGCCCATTCGAAGGACGAGTCCTTCCACCCGCCTCATGCCCCAGACCTGATAGTCTGGCCAGAGAGCACGGAGGAAGTTAGCCTGGTGCTGCAGTGGGCTAACGAACGCGGCCTTCCTGTCACTGCCTGGGGGGGTGGGACTAGCCTGGAAGGTAATCCGATCCCAGCACAGGGCGGGATCGTCCTCGACATGACGCGAATGGACCGGATCGTTGAGGTGCTCGCAGATGATTTCCTGGCACGTGTGCAGCCAGGCATCATCGGCGACGAACTCAACAAGCAACTCAGCCGATATGGATTGTTCTTCCCGGCATTACCTGGCAGCTCCAACGTAGCGACCATCGGGGGGATGATTGCCAACAATGCAGGCGGGATGATCGCAGCGCGGTATGGGGTAGTGGGCGATAACGTGCTAGCGCTGGAGGTGGTGCTAGCCGACGGCACGATCCTCCGCACCGGCAGCCACTCGCTGAAGAGCGTGGCTGGATATGATCTGATCAGCCTGTTTGTGGGATCGGAGGGGACGCTGGGGATTATCACCGAGGCGACGCTGCGGCTACGCGGCCTGCCGCCCGGTAGGTTGGTCATGCTGGCCTCCTTCGACGATGTGCAGAACGCGGGTGATGCCGCGCGGGACCTGGTAGGATCGGGCATCCAGCTCGCGGCGCTGGAACTAATGGATGCGGAGTTTGTGAAGCTAGCGAACCAAGCTAAGGGTCTGAATTGGCGAATCGCTCCAACCCTGCTGATCGAATTGCATGGAATCCCTCAAGGCCTAGCCATTGATGCGGCACTAGCCGAGACACTGTGCCGCGATCACGGGTGCGCTACATTCGAACGCGCCACTGCCACGCACGATCAGAACCGGTTGTGGGAAGCGCGTCGAGGCGTACGACCTGCCGTGCGGACATTGCTGCCGAATCAGGGCGTGCTGGCAGGAGACATTGGTGTGCCTCTGTCAGCTATCCCCGGCTTGATCCGCAAAGCACAGGAATTGGGCCGAGAGCACAGCACCCGCATTGTGACCTACGGCCACGCCGGGGACGGGAACTTCCATATCTGGGCGCTGTATGAGCTGAGCGATCCTGCCTCGCAGGAGCGAGCACGCGAGGTCAACGAGGCACTCATCCGGTATGCCCTCTCTGTAGGTGGCACATGTGCAGCAGAGCACGGGATCGGACTCGGTAAGCAGAAATTCCTGCTGCTGGAGCACCCTTCCAGCACACCGATAATGCTCGCTATCAAGCGGTTGCTTGACCCAAAGGGGATTCTCAATCCGGGGAAGATATTCCCGCCGGGCCTCGACGTTACTTGATCTCTTTACTTGGTCTCTTTCCATTGCCCCTCATGGGGAAGGGTCGGAGTGAGGATCATCGCGGTGTATGATGCGAAGACTCTTTGGAGAGGGTAGGGTTTGTGTCCAAGCTGCAGGGCGGTTTGACTCTCAGGTATCGCCGCTATGGCGATCTCATGGGTTGTCTTCGCCAGGCGGAGGGGGAACTAGCTCGTGGATGTTGTGTTTGACCGCATAAGCAGCAGCCTCAGCGCGGTTGGAGGCCCCAATCTTCGCCAGCACGCTGCTGACGTAGTTGCGTACCGTTCCTTCACCCAGGTACAGCTTCACCGCGATTTGCCGGTTGGTAAGTCCCTGCGCCACTAATGCCAACACGGCTAACTCCTGAGGCGTAAGGTCAGCGAAAGCAGCCACATGCTGTGCCTCCCGCGCTTTGCGCATCTCCGAGAACACTGTGACAGTCATCGCCGGATCGAGCATCCCTTCGCCCCGACTGACACGATCTACCGCCTGCACCAGCTCATTGTCGCCGATTCGTTTCAGCACATAGCCGGCTGCTCCAGCCTGGATCGCGGCAAACAGCAATTCGTCCTCCGCATAGGAGGTCAGCATAATGACTCTACATCCTTCGACCGTCTGCACGATCTGCCGGCAGGCTTCAATGCCCGATAGGCCCGGCATACGGATATCCAGTACTGCCACATCGGGCTTCACTTCCTGAGCTTTGGCAATCGCTTCTTCACCGGTTGCTGCCTCAGCCACAACCCGGAATTGCTCCTGCCGCTCCAACAGCGCTCGCAGCCCGGCCCGCACGACGGAATGGTCATCTGCGATCAAAATCCGTACAATCTTAGACATAGACGTCTACCATATTCCTGAGTCGGAGTCGCCCGTTCCGGGATAAATCGGATTGGATTCGTATCAAGTTTAGCCTCGTAGTCCTGCACCGCAAGTCATATGACCAGCGACGAGCATTCCCTTAGCCACCCGCTTGGCAATATGAGCACTATTTTAGCGCGTCTCAACGAGATCGCTTCTCTGGTCACGCACGCTGCGGAAGCGGAGACTATCGAGGAAGTTCTGGAGCGAATCGCTCAGGTCTCGCGTGAGCTGGTACAAGCCCGCTACGCAGCACTTGGGGTTCCCGATGGGAAAAGTGGGCTTCGCTATTTCAAAGTTGCGGGGATCAGCCCGGAGCAGATTCGGCACATTGGCCACCTCCCGCAAGGGCGCGGTTTGTTGGGTGTACTGATCAAGGAGCGCCGGCCTCTCCGCATTGATCGTATCCAGGACGACCCGCGCTCAGCGGGGTTCTGTGTGGGCCATCCCCATATGACCAGTTTGCTGGGTGTGCCGATCCTGATGGGCCATGAGTTATATGGGATACTCTATCTATGCGACCGGGTAGATGGTTTGCCATTCTCCGAGCACGATCAATGGCTGATTGAAATCATGGCAAGCTATGCAGCTTTGGCAATTGCCGGAACACATATGCGCGAACAATACAGCCGCCTAGCGATGCTAGAGGAACGTGAGCGGATCAGTATGGAGTTGCACGATGGGATCATCCAAAGCCTCTACGCCGTAGGAATGCAGATTGATCTGATGCGGACTGCTGCAGAAGGTCGCCAAGTGGCGGAGTTTCAACAGATTATCCAGGGTCTTAACCAGGTGATCGAGGACATCCGTAGCTACATCCAGAACCTCAAGGCGGCCAGTTATAACCAAAAAACCATTCGTGAATGTTTTGAGGAACTTCTAACGCGCGTTCATATCCCGCAGAAGCTCTCAGTCGAGATCGAGGCACCTGATCTACGCGCTCCATTCGCGCCTCACACATTCGAGGCGCTATGTCAGATCACTCATGAGGCAATTAGCAATACCATTCGCCATGCTGATGCCACTCACTTGAAGATCATCGTCTCCTACCGTGACGAGGTGGTGGAAGTCCAGATTGCGGACAATGGTCGCGGGTTCGACTCAAGTGAGGCACAGGATTGCAAGGGCCTGGGATTGCGCAACATCCAGCAGCGAGCGAGACTGCATGGCGGTCGGGTGGATATTCTCACTGCACCGGGTCAAGGAACCCAGCTTACGGTTAATATCCCTATCAAGCCATCCTCATAACCACAGGGACCCATTTTGGCGTAAGCGAGTCGCTGGCTCCGGGCCTTTCATCAGCAGGTATGCAACGAGGGAAGTGACATCCATCACCCGCATCCAAGTACCAACGTCTTGGCGTAAGGTCCTATCGTATACGTATCATCAAGGCACTCCTGCAAAGTCGGACTGAGTGTGGCTCTGTGCCCATTGGACACGTTCGAACTAAGCAGAAAACTCACGAGGGACATTGGCCTGCAAGCAAGAGGAATTGCCGGTGGGGCTGCGCCACATGAATGTGTCTGACATCATGACCGCAAAGCCGGTCACCATTCATCAGGATAGCACGCTGCGACAGGCGCTCGAAGCAATGGAACAGGCTGGCTGTCACCACCTTCCTGTGTTGAGCGCGGACGGGCATCTGGTTGGCATTCTCAGTGACCGGGACATTCGCAAGGCGCTGAACCTTCCCCAAGTGCTGCGTGAGCACTGGGAGGATGATGACCTAGCAAATCACCTGATGGTCAGAACGTTGATGACCCCGGCGCCAATCACAACCGAGCCAGATGCTTCGTCTGAGGAAGCTGCCCGCCTGATGCTGGTCAACCGGATCAGTTGTTTGCCAGTGATGCGGAGCGAGACACTGGTCGGTATTGTGACCAAGTCCGACATCCTCATGGCCTTCATGCGGATGGCGAAGTCGGTCCCCACCTGATATTCTAAAAAATAGCCCTTACATGGCGAACTGAACCCCGGCGGCCTTTCTACAGGCCGCCGATCTGTTGCGCCGGTCACATCCATCCTTGACGTATTGGAGCTGCCGGGTAGGCGTGGATCGGCCCTGACAGGAGGGGATATGTCCCTTATCCATACACGCACGTTCCGGGTACGCCACTACGAGTGCGATGCCTATGGACATGTCAATAATGCCAACTATCTGCACTACATGCAGGAGGCCGCCTTCGACGCTTCGGCGGCAGCAGGCTATGATCTGGCCCGCTACGACGCAATGGGCCGCTTGTGGTTGATCCATGAAACGGATGTGGAGTACCTCCAGCCACTGCGCTATGGAGACTCTGTCGAGGTCAGGACATGGGTATTGGATTTCCGAGGGGTAAGGTCACGGCGGGCCTACGAGTTCCGCGACATGGAATCCGGAAGCATGGTCGCACGAGCGCAAACAGACTGGGTATTTCTTGATGCCACAACTCTGCGACCTGCGCCGATCCCCCGCGAGTTGAGGGAGGCTTTCTCCCCAGAGGGTGTACCAATCAAGGCCCAACCTCGCGAACGGTTCCCTACTCCTCCTGAGCCGCCACGAGGCACCTTCCGAATGCGCCGATGTGTCGAGTGGCGCGACATTGACCCTATGAAGCATGTCAATAACGCGACCTATCTGTCCTATATGGATGAGTGTGGTATGGAGGTCAGTGAAGCGCATGGCTGGCCTATACAGCGCATGGGGGAGGCCGGGTTTGCCATCGTAGCGCGGCGTTGTCGGATCGAGTACCGGGAACCCGCCATCTACGGAGATGAGCTGGAGCTAGCAACATTCGTCTCTGAACTGCGCCATGCGAGCGCAACGCGATGCTATATCATCACGCGCGCGTGGAGCGGAAGTGTCCTGGCGCAGGCGCGAGTTCTGTACGTGTGGGTGGACGTACGCACTGGGAAACCAATCCATATCCCCGCAGAGTTCATAAGTGACTTTGCGGCGAATCTTGCCCCTGGCGCTCTCCCTCCCCAATCAAGATTACGTTAGGTGAACCTACGTACCCCATCTGCGGCCCTCGCAATAGCTTTCACGATCCACAACTGCTCTCCCCTTGCACAATCCGCTTAGCGAGTCTCCGCTTCATCGCCCGCCCAACTACCCTTAACCGCAGCCACAAACTGCTCGCTTTAGCAGTCAGTTTTTCTTCTTCGGACTTCTATCACCTCTCATTACGCCCTCATCTTGCGGCGAAAAAGCGCACGATTGCGTCCACTTTACCGGGGATGTATACTGATCACCATGCCACCGATGGGACAGCAATTGAAGTAAGGGCTTGAGGCTATGGGTGACCAGGACGCATACCAAGCAGCGATGCAAGAGGCGGCCAACGCGGCTTGGGATCGGAATTGGGAGCGGGCTATCCGTGAGTACCAGCGCGCCATCGAGCTTTCCCCTAGTGATCCCCAGGCTTTGGCTGGCTTGGCTCTCAGCCTGATAGAGGCAGGCCGCCTTGATGAAGCCCTGATTGCATATGAGCGGGTCAGCCAGCTCGTGCCCGGCGATCCACTGCCGCATGAGAAGATGGCGGAGATATACGAACAAACCGGACGGCCCGCTGAGGCTGCTAAGAAGTATGCTGCGGCTGGCGAGATCTATCTAGCCCGCAAGGACCTGGAGCGTGCCCTTCCCAACTGGCAGTGGGCCGCCTACCTCGATCCTGACCTTCCTCAACCGCACATGCGGCTGGCGGTTGTCTATGAGCGCGACGGGCAGACACTACACCAAGCCATTTATGAGTATCTAGAACTGGCACGGCTTCTCCAGGCTTACGGCCAACTTCAGAAAGCCGAGCAGGCCCTTCAGCGCGCCCGTAGGCTCGATCCTCTCAACACCGATGTCCGGGATGCGCTGGATGATCTGAAACGCGGCAACCCGATCCAGCGCCCCCAAGTACCCGCCCCTAAGCCCAAGTCCAGGCCCGGCACCAGCCCCTTGACAGTGGAAGAGGAATTTCTCCCGCCCGGCGAAACCGAGGATAAGGCAGAACAACCGCGCACTCTTGCTGATGAAACGGCCCGTCATGCGCTGGGCACGCTGGCTGACCTGGTCTGGGCCGGTCAGGTTCCTAACTCCGCAGTAGCGCCGCTGATGCAGGCGATGGATCTCCATCAGATCGGTGATGCTGAGCGCGCTATTGCAGCGTACAAGAAGGCTTTTGAGGAGGGCCTGGATCATCCAGCCTTGCGCTTTAATCTGGGATTGCTCTACCAGTACGCGCACCATGCAGAGGAAGCGCTTCCCCTGCTCGCTCAAGCCAGCGCTGATCCAGATTACGCCATCGCTTCGAACCTGTGTATGGGTTTGGCTTATCTGTCACAAGATGATGTGCAGAATGCTGCTCGCTATCTGGTGCTGGCTCTGCGCGGCGTGGATCAGATGCTCAATGCCCGCTTCGATGCGAAAGGCTACGACCGGCTGTTAAACGGGCTGGGCGAACAAGGTCGCGATCAGCAGGCTGAGCTGTGCAAGGCCCTGGCTATTGCACTGAATGATCCTGGCTGGCGAAGCAAGCTGGGTAATGCTCTGGCGGGTTACGCTGCTCAGGGAAAGAACAATTATGTGTCGGACCTGCTGGAGCTGCTGATCGAAGGTGGCCGTCCGGAGATTGCCGAGATAATGCAGCGCATTGACATGTTTATAGCACGCAATATGCTTCGGATGGCCATGGACGAGGCTCACTATGCCATCCAACGATCCCCCGACTACTTGCCTGCCCATCGCAGTATAGCCGATATTCTGATTAGGGAGGGGCGGGCCCAGGATGCGGCGGTAAAGATTAACCTTGTCGCGAGCACCTACCTGCACCGAGGCAATGTTGAAAAAGCCGCCGATCTCTTTGCTGAGGCGATCCGACTGTGGCCTGCTGACATGGCTGCCCGTGAGCGAGTGATCGACATGCTCAAGGTGCAGGGCCGCGTCGGTGAGGTCATGCGGCACTACCAGGAAATGGCCGACCTATATTACCGCCTGCGAGCCGATCCGGAGCAGGCCATTAGCATTTACAATCAGGCGCTGGCCTATGGATCGCACCATGGCGCTGATGTAGCCTCACAGGTAGCAATTTTGAAGGCTCTAGCCGATATTGAGTCGCAGCGCCTGAATTGGCGCGAGGCGATGGGCTATTACGACAGGATCGTGACCCTGGCTCCCGGTGATCACGATGCAGCCCTGGCATTGATCGACCTCCACTTCCAGATGGGGCAGCCTGATCGGGCGATCAAGGCGTTGGATGACTACATGCGTTTCTGCGTAACCAGCGGCAATACCGGCCCTATCCTCACCACGCTCGAAGAGCAGACCCGACGCCATCCCGATGAGCCGGCCCTCCGTCAGCGACTGGCCGATGTGTATCGCCAGCAGAAGCGTTACCCGGAGGCTGTCGCTCAGTTGGATGCTCTCGGCGAATTGTACTTGGACAGTGGTCGCAAAGAAGCGGCCATTGGCGTGATTCGCAAGATTATCTCGCTCAGCCCGCCCGATGTGGAGGGCTACCGCCGACTCTTGGAGCAACTGGAAGGGAGCGGCTAGCAACACCCCGTTGTTACCTCCCAACAAAGGGCCACAGGGTGGCTGCCAGCCGATAGCCAATCCGATCCCCTACAGCTCGACTCGGTTGAGGAGTGGTGGGCCTGCAAGAGATTCTATGGGCACTTCAGAATCTGCCGCGAAGTTGGCAGAATATTCTTGACCTTCTGCTGGTAGCGTCTGTTTTTTACGCCATCCTTCAGTTGGTGCGTGGCACGCGCGCGGCGACCCTGCTGCGCGGCATCGGGATCGTCTTGATCCTGGTCTGGTCGCTATCCTTCCTGCTCAATCTTCAAGCCTTTTCGTGGCTGCTCAGTCGCACACTGACCGCTTTGGCTGTCGCACTGCCGGTAATCTTTCAGGAAGAGCTGCGCCGCTGGTTAGATCGGGTTGGGCGCGTGTTACCCCTCTCCGCTGAGGGGGCACACACAGCCAAACCAGAGGGCCTGGTCAACGACATCGCCGATGCCGCTCGTTACCTCTCCCGGCGGCGGCATGGTGCATTGATCGTACTGGAGCGCGATACAGGTCTACAAGAGTACATTGAGACCGGGGTGATAATGGATGCTTTGGTGAGCAGTGAGCTGATACAAACCACCTTTTTCCCAAACACCGCTTTGCATGATGGCGCAGCCATTATTCGCGGCAATCGGCTTGTGGCCGGAGCCTGTACTCTGCCCATCTCCTCCTCCCGCCGTCTACCCGACAGCCAGATGGGCCTGCGTCATCGGGCCGCACTGGGCATCAGTGAGGTCAGTGACGCAGTAGCGGTCGTCGTTTCAGAGGAGACCGGTCGCATCTCCATTGTGGTGGGCGGACGGTTCATTCGTGGTATTGATGCAGAGCGCCTAGCGGTGATCCTGGGTGAGTACATCGAACAGAAGCCACCGCCAGGCTTGCTCGGCTGGCTCTTGCGCCTCCGCCGGACGGCCTGAACATGCAACTCCTTCGGCAGCTCCGCTCGAATCTGACTTCTCCGGTATTGGCCCTTTTGCTTGCGCTGACGGTGTGGATCGTCGCCAGCCTGGAGGAGAATCCGCCTGAGGAGGCCGATCTGCCAACGCCGATCCAAATTGATGTGGTGGGGTTGGCTCCGGGTTTGGTAATTACCAACGATTACACCGACACCGCCCGCGTGCGCCTGCGCGCGCCGCGCCAAACTTGGCGGTCGCTATCAGCAGAAGATGTATTGGTGACCGCTGATCTGACTGGCATGGGACCGGGTACGCACCAAGTTGACCTCGAGTTCCGCATCAATGCCCAAGCGATCCTGGTCGCTGCCAACCCGAACCATATCCGCATTGTACTGGAGGAGCGCCGCGAACGCGAGATGCCCGTACAGTTGACCCTTGAGGGGCAAACCGCCATCGGATATAGCAGCGATGAGCCGATCCTGAATCCCCCCATCGTATCGGTGCAGGGACCACGCTCCCGCGTTGATCTGATCAGCGAAGTACGAGCAACAGTTTCCATCGAAGGGCAGCGTGACACCTACCGCAGCGATGTCCCGCTGGTGGCTTTAGATAGCGACGGTAGCCGGGTTGAGGGCGTGGCGATTGTGCCGTCCAGCGTCAATGTAACCATTCCTGTTCGACAAGAAGCGGGCTTCCGTAACATCACGATCCTCGTGCAGACCGTTGGTCGTCCTGCCCCTGGCTATTACATGACTGGTATCACCACCACGCCACAAACGGTCACCGTCCAAGGTGATCCTGCTGTGATTGAGGCAATGCAGCCCTACGCTGAAACCCAGACTATCGACCTGACTAACTTGACCGACGATCTGATCGTTCAGGTTCCGTTGGAATTGCCAACCGGCGTGTCGCTGGTCGGCGATCAAACGGTCACTGTCCTGATCTCGATTGCGGCGCAACTCAGCAGCCGCACAGTGCTCGATGTCCCTGTTGAAGTGGTGGGGCTGGATGATGAACTTGCTGCTGAGCTATTGCCTTCGGCCATTGATGTGATCCTCTCCGGGCCGATCGCCATATTGGATAGCCTGAATCCTCAGCAGGACCTACGCGCTGTGGTTGATCTGACCAATCGGGGGCCTGGAATCTACCAGATCGAGCCACAAGTAGGAGTTCTTCCTAGCGATATTCTGGTAGAATCCGTGCTCCCGTTGGTGATTCAGGTACAGGTGACACCCAAGCAAGGCCAATAAATATATGGCGGAGCTTCCTCTGGTAGCCCTTGTTGGCCGTCCGAACGTCGGCAAATCGACGCTGTTCAACCGAATCATCGGTCAACGGCGGGCAATTGTCCATGAGCGCCCCGGCACCACCCGCGACCGCCAGCAAGCGGAAGCGGAATGGAATGGTCGTGCTTTCGTCCTGGTCGACACAGGGGGGCTGGAAGTGTTCGAGACAGTGTCGGCGGCCCCTGCTATGCCGTTGGCGGAAGACTCGGCTCAATATCTCGACCCTATGCGCCGGCAGGTGGAGATCGCCATTGCCGAGGCTGACGTGATCGTGTTCGTTGTCGATCTGCTGGATGGGATCACCGCTGCGGATCAGGAGATAGCCGACCTATTACGGCGCACTAGCAAGCCGATCATCGTTGCTGCTAGCAAAGGGGATAACCCTGCTCGTCGCGCCCTCTCGGTCGAATTCTATGGCCTGGGAATAGGTGAGGTCTATCCTGTGTCAGGGCTGCATGGATCGGGCGTGGGCGATCTGCTTGACGCGGTGGTGGATGCGCTGCCCTTGCGCCCCCTGGAACCTGAGACGACCGATGATTCTCTGAAGATCGCTATCCTGGGACGGCCCAACGTCGGCAAGTCATCATTACTCAACCGGCTTTTAGGCGAGGAACGGGTCATTGTCAGCCCGGTAGCGGGTACGACCCGCGATGCCATCGATACTCATCTAACCTGGCAAGGTGAACCGATCACTCTGATCGACACCGCCGGGATCCGCCGCCGGGGGAAGATCGAGCATGGTGCGCCGGAGCAGTACAGCGTTCTCCGTGCGCTCAAGGCCCTTAAGCGGGCAGATGTGTGTTTACTACTAATCGATGCGACCCAAGGTGTCGCCGCGCAGGACGCACACATCGCTGGCTATATCATCGATGAGCGCAAGAGTGTGATCGTGCTGGTCAACAAGTGGGATGCTGTTGAAAAAGACTCCTACACCCTGAGCGAGTTTATGGTTCAGGTGCGTGAGGTGCTTAAGTTCATGCCCTACGTGCCAGTCGAGTTCATCTCTGCCAAAACTGGCTTGCGCGTCAGTCGGGTCCTGCCCCTAGCAAAGCAAGTGCACGAAGAACGGTTTGCTCGCATTCCGACCTCGGAGGTTAACCGCATCGTGCGCGACGCCGTCGCGCGCCAGGCTCCGCCGATCAAATCGGGGCGGCGGCTGAAGATCCGCTATGCTAGCCAAGTCGCTCTTGATCCCCCCAAGTTCCTGTTCCATGTCAATGATGTGGATTTGGTCCACTTCTCCTATCAACGATACCTGGAGAACCAGATTCGAGCCGTGTACCCCTTCACTGGCACACCTATTGAGATGGAATTCCGTGCCAGCAAGAAATGAGGTCGAGATCAGCAACGACTTCCTATTCTTCCCTTCGCATCACCCGCACCAGTGCTGCACCGCCATACAACCCCACGTCCTCCCGTAACTGGGCCAGCACGATCTGGGTCTTCTGCCAGTAGATCGGGTGGATCACATATTCTTGCACCGCCTTGTGGAGTGGCTTAAACAGAAGGTCGCCGAGTTGGCTCACCCCTCCACCAAAGATGAACCGCTCCGGGTTGAACAGCACCATCAGAGAAGCAACCGCCACCCCCAGGTAGTGGCCGGCCTGAGTGATGATATCCAGCGCCATCGGGTCGCCTTTCATAGCCTCTTCGCCAACGATGCGTGAGGTGACTTCTGGTAGGTTACCCCCAACACGATCTCGCACCGAAGATTCCTCTCCAGCCGCCAGACGCTCGCGGGCGATCCGGGCTATCCCGGTGCCGGAGGAGTAAGCTTCGAGGTGACCACGCTTGCCGCAACCACATAGAGGGCCGTTCGGATTGACCACCATATGTCCAGCCTCCCCGGCCTGCCCACAACCGACGTAAGGTCTGCCGTCGATGATGATCCCGCTACCCACCCCCGTGCTGACGGTGACGTAGATCATATAGCGTGTGCCACGCCCTGCACCGAGCTGATGCTCTGCCAGCCCTGCCATATCCGCATCATTGCCAATGAACACGGGGCCGCCAACTGCTTGCTGCACCATGCTGGCAATAGGCATTTCCTTCCAGGGCAGGTTTGGCGGCGCGATCAGTATCCCTGCATAGGGATCGATAGGACCAGGCAGCACCAATCCGATCCCCAGCAGATCGTTGGGGGACTCGGGCAGGACCTGTCGGATGGTTTCTACCAACCGGTCGAATACAATGTCTCCGCCCAGCTCGGTCCTGGTTTCCTGCTCGGCACGCTCCAGCAGGTTCAATTCCTCGTCGAAGCGGGCCGCCCGAAGCCATGTGCCACCCACATCTACGCCGATGATCGTCTTCATGTGAGCTACTCCCTTGAACACCTGTCAGTATAGCATCGCCCAGGAGCACCCCCAAAGATGGTATCTAGCTTGCTTCACCACGCCGGCTTGGTGGAAGTTCGATACGGATCTGCTCCACCTTTCCTGGGGTTCACCAACCATACGTAGATCACAGATTCAGGCGCGTGGGGGCAACCGGCCATTCACCCCTGCGGGAAGATCGTGATCGACTGATATAAGTTGCGGCCCAACGGTGGGCGTGACCTGATACATGGCATGTCTGTCAGCATGGTATAATTCTCCCACTGCAATCACACCTGGCGTGGGGAGAGGCAATCGGATGAGTTTTCGACATATCGTCGTACCCTCCGAAGGCGAGAATGTAACGATAAAGGAGGGTAAGTTATACGTTCCCGACCACCCGATCATTGCTTTTATCGAGGGTGATGGCATTGGGTACGATATTATGACTGCCTCACGGCGGGTCTGGGATGCGGCGGTCGAGCGCGCTTATGGGGGCAGACGGCGCATCGCCTGGATGGAAATCTATGCCGGTGAGAAGGCGGCCCGCGTTTACGATGGCGATTACATGCCGAGGGAAACGTTCGATGCGCTACGCGAATTCTTGATCGGCATCAAGGGGCCGCTGACTACGCCGGTTGGCGGCGGATTTCGCAGCCTGAATGTGACACTCCGCCAGGAACTTGACCTGTATGCCTGTATCCGCCCGATACGTTGGTATCGGGGTGTGCCCAGCCCCTTACGGCAGCCGGACGAGGTGGATGTAGTCATCTTCCGCGAGAACACCGAGGATGTGTACGCCGGAATTGAGTATGAAGCCGGTACACCAGAGAACCAGAAGCTCGCCCGTTTTCTGCGCGAGGAACTAGGGGCGGAATTCTTCGAAGGCGCCGGGCTGGGCGTCAAGCCAATCAGCTCTTTCGGCACCAAGCGACTCGTTCGAATGGCGATCCAGTACGCCATTGACCGGGGCCGTAGAAGTGTTACGCTGGTGCACAAAGGCAATATCCAGAAGTTCACCGAAGGGGCTTTCCGGAAGTGGGGCTATGAGCTGGCTGCCGAGGAATTCGGCGATACAACCATCACCGAGGAAGAACTGGCTGAGAAATATGGAGGCAAGCAGCCGGACGGCAAGATCATCATCAAGGATCGTATCGCTGATATCATGTTCCAGCAGATGCTCCTGCGTCCCTCTGAGTTTGATGTGCTTGCTACGCCCAATCTAAATGGCGACTATCTTTCCGACGCCATTGCTGCCGAGGTAGGTGGAGTGGGCGTTGCCCCTGGGGCCAATATCGGAGATACCGTCGCGTTGTTCGAAGCTACACACGGGACTGCCCCCAAATATGCCAATCTTGACAAGGTGAACCCTGGCTCGTTGCTCTTCTCTGGTGTCATGATGCTAGAATATATGCAGTGGTGGGAAGCTGCCGAGCTGATCACCCAGGCTTTCGAGCGGACTGTTGGGCAGAAGGTCGTGACCTACGATTTTGCGCGGCTCATGCAAGGGGCAAAGGAGGTCAAGACCTCAGAGTTCGCCTCGGCGATCATCGAGAATATGGATCGGATCTAACAACTCTGACAGCAAGCGAATCGGTTGTATCCTACCCCGCGATGTTCAGAAGGAAATGGTTATGTCTACCCAGTCCAGTCACGACGACCGAACGCAGTCTGAGCTACTAAATGACCTGCGCTATGGCCCCCCCCAAGCTCAAGAGGAAGCACTGGGGCGGCTGGCCGCGGTGGGTGAGGCGGAAGCGCTGGATGCCGTAGTGGACTACCTCCGTGATCAGGCTTCCGCCCCCAGTCGCGTTGCGCTGGAAGCCCTGCGCGTTCTTGCTAACAAGTATATGCCGCTTGATCGCTATAGCTTGGCCGAGGTGTTGCTGCCCTTTCTCAGCGCAGAAGACTGGGATCAGCGCCTCACAGCGGCCCGCCTGCTGAGCGCACACCCCAATGAACTTGCCACTCCTGCATTGCGCAACTTGGTCACAGAAGCACGCGAGAGGGCGATACAGGAGCGCAGCCATCGTTTTTCCACTTTGCGGGTCGTTGTCGAGCGGACTCTGGCGGAAGCTGTTCAGGCATTAGCCTATTGCGGTCGCCTGACAGTCCTCCCCGATATCTTGGATCTGATCGAGGATCGATTATTGCGCCCCCTAGCCACCCGTGCCATCGGAATTATTGGCTCAGAGACCGAGCGCGTTCGCCTCGAAGAGCTGGCAGAAGACGATGACTTCCGCGTGCGTGACGCAGCACAGTGGGCGTTGGGCCTGATGGATGAGCGCATCGAGCAGTTCACTCGCCCTCCTGACCAGATTCCGGATCCCCCTCCCGACCGTCTTGCCCCTTTGTATTGGGCTCACAGGCAGTTGTTTGCCAGTGATGATGACCTTCTGCAGTTTCTGATTGTGCGGGTTGCCATTGAACACCTGTTGTTGGATGCCTTCATGAGTGATGGCCGCGTGCCCGATCAGTGCACCATCCAGGTGCGTCGTTATGAGGGTGATGTGCCGCCTGATCACCGTTCCAACACAGGGGATGTGATTGGTGTGTGGAAGTATCAGTTCTACGGGCCTGATCTGGTTGAACAGGACTTGCCCGCCCCTCCTTTTCTGCCTTCTATTAACCAGCCCCCTTTTCCTCTGGGCCGTGCCTCGACCATCACGATCAGCTACCCGACCGATCTCCCCTTCAATCAAGAAGGGTTGGTCAGCTTCGACTGTGTGTTTGACCCCTTCACCGCACGTGGCTGGGTGTATCACGTGGCGCGCCGGGAGGGTTCTTGGACATTCTCCCAAGTGCGCCAGACATGGTCCCGCTAGCCGCAGTCCAGGATGGCAGGCGAACTTTGAGAACCCATCATAGGCCCAAACTCAAGGCTCAGGTGGTCCCCCTGCGCGGAATGTGAACGCGCGCCGCGGGACTTTCCAGTGCCTTTCCGCTAACCCACCAAAATACGATATAATCGGTCAAACTCCGGTTAGATGGCTTACTCCTCGGCATAGAAGGGATAGGGCTTCATGACAACTCTCGTCACGACGATCCGCGATGGGCTGTCGTATCGAGGTAGAGAAGGGCAACTAGCCTGGTTCGGACACCGCCTGTCAGGGCTAGGCACATTGCTGTTTTTCATTATGCATGTGATTGACACTTCATGGGTTTACTTCTGGCCCCAGGGCTACGGTCATGCCATTGACCTCTACCGGTCTCTGGTTTTCCAGCTTGGTGAGCTCCTGTTGATGCTGGCGGTCATCTATCACGGTCTGAACGGGCTGCGGATCGCGCTCATGGATTGGAGACCGGGGCTATGGCGGTATCAGCGCCAGATAACTCTGGCGATCTTTGGCCTGACGGCTTTGCTGTATGCCCCGGCATTTATCATCATGGGTAGCCACGCCCTTGCCAACTTGTTCAACGTGCAATTGTTTTAGGAGGGGAAGCGGCGATGTTAAGTGGACAGTCGGCCCCTCCTCGTGGGAGCTTCTTTGAGACGGCAGCTTGGCTCTTCATGCGCTGGTCTGGCATTCTGCTGATCCCTCTGGCCTTTATTCACCTCGGGATCATGCACATCATCAACAGCGTTTATGATATTGATTATCAGTGGGTAATCGAACGGCGCTGGGCCTTTCTGGGCTGGCGGATCTACGACGCATTTTTGTTATGGTTTGCCGGATTGCATGGCTTTAATGGCCTGCGCTATGTGGTCAATGATTACGTTCATCACACAGGCATCAAGCGCAGCCTTCAGATAATCGGGGTTCTGGTGATGCTATTTGTCCTGATCGTCGGCTCGATTGCCCTGATCGGTGCGCCTCTGCCACCTGAACCGGAGGTGCAGAACCTGGGTCTGCGCCTCCCCTTTTAGTAGTAGTAATAATCTCAAATTGGCAAACTGCGGGAAAAGGAATCATGCAGATTCACCAGTTCGATGTGGTGATCATCGGTGCAGGAGGAGCGGGGCTGATGGCAGCGCTATATGCATCGCGCGGTGCCAATACGGCGGTCGTCAGCAAGCTGTACCCGACACGGTCGCATACCGGCGCAGCCCAGGGTGGAATAGGCGCTGCGCTGGGCAATGAGGAGGAAGATCACTGGGAGTGGCACGCTTTCGACACCGTCAAAGGCTCTGACTATCTTGCCGACCAGGACGCCGTTGATATCCTGGCTCGTGAGGCGGTCGAGGTAGTCTATGAGCTGGAACATCTAGGCTTACCCTTCGACCGCACCCAAGATGGCAAAATCGCTCAAAGACGCTTCGGTGGGCATACTGCCAACTTTGGCGAACGCCCTGTTCGACGGGCCTGCCATGCTGCCGACCGCACCGGCCACATGATTTTGCAGACCCTCTATCAGCAATGCATCAAGAATCGTGTCCGATTCTTTGACGAGTTCCATGTCGTCGACCTAGTGATGAGCGATGGCCGGCCAGCGGGCGTGGTAGCAGTGGAGATCCGCAGCGGCGAAATCCATGTCTTCCGCGCTAAGGCGATCATGTTTGCCACCGGTGGCTGGGGCAAGGTATGGTCTATCACCAGCAATGCCCACACCTTGACCGGTGATGGTTCAGCGATCTGCTACCGGCGCGGAATCCCGATGGAGGACATGGAATTCTTTCAGTTTCACCCCACCGGTATCTATCGGTTGGGCATCCTGATCACGGAGGGTGTACGTGGCGAGGGGGGCATTCTACTCAATGGCTTGGGTGAGCGTTTCATGGAGCGCTATGCCCCAACGATCAAGGATCTCGCCAGCCGCGACGTGATCTCACGGGCCATCTACCTGGAAATCCGCGAGGGCCGTGGGATCAACGGCAAGGATTACGTCCACTTGGACGTGACACCTGAGACGGTCAATCGGTACTTGGCCGCCGCGGGTGAGACCCGCCGCGTAGATCGAGAATACATCGAAAGCAAAGTGCCTGACATCCTGGACTTCTGCCGCACCTATCTCGGCATTGATCCGATCACTGAGCCAATGCCAATCCAGCCCACAGCACACTATGCAATGGGCGGTATTCCCACCAATGTTGATGCAGAAGTCGTCATTGACGAGCAGAATACTGTCCTGGCTGGCCTGTATGCAGCAGGTGAGTGCGCGTGCGTTTCCGTGCACGGCGCGAACCGCCTCGGCACCAACTCACTAGTCGATCTGGTGGTGTTTGGCCGCAGAGCGGGTATCAAGATGGCTGACTTCGCGCGGCACGCTGACTTCGTTGAGCTGCCTGATGACCCATCCGGCGAAGTAACTGCCGAACTGGAGCGCCTCCGCCGGGCTGATGGGCGCACCCGTGTTGCTGAGCTGCGTGATGAGATGCAGAAGACAATGATGGATCACGTCGGCGTTTTTCGCGAGGCTAGCGGGATGCAGCAGGCCATCGACACGATCCGCACGCTCAGGGAGCGCTACCGCACCGACCTCCGCGTCGATGATCGGGGGCGTATCTTTAACCATGATCTGCTCGAAGCGTGGGAGTTGGGGTGCCTGTTAGATATGGCCGAGGTGACAGCCGTCTCGGCGTTGGCGCGCACAGAAAGCCGGGGCGGCCATGCGCGGGAAGATTATCCCAAACGGGACGATGATCAGTGGCTTAGACACACCCTGGCAACGCTCAAGCCGAATGGCGATATTGCCCTCTCGTACAAGCCCGTCGTCATCCTCAAGTACCAGCCGAAGGAGCGGGTCTACTGATGGAAGTCCTGTTGCGAGTTCGCCGTTTTGATCCAGAAGCGGGTCAAAAACCTTACTGGGCTGAATATACCCTCAAAGACGTTCACCGCACCGACCGCGTGCTCGACCTGCTGCATCACGTCAAATGGTATATCGATGGCACGCTCTCGCTGCGCCGGTCGTGCGCGCATGGCATCTGTGGGTCGGATGCGATGCGCATCAATGGTATCAACCGATTGGCCTGCAAGGTGCTGGTCAAGGATCTGGTCAGGGGCGAGCGGGGCAAGATCGAAGTCGCGCCGATCCTGGGCCTGCCAGTGATCAAAGATCTCATCGTGGATATGGAGCCGTTCTTTGATCATTACCGCTCGGTGATGCCCTATTTCGTCAATCACGAGGAGGCCCCCTCGACCGAACGCCTGCAGAGCCAAGAGGAGCGCGCGCTCTTTGACGAAGGGACCAAGTGCATCCTGTGTGCGGCCTGCACAACCTCGTGCCCATCTTTCTGGGCCAATGGAACATACGTCGGCCCGGCAGCCATCGTGCAGGCGCATCGGTTCATCTTCGACAGCCGCGACCAAGCTGCCAGCGAGCGCTTAGCTGTGCTATCTGAGGAGAACGGTGCTTGGCGCTGCCGCACGATATTCAATTGTACGTCAGCCTGTCCGCGCGAGATCCCGGTGACGCAGCTAATCGCTGAGGTCAAGGGAGCAATCTACGGACGAAAGCCAAAAGCATAAAAAGTGGTCATTGTCGGCCTTTCTGGTACAGCCAACTGCTCGTGGCGAAGTATGTTATCGCCCCAATGAGCACTGCCAAAGCGCCGACGTTAGGCGGCAGTGCCCCGATCAGCCAACGACACTCAGCAACCCGGCGAAGAGAACCGCTCCCATCAGTAAGACCAACCATCAGACAGCCGCAGTGCCGTATGCATCAATGGGGCGAATCGACCTTGTTCGATGGCAATGATGTTCTGGCGCGTCAGGTCGCACGCCTCACGCCGCTTACGGACACGATTAGTTCACCTGCAACTCTGCGCCGGAAGGCGCGTATAGATCAGCGGTATAAGGAAACATAAATGTACAATAAGGAGCACAACCATGGCTGACAATGGCAAGAGCACCATTCCCGAAAACGAGCGGCGCCACGACGAGTCCGTAGACCTGGCAGCCGAGTTCGCTGAGGTGGGGCGCAAGCTGCGTGATGCCCTAACCACAGCGTGGAACAGTGAGGAGCGAATCCGTCTGGAGAAGGACATCCGCGAGGGGCTAAGCCGCTTTGCTGACGAGGTCAGTGATGCAGCTAAGAATCTCCGCGAATCCGAGCTAGGGCAGAAGGTTGAGGGTGGCGCTAAGCAGGTCCGTGAGGATATTGAGAGCGGCAAGGTCACCGACGATGTGCGCAGGGGTCTGGTCAAAGCACTACGCGGACTGAGCGACGCGCTCGACCGGCTGGCGGGTAGCTTTACCCCCATCGAAGGAGAGGGCAAGGAAGCCTCTAAGAAATAGCTGCTATCAGATCGGGCCGTTGCACCCATACAGCCCTGGCTGCTTGTGAACGCGCCGGGGCTATATACTTCGACCTGGCAAGGCCAGCATAAAGGCTGCCTCAACCACGCTTCGAGAAGCGCGCCAGCCAGATTCGTCCGGCGTCGGCCTTCGCAACGAATCGCTCGTCTACGCGCCAACCGCAAAGCCATGCGATCGCATCACCCACGACCAACAGCGGCAGTGAATCTCGCCATGCCACCGGAATCTTGGCATTGACCATGAAGTCAGCGATCTTCTGACTCCCTCCCGCGCCCTGCGGATAGAAGCGGTCGCCGGGCCTCCGCGTG
>DAOTYF010000085.1:0-39046 GCA_034434995.1 Anaerolineae bacterium
GTAGCAGCGCAATCGACAGGGTGCCGCAGAATATCCCCGACACACCAAAGATCACCCCTGCGCGGCCCAGACGGGGGAACGGAATGCGATTCAGGATGCGACTCAACGAGGAGGGGAGGAGGCTGCGTCTACGCCTAGGATGGCGCGGTGCGGCTGCCCGTGGTGATGTGCGTGGATAACTCATGGACCTTCCAGAAAACGCCCGGCAGCCGGAACAAACTCTCACCGCCCCCGGGATAATTGCCCGATTGTACCTGCTCCTTTCAATTGGTACAATCCAGATTCTTCAGCGGGAGTGGATAACCACGAGGATATCTATGCAAGGAGTGGCTCACAACTGCCCTGAATACCCATCACCTTATCCACTCCCTCTTCAGCGCGATCTTAGATTAGAGTCACCTGGCGTGCGATCCCCTCATCAGCCATGACCAATCCCAGCACCCGACCCCGTCTCTACGCTCCAGCGACCTGGCGTGTGATCATCCACCCACCCATGGATGGCCCATCTAATATGGCAGCCGACGAAGCCATTGCTGAGGCGGTCGGCGCGAGGTGCGTTCCACCGACCCTGCGCTTCTATGCCTGGGAGCCGGCTTGCCTCTCACTGGGCTATGCACAGCCTGCTGCTGATGTGGATAGAGATCGGCTGCGAGAACGAGGCTGGGACGCTGTGCGCCGCCTGACTGGGGGACGAGCGATCCTACACGTGGACGAGCTAACATACTCCATTGCCGTGCCGATAGATGAGCCGCGTGTCGCAGGCGGCGTGGTGGAAAGCTATCGGCGGCTCAGCGCAGGGCTGCTGGCGGGCCTGGGGCAGTTAGGGGCTGCTGTCCAGGCCGACCGCGCTGTGGAGGAGGCACGTGGCTTTAAGGGGGCGGTCTGCTTCGAGATGCCCTCGGATTACGAGATCACAGTGGAGGGGCGGAAGCTGCTCGGCAGCGCCCAGACTCGGCGCACGGGGGCAGTACTTCAGCACGGGGCGCTGCCGCTCTACGGCGACATCACCCGCATCTGCGATGTGCTGGCGTTCCCCGACGAAACGCAACGCAAGGCTGCCCGTGAGCGCGTCCGGGCACGTGCGCTGACGCTTGAAGAGGCGCTTGGTCATCGCATCAGCCTAGCGCGGGCAGGGGAGGCACTGATGGCAGGCTTCTGCGAGGCGCTCAACCTGACGTTGGAAGAGTCCTCGCTCACCACTGCTGAGCAGGCCCGCGCAGAGGAACTGCGAGCCGCCAGATATGCTACGGACGAGTGGACAAACCGGAACTGATCGGGAATGTCCTAGGCGGGCAGCCGTCTGTCTCCTGCCTGCTACTCCCCTTCGTAGATGCGAGTCTCTGGGTAGAAGGCTGCCCAGGCGAACCAGAAGTGATCCGAGTGCACCAGCGGCACTAATTGCGCTCCTTCCAGGCTACCTGATATCGCCTGCCCAGTGATACTCCATACGCTGCCCGTCTGATCGTCCACAATCCGCTCGCCGTCCCAGGAGAACGTCAGTTGCCGACCGTCCAAGTTCGGGTCAAACACGCCTGCTGCACCCACATCTTCAGCGGCGGCGATGCGCTCCGCGCCCAGCGCGCTGTTCGTGCCGAAAGTATAGAAGACCGCTATATCTTGCCCATTGACCGTGTCGTTCACAACTCGTCGGTCGGATAACACTGTGTACGGATAGGCAACTGCTTCTCCGTCGATCCACACACCGACGATCCGCATCATCGCCGGGAGCCGTTCATCCAGCGCCCCGGTGAACAAAAAGGGGTGCGTGGACGAGTCATAATTCGCATATGGATTGGCTCCGTAGGCACGGCTGTACCCCGTCTGACGGGAGAGCACGATCCCGTTCGGGTAGGCGGTGTGGAAATCTGCGAAGCTGATGATGCTGGCTGGGATGAAGGTCAATTGGTATCCGGCGTACTGCCCTACGATCCCCGCCCCAGTAAACTGCTGCCACAGAGTTTCGCTCGCTCGGTCGTACATGATCAGGTCGGAGTAACGCAGCAGCCCGGATGTGCCGAACTGCACAATCTGCCCCTCAACCTCCCGGTGAAAAGCCAGCGCCGAGTTACACAACGGGCAGAACGTCACCGCAACCGGCACACCACACACCGTGTCGTTTACGATCTCGTGCCAGGTGAGAATCTGGAGCGGGTATGCCCTTGCATCAGTGCCGATGATCAGCGCAATCACCGGCTCCGTATCTGCCAGCCAGTCAGCAGCCTGCTCGGGTGTGATGAACTGCGGGTGATCAATGGATGGTATTCCATCGCGCGGCGGCCCGCCGGATAGAATCTCGTCGTAGGGAATGGTGTGACGAGTCCAGTCCGTGCCCCAGCCAGCGGTTATAAATCGCAGCCCGTCGGGGCGATTGTCAGCCGTCAGGATGTCCGGTGGAGGCACATCTGGCACGTAGCCAATCACGCTGAGGTCGGGGGTCATGCATTCGACAGGACTTACAGGCACCGACACCTCTTCTGATAAACCTGTTGGGGGAACGGTCGGGGGTTCGGTGGCCGGACTCGGAGCGATCGTTCGTGAGGTTGGCGCCTCACCGGGTTGAACAGGCGCTTCTGCTGCTGGTTCCGTTGGCAGATTGCCGGAACAGCCAACCGCCACAAGGGTTGTAAGTAATCCCAGCGCTGCCCAGGCGAATCGGGTTGGGGGGAAATGATTCATCTTATTCCTCCTGTGACCCACTCGTGCCGGCCTGCTCTGGCCCTTCTATTATGCAGTCTGGATGGATTTCATGGCGGCGATCTTACCGGGTATAGTAGACGCGCCGGTCGCACAAAGAGCAGGGGGAAGAGTCTGTGCGTGGTTCCCTCTCTTACAGCGTTATCACAGCGTTATCAGGGAGATGGCATGATCAGGTTGCTCGTTGCCACCCACAACCGTGGTAAAGCCACGGAGTACACCAGAATGATGACCGGCCTGGCGGTCGAAGCTATTACGCTGGATGAGGCGGGAATCACAGGCGAGGTAGAAGAGCTAGGAGCTACCTTTGAGGAAAACGCCCGCATCAAGGCACTAGCCTACGCCCGGCAGAGCGGCCTGCTGACGCTGGCTGATGACTCCGGGCTGGAAGTGGATGCATTAGGCGGCGCACCGGGGGTGCAGTCCGCGCGTTACGCGGGGCTGGGGGCGTCTGATGCTGATCGCTACCGGCTACTGCTCAGGAAACTAGAAGGAGTCCCAGCGGATCGCCGGAGTGCTCGCTTCCACTGTGTGATCGCCCTCGCCTCGCCGCAGGGCAACGTATATGTTGCGCACGGGACCGTTGAGGGAGTGATCGCCGACACCCCTCGCGGGTCTCATGGCTTCGGCTATGACCCCGTATTCTACATGCCGGAACGTGGCGTAACGATGGCCGAGTTAGAACCGGAGATCAAGAATGCCATCAGCCACCGAGCACGGGCATTCCAGGCCATCCTACCCATCCTGCGGGAGCTAATCGCTGAACAGGCAGGCTGAACCAAGCGCCCGCCTGTGAGAAGGCGAGCGTTGTGCGATGCAACTTATGGCTCATCCTCCTCCCAGGTCTCGTTCCGCGCGAATCCCACCCCTTGTATGAACCCACGTGCTCGCTCAGTGAGCGGATAGGCCGCCCGAAGGTATTCCCAGAACTCACGGCTGTGATCCGGGTAGACGCGGTGTGCCAGTTCATGCGCGATCACGTAATCGATCACCCACTGTGGCCACTGCCTGATGCGCGTGCTGATGCGGATATGCCCGTCCATCACACCGCCACTGGAGCAGCTTCCCAACCGCTTTTTCATGTTGCTTACCCATCGGATCGCTGCCCAGCGTATCGCACCTCGGAAGTGAGTCCGGTTGAGATGTTCGGCGCGGGCCTGCAGGTCAGCGTCCGTGCGCCGGGCAGATCGGCGGCGCTGATGGCCCAACTCCTGTTCAATTCCGCCCAGTATCCGGGCGATGGTTGCCTGTTTGATGCCATACGGGACACGCAGCAAGATATCCCCATCTGGCAGCTTCATCCATCGCACCATCTTCTTCAGCCGCCGGTCGCGCTTGATCTGAACTGCGATAGGGCCTTCGCCCGCCGGGTGGATGAGGTAGCGATCCTGATTCACGGTCTCCAACGTTCTTGCAGCCATCCGCTGACTATCTCTGCCAGCCGCTCCGGGAACTCGACCGGAAGCATATGGCCGGCTTCCTCAATACGCCGCAGATCAGCGTCAAGCAGTCCGGCTGCCAGCTCTGCAGACAGCTTGACAGGCATCATCTGATCCGCCCCACCACCAACGATCAGGACAGGAGTGGCGATCTCGCCCAGACGCCCCCGCACATCAAAGCCATTGCAAGCGACATAGTCGCCGTGTAGCACCTCCGGCGCGGTTGCCCGTAGCCCCTTTTCGCCGAACTGCTTCAGCGTCCGATCTGTGTGGGGACCATAGCCATAGGCCATCACGAACTCCACAACCTGGGAGGTGTCATTCAGCGCAGCATCGAGCAGGGCCGGATTGACACGCATCCGCGCGCCGCCGCTAACCACGACCAGCCCGGCCACCCGCTCTGGCGCATCAAGCGTGCATTGGAGCGCAATCGCCGCTCCCATCGAGTGCCCTATCAAGATCGTTTTGTCCAGCTTCAGCACGTCCAGCAGGCCCCGCACGTCAGCGGTGTAGGCGGTGATGGTGTCTCTCCCCTGCAATCCGCTCTGACCATGTCCCGGAAGATCGAGGGCATAGACTGTCACCCCTGGCAGGCGGCGAAGGTGCGGCGGCCAGTCTAGCGATGTACCACCTGCGCCATGGATCAGCAATAACGGCGGGATGGTGCTAGCAGGAGCCGGTCGCTCGAAGTAGAAAAGAACCTGTCCGTGAACAGTCGCGTGGGGCATGGATACCCTCTTGGCAGACAGAACGCAGGTCGATTATAGCTGACCTCTCTCGGTGCGGAAACGCAACGAGGGCCGGTTGCAGACCGACCCTCGCCATGCTTCAAAATCAACGGGGTTTCAACCTGCCACTTCGACCTTAGCGACTTCGTCTTCCACCGCTTCCAGCCAGCGGATCGCAGCCATACCTGCGGCTGCGCCCTGGCCCACCGATGTGGCAATCTGTCGCCAAATCGGGTCCTGGATCTCCCCAGCCGCGAATACACCCGGCACACTCGTCTGCATATGCTCATCTGTGATCAGGTATCCGTGCTCATCCATCTCAAGCTGGCCCTCAAAGAGCTGGCTGTTCGGATGGTGGCCAATGAAAATAAACACGCCGTCAGTATTGAGGAGTTCGGTCGCCCCGGTTCTGACATTCCGAACCCGGACACCTTCCACTCTATCCGAGCCGATGATTTCCTCGACCACCGTATTCCAGACAAATGAGATTTTCGGATTGCGCCGGGCGCGATTGACCAGAATAGCACCTGCGCGGAACTCATCGCGCCGGTGGATGATACGCACCTGGGTTGCGAACTTGGTTAGGAAGATGCTCTCCTCCAGCGCGCTATCGCCCCCGCCCACTACCACCACGTCCTTGCCCCGGAAGAAGAAGCCATCGCATGTGCCGCAATAGCTCACGCCTCGCCCGATCAACTCGTTTTCGCCTGGCACGCCCAAGCGGCGGGCCGATGCCCCGGCAGCGATGATCACCGTCTGTGACTGATATACCTCTCCGCCGGACGTGGTGATAGTGAAAGGCGACCCGTGCGTGAAGTCGACCTCCGTCACCGTGTCGATCTTGATCCGCGCTCCGAACTTCTCTGCCTGCTTGTGCATCAAATCCACCAGCTCCGGGCCAGTCAGGCTTTCGGGGAAGCCAGGATAGTTCTCCACCTCGCTGGTGATGGATATCTGGCCGCCAAGTTGCTGGCCCGTGATCACCAGCGGTGCCAGATCGGCGCGTGCTGTGTACAGCGCGGCGGCCAGCCCGGCAGGGCCTGATCCGATGATAACAACCTTTTCCTTCTGCATCCGATCCTTACCTCTCACTGGAGTGGATTTTGTTCTTAACCAACCAAAGGTAGCAAGCGATGGAAGTTATGGTGTTTCGCCTCCGGTTATTTGGATGCGCGCCTCAGTCCAGGGTTTCAGGCTGGTCGATCTGCGCCTCGAGAATGGCAATCAGCGCCCGGAATTCCTCATCACATGGTGCGCAGCGGCCCAGGTGAGCCTTAACCTGCGGCAACACTTCCTGAGGATCACGCCCTGCGCGGAGCATATCTACGTACCGGTCGATCACCTCAAAGCACTCGTCGCAGGTGATTTCCTGCAGATCGGTGCGGAAGATGATCTCCATGATGCGCGCAAAGCGTTGCTGATTCGTATTGTGTGGCTCGCTCACCGAACCCCCTTCATCGTGCTGCCTCAAGGACGTGATGGCGGATGGCACTCTTACTTCCAGCGGTCAGTCCGACTTGAACAACTCCAGAATGTAACCCAACGTCAATCCCTGATCTTCCATGTACGTCTTCAACTTGAGGCGAGCATCATGCAGCAGCTTGTACAGCGCGTTGCGATTGGTGTTCATGCGGATCGCTACTTCCTCAATCGGCACGCCGTCGATAGCAATAGCAGTCAGCGCGAGGCGCTGCCGTTCGGTGAGTGCCTCGCTGAGTGCCTTGTCAATCTGACGCAGCACATCTTCGCGCTCGGTCATGCGCTCTGGTTGAGGCGCGCCATCTGGCACGATGGCGAGCGACGTAATGCTTGGCATGATCTCGCCGTTAGCGGTCAGGTGATCAAGAGAGTAGTCGCGCCAGCGTGCCCGTCGCAAGTCACTGATCGCCACTCGGGAGGCAATCTTGGCTGCCCAGGTCAGGAACTGGCTCTCACCCCGGAACGATCCCAGGTTGTCCAGCACCTTGATCAGAGCCTCCTGGGCAAAATCCTGCGCCATTTGCTGAAGTTCTTCAGTCGAACGGGCAGCAAGATCGCTTCGGTCTTGGCTAAGATAGAAAAATAGACCGCGTTCCAGCCGGGCAACCAGGTCGCGGACTGCCTCAGCACGCACAGCCCCATCTGAGTTGAGGTCAGCAAGCCACTGTTCGTTGGTGCGCTCCGTCATGAGATGTCCTTCGTTTACGCTCTAACTCTTGGATTGTACATCGCCTCTGCGGTTCGCCAAACACAAAGAGCACGGGGCTTAAGCACGCCATTCCGCGTATAAGCAGCTTGCGTGCCTCTCCCCTCCTCCGGTACACTGAAATCGCTGGTAGAAGAAGATACGCCGCAAGTGCAGGTCTACGTAAGGTTGTCCGTTCAGGACAGGCCAGATGAACCCGCTTATTGGATACGCCGTTAGCTTTCTCTTCTCCGGCAAGCAACAGCGGAAATACGAACGAATCTTAATGGGAGAAGAGGCAGGGGGTGGAGTTCTATGCCTCTGCGAATCAAAGATATATCGTTGTATACCGTCCGGGATGTAGCACGGCAGCTCGGCATTGCTGAAGGCACAGTGCGGAAGTACCTGCGTGAGGGCCGCCTAGCAGGCCGTAAGCACGCTGGGGCCTGGCATGTTACGGAGGAGAGCTTCCGCGCCTTCCTCCAACACAGCGATGACGATCTCCCCGCCGAGGGCGTGCCTCAGAGAGGGATCCGGGAAGGGGAAGAGGCTCCTGATCTGGAGGGGGAGCTTTCGCCCTTGTCGCCCGATGCTGCCAAGCCGACTGGACCCTCAAACGAGTCGCCGCCGGCAGCAACTGACTCGTTGCCCCTGCGCTCCCCGGCGGACGTGGACGAATTAGAGTTGCTGATTCAGGAAGCCAAGCGCTTGAAAGCCGAAGCCCGCCGCCTTGAGAGGCTATATGTTGATCCCAGTCTGGAAGACATCCCGCCCGATAGATAAGGAATCTCCCCTTTGCCGTAGGCCGATGGGGTCAGCCTCCTTCTCCCATCCGCTCATCTCGGCTGGCGGAGAAGAGAAAAACGGGCAGTGAAGGTCAAGCATGTACCTCGTTGAAGTCCGCCGCGCTGACCATCGCGCCGTCCGCGACTTTCTAAAGCTGCCATTCCGCCTTTACCACGATGTGCCGCAGTGGGTTCCCCCGCTGATGCCCGGCGAACGTGCCCGTTTCAGGCCGGACTTTCCCTTCTACCGCCACTCTGAGGCAGCCTTCTATCTGGTGCGTGATGAGTCCGGCCAGGCTGTTGGGCGCGTTGCAGTGATGGATCACCGCCCGTTCAATGAGTATCACCAGCGTCAGGACGCGCTGCTTTATCTCTATGAGGCTATCAATGATGATGGGGTGGCCCAACTGCTGTTTGAAGCTGCCGAAGCCTGGGCGCGGGCGCGCGGTCTGACTCGCCTCGTCGGCCCCAAGGGGTTCCTGATCGGCGACAGCCTGGGCCTGCTAGTTGAGGGCTTCGAGCACCGCCCGGCGGTTGGCATGAACTACAACCCGGCCTACTACGTCCGGCAGTGGGAGGAGATCGGCGCGATGACGAAGGAAGTGGACTACCTCTCTGCTTATATCGGTCGTGAGGGCTACACCTACCCGCAACGCCTCCGCGATATGGCAGACCGGATTCGGCAACGGCGCGGCTTTCGTGTGCCAGTGTTCAGGAGCCGCCGCGAGTTAATGGCGCTCGTGCCCCAACTCCGGCGGACCTACAACGACGCCTTCGCGAACCTCTGGTCGTATCAACCGCTCACCGATGATGAGATGGGCGCCATCCTTGACCGAATGCTGTTGGTGGCCGAGCCGCATATGTTGAAGCTAATCTTCAAGGACGACGAGGTGATTGGCTTCACCTTCGCCTACCCGGACATCTCTGCTGCCATCCAGCGCCAGAAGGGGGAGCTATGGCCTTTTGGCTGGATCGATTTTCTGTTAGAACGCCGCCGCACGAAGTGGATCAATATCAATGGGAATGCCGTTCACCCGAAGTATCAGGGCCTCGGCGGGAATGCTGTTCTGTATGACGAGATGGCCCGCACCCTGATTGACTCCACCACCTATCAGCACGCCGACCTGGTACAGGTGCAGGAGTCCAATGTCACCATGCTGGCCGATATGAGCAAAATCCTGCCGCTTAACTTCTACAAGCGCCACCGGGTGTACCAGAAGGTTCTTACTTGAGAACCCCCATTTATGGACCGCAGCATCTCAGGCTTCAATGAATTGGAGCTTTTCGCCCTCGCTGAGCAGTTTGGCACGCCCCTGTACGTCTACCACCAGCCTGCTCTGATCGATGCCGCCCGTGCCCTTGACGTCGCACTCGCTGGGCCGACACCACACCTGATCTGCTACGCACTCAAAGCCAACCCCACCCTGGCGGTGATCCAGACCTTCGCCCGGTTGGGCCTTGGTGCGGACGTGACCTCCGGTGGTGAACTGTTCCGCGCCCTGCGTGCAGGCATCCCGGCAGAGAAGATTGTTTTCTCTGGCATCGGCAAAACCCCCACCGAGATGGCTGAAGCGCTCGCCGCAGGCATCCGCGCCTTGCATATCGAATCAGAGGATGAGTTGATCACCCTGGCAGGCATTGCTGCCCAGAGTGGCAAACCCGCACCCATCGCCCTGCGCGTCAACCCGGATGTCGACCCGCACACGCACCCGCACATCGCTACTGGGTTGCGCGAGTCCAAGTTCGGGTTGCCCTGGGAGTCGATCTCGTCGCTAGTCGCGCGGATTCGATCCATGCCCTCGCTGCAGATCGTTGGCTTGTCATTACATATCGGGTCGCAGATCGTCGAGGCTAGTCCGTTTCAAGAGGCGACGGCGCGCGTCACAGCGCTGGCGCGCGACCTCCTGACACAGGGTGTGACACTGGAATACCTCGACTTCGGAGGGGGACTGGGCGTGCGCTATGCGGATGAATCGCCACCGACACTTGCCGAGTGGGGAGCAATCCTCCGAGCTGCGCTGGATGATCTGCCACTAGCGCTGATCGTCGAGCCAGGGCGCTCACTGGTGGCCCCTGCGGGGCTGCTGCTGACCCGCATTCTGGCGATCAAGCGTGCCCCGGCCAAGACATTCGTGATAGTGGATGCGGGGATGAATGACCTCCTGCGCCCGGCCCTGTACGATGCCCACCATCCGATCCTGACCATCCCTCCACGCCCTGGAACGCAGCAGGAGATCATGGACGTGGTCGGCCCAGTGTGTGAAAGCGCTGACGCGCTGGCCCGCGCCCGGCTGCTTCCGCTGCCGGAGGTGGGTGATCTACTGGCGGTGCTTCAGACAGGGGCATACGGGTCGAGCATGGCGTCCAATTATAATAGCCGCTGCCGCCCCGCCGAGGTGATGATCCTCGCTGGTGGCCAGCCATATCTGATCCGTGCTCGCGAGTCGTACAGCGATCTTATCCGGGGTGAGTCGCTCCTCATCTGAGCACCTCCTCCCTCGCCACCATCCTGGTGAAAGCATGGGGTGGGTAAGGTGATGGGTATTCGGGGCAGTTGTAAGCCATTCCTTGGTATAGATATCCTCGTCTCGTAGTTTTCCACTCCCCTCCCATGAAGCGCATAGCCAGACAGGCTACAACACGATACAATTAGGGGCGCACCCCAGAAACACAGCATGATATAAGGAGTATGTGCGGATGGCTGGTAAGAAGACAGGAGCCAGGAAAACAGTAGGTCGAGCCCGCAAGGGCGATAAGCCCAGGGGCCTCATGCGCCTGGTTTACATACAGAAGCCCAACGGGGCCTGGGCCCCACGCTATGAGCGTGTTGAGATGGCCGCTTCGACCGAGGATAAAGAACCGGAACCGGCTAGCGCATAGCGCATAGTTTCGTGGCCCATTTGTAATGGCTACACGAGGCGCTCCACCAATTCAAGGGGGTGGGGCGCTTTGCTTGTCTGTTGCCCCATCAGCCCTGTGACCTTACCTAAGTGTTTGGCCGAAAACCCTTTCGACCAAACCTTTAGAAAGCGGCCAGAATGCGCGTCTTGGTGCTCGGAGCCACGGGTTTCATTGGCGGGCACATCGCCCGTCACGCTCACCAGGCGGGGATGGAGGTGCATGGTCTGCGCCGCCGTCCCGATGCGGCCGGTGCGATCCCCGATGTGCCGATCACGTGGCACGCTGGCGATCTGGCTGATCCTGCCAGCCTGGCCGAAGCGCTGCGCGGTTGCGAGGTGCTGTTCCATGCCGCCGCAATCTATCCCCGCACCGATCACCGCATCCGCCCGGCGATGCAGCGCGCCGCCCGCCAGATGCGAACCGTGCTGGAGACCGCGCATCAGGCTGGGGTGAGTCGTGTGGTCTACACTAGCTCTCTTTCGACCATCGGCGCTCCTCCGCCAGACGCCCCGCATCGGCTGGCCGATGAGCGTGATGCCTACCTGCCTGGCTCTGTGCCCAGCGCCTATTATGAGGCCAAGTGGGTCATGGAACACGAAGCCCTGCGAGCAACCCTGGCCGGGTTGCCCGTGGTGATCCTGATCCCATCAGCGGTGTTTGGCCCCGGTGATGTCAAACCTACCACCAGTGAGGTTGTGCTGCGTGTGGCACAGGGTCGAATGCCAGTGGCTCTGGACGTGGTAGTTAACTTCGTGGATGGTCGCGATGTGGCGCAGGCTCACGTTCGTGCTACGATGCTCGGCGAACCAGGGGAGCGTTACATCATTGGCGGCCACAACCTGAATGTGGCTGACGCCCTGCGCCAGATCGCCCGTCTCGCCGGGGTACGGCCACCGCGCATCGCGCTGTCTGTCCGCACAGCAACCCGTCTGTTGAGCCTCGCCCGCATGTTGAACCTGCCCGTGCCTGACCTACTGTTCGGCGTCGAGCACTTTCGCCCACTAAACCCCGAGCGCGGCTGGCAGACCTTTGGATTCACGCCACGTCCGTTCGAGGAGACAATCCGCGACACACTAACTTGGTTCCGTGAACACGGCTACCTATAGCTGTTCGCGGAGGAGCCAGGGCGCTCCTGGACCGCCTGCAACCATCTGGAGGCAACTGCATCGAATCACGTGTAGGCAAACAACTGTGGCACCCGAGGAGTATCTTCTCAATGGAAATGGAAATCGTCTTTCCCGGCGGGCAGCGCGTTGATGCGATTATAGGGGATGGGCTGCGAGTGGTCACCGATCAGGATGGCTCGGCCCCAGCCCCGTTCGGCCTATTTCTGGCTTCGATTGGCACCTGCGCAGGAATCTACGTATTGAGCTTTTGTCAGCAGCGCGGTTTGCCCAGCCAGGGCATTCGTATCGTCCAGCGCAGCCACCGCGACCCGATCACCCGGATGGTCAACCACATTGAGCTGGACATCCAAGTTCCACCGGATTTCCCGGACAAATATCGTGATGCGCTGGTGAAGTCCGCTGAGCTGTGCGCAGTTAAAAAGCACCTGGAACACCCACCCACCTTCGATGTGCATACCTCTGTAAGGGAGGCAGTCGCGTAGCCCCCGATTTCCACTTCCGTGCGCGTTTTCCCCTCCGTGTGCATGCAGGCAGGCCCCCGACAACGGGGGTCTGCCTGTTGAAGCCATATACCGCAGACGTGCACTGGCGCGTGGCCAGTGTGCACTCAGATTGGGTCTCCCACCACTTGCTTGCTATGGGATAGTGCCCTGTCATATAGGTAAGGTGACATTGTTCACTGTTGCACAAACGCAAACGACCTTATTCTATTAGTCGAATGTACATTCGAGGTATCGAATGAGCCTTGAAGGGGCTGGGTATGGATGATTACATGAGAACAGCAGCTATGCTCCGCAAGCATCCTGAGAAGTACGGCGTGAAGACGCATCGCTGATAGGCAAAATCATCACTCATACAGCAGGAGGTTGTTGATGATCACCATCAAAGTGCTTGGGCCGGGTTGCGCCAACTGCCAGAAGGTAGAAGAGATAGCTAAGAGGGCCGTCGCCAACCTCGGCATTGAGGCGCAACTCACGAAGGTGACGGACTACGCCGAGATCACACAGTATCCTATCCTGTCCACCCCGGGCCTGGTGATCAACGAAGAGCTGGTCTGCTACGGGCGTATTCCGACAGAATCCGAGGTTATCACCTGGCTGGCGAACGCGCTGGAAGCCGCCAATTAGCATGCCCGGAAGGGTCTATTCTGAGAAGAGCATCTGCTGGTCAAGGACAGGCGTGGTTGTCTTACCTCACACTCAAGGGAGCAGGCAGTGAAAAAGGGCCTTCAGCTTTGCCTCGAGGATGCAGACCTGATCGAGCTTCTGCGTATCTCCATGGACGAGGATGCCGAAGCGGCCCTTGCCTTCCTGAAAAAGCACCTCACCGGTAAAGCCCGTGAGGCGCTAGAAGGCGGTTGAAAGGTTCTGATCGAGGTTCCTGGTGCGGGAATCCGAGCAGTAGACAGCAGTTTGCCCAGGCGATGAGAGGGGCAGTCCTGAGTCGCCAAGAAGGTGCTGTGATATTTGTCACTGCCATGGGGTCATTGTGCCTCAACAACCGTCACGGCTGCATGTCCGGCGGCTAGGCTGCAGGCTGTGTCCTGACTGGGTGCTCTGCAAAACCAGAAACAGGAAAGGATCAACTTTCTATCATGGCTAAGTTCGTCGCCGCCACCCCCCCTACAACTGCAGGCAGGAAAAGCCTTTCTCTACTCGACCGCTTTCTGACGCTCTGGATTTTTCTGGCCATGGCGCTGGGCGTCGGACTGGGTTACTTCCTTCCCGGGGTTGAGCCGTTCATCAACCGCTTCCAGGTGGATACCACCAACATCCCTATCGCCGTTGGCCTGATCCTGATGATGTACCCGTCGTTGGCAAAAGTTCGCTACGAGGAAATGGGACGTGTCTTTCGTCGCCCAGCCTTACTAGTCTTCTCCCTGTTCCAGAACTGGATTGTCGGCCCACTGTTAATGTTCGGGTTGGCGATCCTCTTTCTTCGGCAATACCCAGAATACATGGTCGGGGTGATCCTGGTCGGACTGGCTCGCTGCATTGCGATGGTTATCGTGTGGAACGAGTTGGCAGGTGGGGATCGGGAGTTAGCAGTCGGCCTAGTTGCGTTTAATGCAGTGTTCCAGGTGCTCCTCTATGCAGTGTACATCTGGGTTTTCATCACCTATGCACTTACCCGGTTGGGGCTGGTTGAGGGCTTGAATGTGAACATCTCAATGGGTGAGGCGGCCAAGACGGTGTTCTTCTACTTGGGCATTCCGTTTCTGGCGGGTGTGATCACCCGGTTCTCCCTCCTTCGCTGGAAGGGGAAGGACTGGTACGAAGCCGAATTCGTGCCCCGGATCAGCCCTCTGACACTAGTGGCGCTGCTGTTCACCATCGTTGTAATGTTCTCGTTGAAGGGCGAATATATCGTACAACTTCCCCTCGATGTAGTTCGAGTTGCCATCCCGCTGATCTGCTACTTTGGTCTGATGTGGTTTGTGACCTTCTTCGTCACCCGCTGGATCGGCGCGTCGTACAGCGAGGTGACGGCGGTTTCCTTCACCGCAGCCAGTAATGACTTCGAGCTGGCGATTGCGGTGGCCGTGGCGATCTTTGGTGTCCACTCTGGTCAGGCATTTGCCACCGTGATCGGCCCGTTGCTTGAGGTGCCAGTCCTGATTGGTCTGGTGAACGTCGCGCTGTACTTCCAGAGGCGCCTTTTTGCCCACGAGGTCGGCATCAGCCCTGCCAGCGCCGTCGGAAAGTGAGGAGCTATCGGCATAATTCTACCTGGCGATCCTCCACCTCTGGCTGGATGGATCACACCTCCACAGCGGGGAATCGACTTGGCCGTTTGCTATCTCACTCTGCTCCTACAGCCTCAACAAGGCTTCAAGCGTGCGGTCAATCCCCTCGACCAGTGAGACCTGTGCCCGCCAGCCCGTGGCCGCGTGGAAGCGCCCTGTATCCGCCACAAAATCGCGATCCTCGATAGGGGAGAGTCCGGATGGCGGCTCCACGTGACTTACCAGCACACGCTGGCCGGTCTTCAGGGCCGCTCGCTCAGCAACCAGGGAAAACGCTTCTGCGATAGTGTGGCCCGCCCCGCTGCCGATCACGAAGTGGCGCCCACTGAGAGCGCCACTTCGTGATCCGGCCAGCAGGAAAGCTCGCGCCACATCCTCAACATATACATAATCCCGGAGCCGATCCCCTGCGCCATACACCGTCAGCGGCTCGCCACGCAGCGCTCGATGCATCATCTGATTGAGCACACCCCGGTCGGCGCTGCTTGACGCCGGGCCGGGGCCGTAGACGTTGGCCAGCCGCAGCGTCGCACCCTGGACGATCCCTTTCCGCGAGGCGTAGGCCAGGTACTGTTCGGCCATCAGCTTGTGCAGGTCGTAGATGGTGACAGGCTGATCGGGGTGGGACTCATCTACCGGCAGCCGCATGGGGATACCAGCCTGCGTCACCGTGCCAGAGAACAGCACAACTGGGTGCAGGTCCATCCGCAAGCAAGTCTCGATCAGCAACGCCATGGGCCTGACGTTGGCATCCAGGTCGGAGGCGGCATCTCTCTCGGCCACGTACACACTGGTCTGCGCCGCAAAGTGAAACACCACATGAATATCCGGGAGCGCCTGCTCCCAGGTTGCCCGATCGCGCACATCGCCCCCGATGTCCACGATCCGGGCCGTCCCCTGAATGGGTAGGAAGTCTGTGCCGGGCGTGGATAGACGGATGATCGTGCACGGGACCTCCTTCAGCAGCGTTATCAGGCTGGTTCCCAGAAAGCCACAGCCGCCGGTGACCAGGATGCGCCTGCCTGCATAAGCGGATGCGATTAGTTCGTCCATCTACATCACGCCGGGCAAAACAGCAGACTGGCCGGGTAACCCAACCGGTACTCCTGCGGGAAGTTGTCCTGGGGGAAGGGCTGTTGCTTGCCCAGAATCGTTGATAGATAGGTGGATTTGAACGCCAGTCTATATCCCAGGCCCGCCATCACATCCAGCACCTCGCCGATGTTGAAGAACCAACATGGGATTCGGGATTCGTAATAGTTCTGGAGGGTCACATAGGTAGGAATGTCCCCTGCGGGCAGATCGGTGAACAGGAAAGTAAGTGGATGGTAAGCCGTCAGGGCTGCCAGTGTGCCCCGCCAGTCCTCGATGTACTGGAGCGACGAGCCGATGTGCACGATATCCACCTCTTTCAGGAGATCGGGCAGCGATTCGTGGAACGTGATCCGATCGTCATCGGCAAACATCGCCTCGCCGATCCGGACGATCAGGGGCGTATCCACAATGTGGTAGTCCACGCCCAGCGAGTCTGGCAGCGCGCAGATGACAGGAAAATAGGTGTAACCCAGCGCTCCCCCAAAGTCCAGAATCCGCAGGTGGCCCTGTTGCTGATAGATCAGGGCAGCCAGGAATGGCAGCAGGCTAGCTGGATAGGCAACGATGGACGGGATCGTTCGCTGCTCCTGAGCGGCCTGCCGTAGCCCTAGCGCCCGCAGCGATGACCGTTCCCCCCACGTCTTTCCCTCGAAGCCATCACCCACAGCGGGTGCTTCAGCGAAGCTGCGGTAGATGCCTTCCCAGATATGCTCGATCATGCGCGGAACCCCTTCACAGCCTCAATCACCTGATCTACCTCGGCGCTGGTCAGTTCCGGGTACATCGGCAGCGAGAGCACCTCACGGGCAGCACGCTCGCTCTCCGGCAGCCGATCCGCGCCGGGCAGCCGATCCCGGTAAGCAGGCTGCAAGTGCACCGGAACCGGATAGTGGACCAGCGCTCCGATGCCGCAATCAGCAAGATGCCTCTGGAGCGCATCGCGGTCGGATGAGCGCACCACGTACAGGTGGTAGACATGCTCAGCCTCTGGGCGCGCGGAGGGGAGCGCCACCGGGCCGTCCGCCAGTGCCTGATCGTAGCGCCAGGCGATGCGCCGCCGGGCCGCGTTGTCGGCATCAAGCGTCCGCAGCTTGACGCGCAGGATCGCTGCCTGAAGCTCGTCCAGCCGCGAGTTCCAGCCCTTGATGTGGCTGACATACCGCTCCACCCAGCCGTACTGTCGCAGCAGCCGAACACGCTCGGCCAGTTCGGGATCGTCGGTGACCACTGCCCCACCGTCGCCAATTGCGCCGAGATTCTTGGTCGGGTAGAAACTGAAACATGCGATGTCCCCGATGGAGCCGACGCGCCGCCCGTCGTAGCGTGCCCCGTGCGCCTGGGCGCAGTCCTCGATCACGCGCAGGCCACGCCGCCGGGCGATCTCGAGGATGGGCGCGAGGTCGGCGGGTTGGCCGTATAGGTGAACCGGGATCACAGCCTTCGTGCGCGGGGTGATCGCCGCTTCTAGCTTTGACGGGTCGAGGGTGTAGGTCGCCGGGTCGATGTCGACCAGCACCGGCGTCGCGCCGGATTGCTCGATGGCGGAGACGGTCGCCACGGCGGTGTGCGGGACGGTGATCACCTCGTCGCCGGAGCCAATGTCGCAGGCGACCAGCGCCAGCAGCAGCGCCTCCGTGCCGCTGGCGCACCCCGCCGCGTATCTCACGCCAAGATACGCCGCGAATTCCTCCTCGAACGCCCGCACCTCCTCGCCGAGGATGTACCAGCCCCTCTCCAGCACTTGGGCCACCGCCGCGTCGATCTCGGCCTTGTGCGACTCATATTGTGCTTTCGGGTTACTGCACAGGATCATGGCTTCACTCCCGACCTGGTGGAGCAGACTCGGAGCCTCCTATACCAAGGCATTACAGGACATGCACCCTCGGTACGAACAGAATCCACTTCCCGCCCGCCGCGCGGAACGGCTCCTCCTTCGCCATGATCTCGGGCTGGTGGTTCCAGGCGAACAGCAGCGCATAGTCGGGATAGTTGGCGACGAATTCCTCATACGGGCGCACCGGGATGTGCGCGCCGGGGCTGAACTTCCCCTGCTTGATCGGCGTTGTGTCGCTGATGTAGTCGATCAGCGCAGGGGTGATGCCGCAGTAGTTGATCACGGTGGTGCTCTTGGAGGTCGCGCCGTAGCCCACTACCCGCTTGCCCTGCACCTTCAGGTCGCGCAGGAGCCTCACCAGGTCGTCCCGCGACTGCTCAATGCGGCGGCGCAAGCGGCTGTAGGTTTCGGGGCGGTGTAAGCCCATCGATTCCTCCTTGGCTCGCTGTGCCTCGACCGTGGCTGACGGTTTCCGCGCCCCCTTGTGTGCCACCGTGTAGCGCATCGATCCGCCGTGAACGGGCTGTGCCGCCACGTCTACGATCTCCAACTCGTGCTGGTCGAACAGGTGGCTCAACGACGCGACCGAGAAGTAGAAGGCGTGCTCGTCGTAAATCTGGTCGTAGGAGGTCTTCTCGATGATATCGCCCAAGTAAGGGTCCTCGAAGATATACATCCCGTCCGGCTTGAGCAGTCGCTTGATCCCGGCCATCACTGAGTGCAGGTACGGGATGTGGCAGGTGACGTTGGCCGCCAGCACCCGATCTGCATGGCCGTGCTCGGCGATGATCCGCTCAACCAGCGCCTCGTCGAAGAACTCGCACACTGTGTGGATCCCCTGATCGAGGGCCACCTGGGCCACGTTGGCCGACGGTTCAACCCCCAGGTGGCGCATCCCGGCGGCGGCGAAGTGCCGCAGCATGATCCCGTCGTTGCTGCCGATCTCGACTACGAACGGGTCGGGCGAGGCCAGCCCGGCCATCACCCCATCGGCGAACTGCTTGAAGTGCGCCTGCATCCCCTTCGATGTGGATGAGAAGAAGGCGTAGTTCTCGTGGAACATCTTCTCGCGGTCGGGCTGCTCGGCGAGCTGCACCATGTGACACGCCGGGCAGTAGCCGACCTTCAATTCAAAGAAGTATTCGTCGACGAACTGCTCCGGGGTCAGGAAGCCGTTGGCAATCGGCATCGGCCCGAAGGACATGAACGGCTCATAGGGTGTCTGGCAGATCAAGCACTTGGCGGTCATCGTGTCACCGGACAAGGGAGATTGGCGGGCCTAGTTTACCGCAGGATTGAAGGATTCGGCTTTCACGGATCCATAAAGCTGATCCACGGCACAAACAAGTCCTGCCCAGAATCGGGGCGGCGGCGGTCGGCGCGCTCCGCTTCCTCGACCAGGATCGGCAGCACCTCGCTGTAGTCCTCAGCCGAGTGTATCCCGAGCTGCGCTAGGTGTGCTTCGAGGAGATCGCGGCGGGCGGGAGGAATGCCCAGGTTGGCAAAGTCTCCCCAGAGGATTTGACCCGTACCGTCGATGAAGATGCTGCTCTGCGGATGCAGGCATAGCTGGGCCTCTAGGTTTCGGGCCGTGGCTGCCACGAGCGTCGCCGCAACCAGAACGCTGCTTACCACTCCCGCTGCCCGCGAGCAGCGGCCAAACTCCCCTGCTACGGTCGCCAGGTACAGGCTGAAGAAGCTGATGGGTACAAGGAGAAGGTTGGGGCGCGCGACTGCCATGCCTGGGGAGGCGGTGATCACCGCACAGGTCAACCACAAGAAGACCCGCAGTTGTGCTTCCTCGGAGAGCCTGAACAGGGCCGTGGCAAGGCTCGCTCCGAGCACCAACGTCCAGATGGTTGGGTAGAAGGTCGCCCCAATGGGGAACAACGTCCACTTGACCATGTCGGCCCAGCCGATGAACTGAGGATCAGGCAGCGACCCCGGAATGATCATCATACCTCGCCAGGCGAAGAATGCGGCGCTTACCAGCACTAGAATGACCGTATAAATGCCCACTGTGGTCAGGCCGGGCGCGAGCTGCTGATAGGATGTGGATGTTCGACGCAGCGCCGCCTTCGGCTTGCCTTCCAGCAAGTTTCGGGCGGCCTGCATGGCGTCGGCGCTCCATCCTTCACGAACCACAACGAAGGCTGTCCCCAGTGCTGGGAGGCTTGCCAGCATCCCCAGGGCGTCCTCCCGCGTGAGCAGCGCTAAGCCCGCGCACAGCATTGATAGAGGCAGCTTGTGGGGGGCTGGGCGCTCCAGGTGTGAGATCAACGCCAGAGCAGCTAGTATGGCAAGCAGTGCCGTGAAGGCGTGGACTCCGTCCGCAATCCACACTAGGTTCCACCAGTTGTTCTTGGCTGCGATGGTCAAAATCCCAGCCAGGGCGGACTGCCATGGCGGCGTCCCCAGCCGGTGGGCTACCTCCTGTAAGATCGCCAGGTAGGCTGCCAACAGTGCGATCATGAACAGACGGTGCGCTACCACTGACTCGCCGAATGCGTAAGCGCGCGCGTGGTTGAACAGCACAGTCAGAGGACGATAGCCCGGTGTCTCGATAGCATCCACGTCCCAGTTGCCCTGCATGGCCTGGGCTAGCTCCGGGCCTGTGAACCTCCGAACGAGGTGCGCGTCGTCGAGAAACCAGAGATAGGGCAGCGACCGATGAGCGACGGCCACTCCCCACAGGAATGAGAGCAGCGCAAGGGCCAGCATAAGTAGCCCCCGGCGGCGACCCAGCCCTCGAACCGCGTCGAGCCAGGGAGCTGATCTCTGAAGTGGCGAGTTTAGCATGGGTCGTATGACCTTCGGTCAGTGTCCGATCTGGTACAGGTACGTGCGCGGTGTCTCGATCATCAGCTCTCCATGCCTCTCGTAAAACTCCGGGCGCAGGATCAGTCGCCGGTCGGCGGGATCAGGTATGCTTTCCAGGTCGGCCTTCCATACCAGCAGGTAATCGGCGTGGTATCGCTCAAACGTCATCAGCAGGTCCGCCTCGTTCTCCGACTCCCACCCATCGACCGGCTCGCGCAGAGTGCTGGTGATCTGATCGGGCCAGAAGTATAGCGCGTTGTTGGCATGGAAGTTCACCATCCGCGCGCCGGGGTCGAGGCGGGTGTTGACATAGGCAACGATTTCCGAGTCGGGGAAGGTCGGGTCATTGACCACCTGATCCGTCCAGCGGGCAATATACTCTTCTGGCGTCAGGAGGCCCAGGGCGGCGAGCGGCGTGCCGTTGGTGCGGTTGATCCCCGCCCAGAAGGCCACCCCCAGCGCTAGCGACAGGTTGAGCGCGGCGTAGACGGTGCTCCGCAGCCAGCGCGGAACCCCGTCGAGCCGGACCAGGATCGTGCCGCTGACCACCGCCAGCAATGCCAGCCCCGGCAGGAAGTGCCGCACCGCTTGCTTGACCAGGAACCACGCGATTGAGAATAGGAAGGCGTACAGCAGCAATCCGCGTGCCACGGGATCGCGGCGGTTGAGCAATAACCCCAGCGGCAAGATCATCAGGAAGGCAGGCCCAGCCCAGAAGCCTAAGTAGAACGGCGGTGGGTGCCCCAGTGAGGCATCCCACAGATTCCGCAGGTACCCGCCCGGCGTCCAGGCGTAGAAAACCTCTGTGCCCAGCTCGCTGCGGACGGAGGGCGTGCCGCCGAACCAGCGGGCAGAAGCATCCGCGAAGACGGGGTAGAGCGGGTTGTGGTGAGCGACCGCGTTGTAGATCGGGTAGGGTGACCCTACAACCAATGCGACCGAGAAGTACGCCGCCAGAGCGCGCAGAGTCCCCACGGCTCCCCCCCGCCGCCACGCGATCACCGCGATCCAGCCTGCTAGAAATGGCAGGCTCAATACCGCCTGAGACTTGCTGCCCAACGCCAACCCGGTCATGGCCCCCCCGACGATCAGCCAAGAGACCTCGCCCCTTGCTCCCCCCTCTAGTATGGAGAAGGGCCGGGGGTGAGGTTCCTGAGAGGGGTCGGGGGTGAGGCTCCAGTGAAGCAGGCTCGCCAGTGCCAGCGCCTCAGAGAACGCCCAGCCCAGATCGACCTTGCCGGACTCAGCCAGGTAGGTCGCGTCGGGCATCAGGAACAGGATCGCTGCCGCGACCAGCCCGACCCTTCCGCCGTAGTGGGTACGGGCCAGCGCATAGATCGCCAGCGGCAGGAACAGACTCATCAAAAAACCGGCCAGCAGTGAGGCCAAACTGAAGCCGTATAGGGGCGAGCCACCAAGGGGGCGGCGCAGCAGAATCCCCCACGTAGAGAGCATCATCAGGTGGCCGGGCAGCGGCGATGCCCATACATGATCCGGCTGCCAGTAGCGCTCTGCATCAGCCCAGTAGCGCGCCGTGAGCATGTACTGGGTGACGGTGTCACCTTCCAGCGGTGGAGCGAGGTCGGCAACGGCGTGCATGACGGCCTGGATCGCACACAACCCGACCAGCGCCCACAACCCCCAGTGAGCGCTCTTCATCTGTCCAGCGCGGAACCGAAGCGCAACAACGGCTTCATGGATCAGGGGCAGACTCAGCGGAAGCAGCGCCAGCCCGCCAAGCAACAGCGCCCATGCCGCGAGAGGCGTCAGCATGGCAAACAGGCCCAATCCAAACAGCACCATCACTGCTGCGCCCAATCCAAACGCCAAAGTATAGGCCAGCCGCGCTGAGGCGGCCCCCATTCGCAGCCCAGATGTGCGCATGATCGCCCCACCATATCCGAGGATGGACAGGGCCACTAACGTAGTGAGAGCAAGACTGGTCAGAGAGTGGACCATCACCGTACACACAAGAACGCCCGAAGAGGATAGTTCGGCAAGGCGGGGATTGCAACAATCCATCCAGCCTATTCTTCTGCGCCTGCCTCGCTGGAAACCAGGCTCAGATCGGGCAGGGAGAGCTTATACACACGCAGGATCACGCTGGTGACAGTGGCATACACGCCAGGAACCCGGTGCAGGCGCTCAGTGACCAAGCTGGTCAGATGCGCCTGGTTACGGCACATCACGTCGATATCCAGATCGAATTCTCCGGCCACCAGTGCCAGGTAATATACCTCTGGGAAGGCCGCGATCTGCATAGCCGCCTCTTCCAGCAAATGGGACGGGCGGATCGAGACCTTGATATTGGCGGGGGTATGGAATCCGACCCGGTAGGCATCGGGGCGGCAGATGAAGCGCACTGTTCCGTCATTCACCATACGGGTGATGCGGTTTCGCACAGTTCCAATGGATACCCTAAGCGCCCTGGCGATATCGGTGTACGATTTGCGTCCATCGTCCTGAAGCTGAGTCAGGATGGCGAAGTCCAATTCGTCCAACGGAATTTGGTCAGGATCGGCCATCGGGAGTTCCCTCTGCAAGGATGGTTAGCCAACCGATCTGTTGGATGCAATTTCATCATCAATATTGACATTGAACTGCAAATTGTGCAAAATGGTAGTGGAATGCGGCGCTTCTTTTCCATGAATGAAGGAGAACTTCCCATGAGCTTGAGTCATGCTGAGCTGGCAGATAAAACCAAGTCCACGAACCTAGGTAGCTGGACAGCCCAGAAAGACTGGAATCCCATCAGCATGGTGCGGGGCGAGGGTGTCTACTTTTGGGATGCCGACGGCAAGCGTTACATTGACTGGTCATCGCAGCTTGTCAACGTCAATGTCGGGCACGGTCATCCCCACGTGATTAAAGCGATTCAGGAGCAGGCGGCCCAACTGTGCTATGCCTATCCGGGCATCGCTACCGAGCCGCGCGCCCGGCTGGGGGAGATGCTGGCGGAGATCATGCCAGGTGACCTCAACAAGGTATTCTTCACCCTGGGTGGCGCGGACGCTGTCGAGAACGCGCTGAAGATAGCCCGCCTATACACTGGACGGCAGAAGGTGCTGGCTCGCTTCCGCTCCTTTCACGGCGGCGGCTTTGGTTCTATGATGGCCGGGGGTGATCCTCGCCGCTTGGCCAACGAGCCGGGTGTCCCGTGGGTGGTGCACGTCCACGACCCCTACCCGTACCGCAGCCCGATCTACCGGGGTCGCACCGCTGACGAGGGGGACGCCATTGTGGCTGACCTGATCGAAGAGACGGTCGAGTTCGAGGGGCCGCAGTATATTGCGGCGATTCTGCTGGAAGGCTACAGTGGCAGCAGTGGGATCATCCAGGGCGGCCCGGTCTTCTGGAAGCGTGTTCAAGAAATTTGTGACACCTACGGCATCCTGCTGATTGTGGATGAGGTGATGAGCGGCTTTGGTCGCACCGGCGAGTGGTTTGGCATCAACCACTACCCCACCGTCAAGCCCGATCTGATGGCGATGGCCAAAGGGCTGACCAGCGGCTATGTGCCGCTGGGGGCGGTGGGCGTCAGTGACAAGATTGCCGCCTTCTTCGAGGATCACACGTTATGGGCAGGCCTGACCTATGGCGCCCATACGCTTGGCTGCGCGGCAGGAATCGCCAACATCGAGGTTTACCGTCAGGAGAACCTGATTGAGCGCTCGCGCGAGATGGGCAAAGTGTTGCGTGCTGGGCTGATGGAGCTGGCGGAGAAGCACCCCAGTGTTGGCGACGTGCGCGGCATCGGGCTACATCACGTGATCGAGCTAGTCAAAGATCGGGACACCCGCGAACCGATCAGTGGCTTTAACCGCCCGCACAGCGAGCCGGTGAGGAAAGTAGCAGCCTCGCTGCGACAGAACGGCCTGAACACCTTCGTGCGCTGGGACTTCATCATGTGCACCCCGCCACTGGTGATCACTGAAGAACAAATCCGAGAAGGGTTAGCGATCCTCGATCAGGCCCTGGCTGAAGCCGATGCGTTTGTGAAAGGGTAAACACCGGACAAGGACCAACCATCCTACTCTGCAACGATCTCAAAGCTGGAACCACAACCGGCAGTTTCCTTGGTGCGCGGGTACGGTATCCCGACCCACGGGCGCTGATCGGGGAAGGCAAGCATCTTGACAAGGAGAATCTTCTGATGGAGTTCGGCACACTCAAGAACTACATAGACGGTGAGTGGGTAGAATCGCAGTCCAGCGAGCTGCTGGACGTGACTAACCCGGCGACAGGCGAGGTGATCGCCAAAGTGCCTCTCTCAACCGCTGAAGAGGTCAATCAGGCGGTCGCGGCTGCAAAGGCAGCCTTCTGGGAATGGCGCGAGACACCCGCCGTAATCCGCGCCCGCTACATGTTCCGCCTCAAGGCGCGGATGGAGGAGTGCTTTGAGGACCTGGCGCGGATTGTGGTCAAGGAACATGGCAAGATCATAGATGAGGCGCGCGGTGAGGTCCGCCGGGCTATTGAGAACGTGGACATGGCTGCCGGGATCCCATCGCTGATGATGGGCTACAATGCTGAGGACATTGCTGAGGGTATTGACGAAGAAGCTATCCTTCAGCCAATTGGGGTCTTCTTCTGCGTTGCACCCTTCAACTTCCCGGCGATGGTGCCATCCTGGTTTCTGCCCACCGCCGTCGCCTGTGGCAACACCTACATCGTCAAGCCCTCGGAGCAATGCCCCATTAGTCAGAACTTCATGTTTGAACTGCTAGATGACCTGGACTTCCCCCCCGGCGTAGTCAACCTGGTCAACGGGGCCAAGGGGGTCGTGGATGTTCTGCTATCTCACCCGGATGTGGCGGGCGTCTCGTTCGTCGGCTCGACGCCGGTGGGCAAGTACATCTACGCCACCGCTGCGGCGCATGGCAAGCGTGCCCAATGCCAGGCCGGGGCCAAGAATTGCCTGGTTGTTATGCCTGATGCTGACCTGGATCGCACCGTCGCGGCACTGCTGACTTCCGCCTTCGGCACCGCCGGGCAGCGCTGCCTGGCCGGCGCACTGGTGGTCGCGGTTGGCGATATTTACGAGCCGTTGAAGGCCAAGTTGGTTGAGGCAGCTGCAGCGATCAAGGTCGGTAATGGGCTGGATGAAGGCGTCCAGATGGGGCCGGTCGTCTCGCTGAAGGCCAAACAACGCATTCTGGGCTATATTGACAAGGGTATCGAGCAGGGTGCAGAACTCTTGCTCGATGGTCGCAATGTGGTGGTGGAAGGCCACCCGAACGGCTACTTCGTTGGCCCCACCATCTTCGACAAAGTGACACCGGACATGGTCATTGCGCGGGAGGAGATCTTCGGCCCGGTGCTGGGCATCCTCCAGGTGGGTGGTTTTGATGAGGCACTGGATATCATCCGGGGCCTACCGTTCGGCAATGCCGCCTCGATCTTCACCGCCAGTGGTAAGTGGGCACGTGAATTCAAGTACCGCGTCCCCGCTGGTAACATTGGCATTAACCTCGGCATTGCCGCGCCAATCGCTACTTTCCCCTTCGGAGGGAAGGGCGACTCCTTCTTCGGCGATCTGCACGGTCAGGGTATGGACGGCGTGAACTTTTTCACCGACCGTAAGGTCGTCATCACGCGCTGGTTCTAGCAGCCCCGATGGGCTGGATTTCACCTCCGATTGCGGCTGTCCGGTTCTCAAAACCGGACAGCCACAACCCCCATCAGACTGAGGAGCGTACTATGGCACTGGGCACATTTGGGGCGATAGTCTACTTCGCCATCGATTTGGAGAAGCGGGCGGCGGAATTCTACGAGAGCGCCGCCAGGGGCAATCTGGCAGCTACCTTTGGCGAGCTGGCCCGAGATTCTCGCAAGCGCCAGGATCGGCTGGAGCGTGCCCGGCAGGAGCTGGTCGCCGAGATGATCCTGGAGTCTATCACCGGACTGGATGATGAGGACTACAATGTGACTCTGGACCCAGGCGCGGACGAGGCCGATCTACTGGCCCAGGCACGGAATCTTGAACGGACTGCAGCCCGATTCTACGAGGACGCAGCGGGCAAAATGCCCATCCGAGAGGTGGTTCGTCTATTTGAAAGAATGCTGCGCGAGAATGAGAAACGCCAAGCCAAACTCGCGTAAGCCAAGTCACGAAAGCGCGCGGTTCAGGGCAACGCTAGGGGGGGCCGTGTGGGTCGAACTTCTCTGGGCCAGCGGGAAGCGGTGCTAGACCGTGCGAGACTCACGACTCTGTGGCAGCAGCGTCTCCGATAGTCTGCGTAGCCAGGCGACGTAGCGACGGTTGTGTGGCTGGTTAAGGCCCTGTCGGGTGTGGACGTAGGCATAGCGCTGGAACAACGGGACAATAAACACACTCCGCAGCCGGCGCCAATTTGCCAGTTCCATTGCCTGCTGAAGCAGCACCGGGATATCCGGCCACCTGTTCGGACGTACAGACAACAGCGCAATACGCGGCAGAGTGACCCGCAGACGGTGGTCATGCAGAAACAGCCTGAGCAAGAAGGGTAGCTCGCGGCGCAGATTCGCTATCAACAGCCGCCAGGCTCGCCTGGGCGCGTAGAAGCGCAGCATGGCCTTCATGCTCTCCATTTGAAGCTCATAGGGGGTCATCTGGGCAGGCTGGATGAGGGCGTGATGGCCATCGTACAGCGACCAATCGCTGGAGAGAATACGCCCCTCCGCCTTCATCCGTTCGTAGAAATCTGTGCCGGGCAACGGCGTGATAGTCAGAAATTGCACCGTGTCGATTTCGTGCTCAAGCGCAAAATCGACCGTTGCTCGGATTGTCTCCGGGGTATCGGCGTCACAACCCAGCACAAACATCCCGTGAATCGGGATTCCGTAGGCGTGGAACGCGCGGATGCTCTCAGCAATGTGATCAACCGTCTGTTGCTTGCGATAGGCTTCCAGCGCTGCCGGGTTAACCGACTCAAAGCCGATATAGACCCAGATACAGCCGGAATCGCGCATCAGCTCCAATAGCTCAACGTCCCACTGGCCAGTGCGTTTATCCTGGTAGATTGCCTCAGCCCGCATCTGGGCCGACCAGGTGAGCCGAATCCCACGCTCGATCATGCCCCGCAGGAGGGCTTTCGTGCGGCGCTTGTCCACCACAAAGTTATCGTCGTAGAAGAACACCTCGCTGCCAGGTGGGATGGCCTCCAGTTCACGCAGCACGTCCTCAACGGGACGTGCGCGCACCCGTCGCCCGAACATCTTGATCACCGAGCAGAAGTCGCAGTTGAATGGGCAGCCCCACTGGGTCATCACTGGCCGGGTGAACATCCGTTCATGGCCTACGATCAGGGCCAGATCAGGCACCGGCAGCGCTGCGAAGGTTGCCGCGTCGCAGTTGGGGCGGTTAGGATTATGCACCGGTCCTTCAGGGCCGTGATACGACAACCCGGCAATGTCTTGTAGGCTATACCCCGCTTCCAATGCCTCGACCAATTCCACGATAGTAGCATGGCCCTCGCCACGCACCACATAATCGGCATGTTCCAGCGCTTCGTCGGGCAGGAAGGTCGCGTGTGCCCCCCCGAATACCACCCTCCTGCCTGCCGCACGCAACCTATCGGCCATCGCGTAGGCCGGTGGTGTAGTGCTGGTTGTGGTTGAGAAGCCCACTAGGTCGGCATGTAGCAGATCATTCCAGTCCACCGGTGCCAACGACTCGACATAGATCACCACATCGTGCCCACGCTGCGAGAGAATGGCGCCGATCTGTGGCAAGCCGAGGCGCGGCAGCCGGGAGTGATCGTAGACGTTATTACTCGACGATTTGGGTTCTACCAGACAAATTCGCATCACCAAATCCCCCCGCGCGACTGGTCTTACCAGTTTTGGAACATTCTACACTGGTAAGACCAGTTTGTCAACCCTGCTATGCTTTTTCGGGAGTGGATAAGAATCCGGGTACAGTTAGAATAGGGGCATGATCAGATGCCCCCTTGTCAAAGTAGAGAGCGGCAGGTGAAGGTCGGGCGCAACCCATCGGGCAGCCAGCGGTACTTATGCCGGAGGTGTGGGCGGAAGTACACGCCGGAACCGAGGCGGCGGGGGTATGACGAGGCTACCTGATCTCGCCCGCCGCTCGCGCTGTTTCTCGCGCTGCCCCCGTGCTCAGTGGACCGCCATCCAGCTCTTCGTCTTTGCCTGGAACCGCCGCCAGATGTACAAACGTCGCTACCCGACCTACCCTGCCCCTATCCAAGACTTCGCATACCCGTGATGTTATCCACTCCCCAGGGGCAGAGGAGCCTGTGGCCATGCCGGCCACCTTACTGTCCGATCTGGACAGGCACGTTAAGGCACAGCCGTCGGTGTAGGCACCTCCTGCGGTTGCAGGTCGTCAATGCGCGGATCCTGGGCAACGGGCAACCTGGGTGGGATGGGGACATTGTAGAAGTCAATAATGTACTGGAGCGTCACCGCATCTGTCACAATGTCATCAATATCGTCATCCAGCGCACTACGCAGCGCCAGGTCAATAATCGCGCCGGTTTCCAGAGCGTACTTCAGCACCAGAGCATCCTGACGGCTCATGGTGAGGATCACCACGTCCGGCACAGGGAACGGCGTGGCAGTGGGTGGAGGCCCTTCCCCTGCCTGGGGCGTGCCTTCAGCAGCCTGGGTAGGCGGTGGAGCCGGGGTGACAACCAACGGCTCGTTCAGGCCAGACAGCGGCCAGGTGCCGACCCGTAGCACCACGGCGTTGTCAATAACCAACTGGGTGGCCTGACGAGGGCGTTGGCGTGGTTCTGCGTCGTCGGTGGTGGGGATCACCAGCAGTGTCGTGCCCAGTGGGCCATCCTCCTCTCGCCCAATATCATACTGGAACAGGGAGAGGCCAGCGGAGATCGCCGTCGCGTCCGTGGCGACCAGGATGCCCTGGTTGGGTAGGATAGTCTGGAAATCCTCATCCACATCCACAAAACGGAAGGACATCAACAGATCAACGTGATCGCCCGCGCGGATGGCGTAGGCGACCGATGAAAGCCGCGAAATAGGCAGAGCATAAGCCACTTGGCCGGAGGGGATCAGCAGCGCGGCGTCAGAGCCGGTGTCAGCTAGGCCAGTCGGCTCCTCGCCCGGTGTGAGCATAAAGTCCAGAATGGGCTGACCATTGAGGATGTCGGTACGGGCAATACGCCCTTCGACTTGTTCCAGCCCCGGCGCACCTTCCTGGTTACTGACTTCCAAATAGCCCAGCGGGGGCGGAGCCTGAGCCAGCAGCGGCCAGGGCATGATCGTCACATCTTGGACGCTCAGTCGCGCCCCGCGCGGGATATCCCGTGCGGCGATGATAATATTGATGGTGGGTGGTGGGGTTGGTGGCGGAACGGTCGGTTCCTGGGCAGATGGGACGCCACCCGTGACCGCGCTACCCAAGGTCTGGAGCAAGAACAGCCCTGCAATGCCCAGTACCAGCACAATGATGATCACCAAAATCAGGATGATCCCGGTTCTTCGACCACGGCCTGCGCCCATTGCGTTTTTCTCCTCGGTCGGTTTGGAATCGGCTCAACCAGTTCCATGTCAACGGGTGGCATAGCCCACCACCCCGACTTGGTATTATACGAGATTACAAAGAACGAGCAAGCACACTCACAGCGGCCTGGTTTCGCTGAACAAACCTGTAATAGTTTCCTCAGCGTGGCCGACCCGTGGTGGCATCCACGCTAACTTGGCAGGCGAGTTCAGGGCTAGCAGGTGGGGTGACACTGACCAGCCACACCAACGCTCGGTTAGATGCCGCCATGGATAGCCGGGCCTCAACGACTGCATCGGGGTGCGCATCGAGCGCTGACTGGCACGTCTGCAGGGCGATCTGGACTGCCTGAGCGCTGTCCACCTGCCAGGCCTGATCATCAAGCAGGTCGGGCCGGGTCTCCCACTCGTCTATCCGGGTGATGCGCGCCGTGCGCTCCCGGTCAACCACGACCCAGGCCATCCGATTGCTGGCTGGTAGGTAGAAGTGAAACGTCCAGCCAGTGCGCCCTGCGCTCAGGTTAGCGGTGTTAATCACCGGAGTCCACGCGCCCGCCCCGCTGGCAAGCAACGCCCCGGGGTCCTCAGCACGGATGACCTCCACCGCCGGCGGGTATGCCTCACGGGCGGTCGGGACAGCCACATCCGCCTCCGAGCCTGGGGCTGCAGTCGGCAAGCGTAACACCGAAGTGACAACGAAGATGGCTGCCCCGCATATGACCAGCAGGATGACCAGCCCCACCAGGACCCCGATCAGGATCAGGGGATTTAGACCAGTCCTTGAGGGCTGGGATGACGGCGGCTGCGAAAACGCGCGATATCCCATCAGTTCTTCCCATCTCTGCCGTGTAGGGGCCTCCGGCGGGATGCCTGGGTGCCCCAGTAGAGTGTCTACAACCTCATTCTACAGGAAAACACCCAGGTGGGAAAGCCAGGCCGGGCGCGCTCGGTGGGCCTCCAGATGAGGCGATTATCCGCCTCATTATAGCAGAGGCGTTCAGGGAGGTGAGTAGGAAATTCACCCTATCTTCCGCTGATGAGATCATGGGCCTTCAAGGCCCGGCGGCAATCCGGGCACTGGGGATCGGGCCGGGCGACCAAGGGCGACACCTGCTGGCGGCAGACTTCTTTGTGACAACAGCACCTAGCGACAGGCATGGCACTCATCAAGGGACGCTCAGGGTGATCGAATGATGCACAACGCAGGGGCATTGCGCTCCCTGCGTTGTGTCAGGTGAGTGACTTGGAAATGGGACTACTCAGCGTAGTCGCAGACACCGTTGCCGTCGGCATCCACGAACAGCGCACCGCCCACTCCTAGCCCAGCGCCATTATTGCGCGGTCCCACCCCGTAGCCAGAGCCGATTCCCTTCCCCGCGCCCTGGCCCATCGCCATCGGGCCGGGACCGTAGCCCGTGCCGTTCTGCGGGCGCGGCGCACTGCCAGTGCCATCGCCCGGCCCCCAACCGTTGTGCACCCCGGTTCCCGTACCGCAGTTATCGCAGACACCGTCGCCGTCTGAATCGATAAAGTTCGAGCCACCACCCCCTGACTCACCAGGCCCCCCCGGCCCACCAGGATTCGGCTCCTGCGCTGCTGCCAGCCCAAGGCTCAACGTCAGCGCCAGCACGACCACGATCCCAATCACCAGGGCCAATCTCATCTTTCGCATTGTGAATCTCCTATCCTGTTGCAGAGTCAAATTCTGGTTACAGGATAGCGGGGGTATGTATGGAAAATGTGAGAGCGGGATGAGGGGATGGTAAGAATCAGTGGCCCCCCTCCTTCACGGATGGGCATCCAGCAGGGGCGTGCCTTATGAGTGCGTCTGATCCTCGTCAAACAAGACAAGCTGCTGCGGGGGTCTGCGCCCGTCCAGGAGGACATAGGGAGCGGCGCGCCCGACACCGCGGATGCCGATCTGGCGCAGGTCGGCCAGGTCGCGCAGGCGTCCCTGGTGGCGCGCGCGGAGGATAGCCCTCGCGCCTTTGGGGCCTATGCCAGGCACACGTAGCAGCTCGCGCAGGTCGGCGGTCATCACCTCAATGGGCGTATGGAGCAGGTGCTCATCAGCCCAGGCTCGCTTGGGGTCTACATCCAGACGCAGGTTGCCCTGGCCCTCGAAGGACAGATCTTCCAACCCCCATTGGTAGTCGCGCAGCAGGAAGCTGGCCTCGTACAGCCGCCGCTCGCGGATGGCCGGGACTTCAGGCAGGTGCTCGAACGGTGTATCACTGACAGGGGAAAAGCGCGAGAAGTACGCCCGGCGCAGCCCTGCCCGTTTGTGCAGGTGATCGGTTAGCGATAGCAGCTCCAAATCGGTATCGCCCACCGCACCGACTACGAACTGAGTCACCGAGCCAGCACGAATGCTACCGGGGGCCTCGTGGCGCATCTGCTCCCGGATGTCGTGCGCCCAGAGGAGGCGTTGGAGCAGCTCCTCCTCAAAATCCTTCTTCGGTGCTAGTGCGTGAAGCCGTTCCGCCGTTGCGCCCTCCAAGTTGATCGACACCCGGTCAGCGAGCTGCATGGCCCGCACCATCTGGTCGTACTCCGCACCGGGCATGATCTTGAGATGCACATACCCCTCGTAAGCGTACTTCCGACGGATGATCTCGATGGTATCGATGATCCTATCCTGCGTCCGCACCCCACCACCGACAATCCCCGACGACAGAAAAATACCCTGTACCAGCCTGGCCCGCTGAAGCTCATCAAAAGCGCGGGCTAGCTCGTCGGGTTGGAAAGTGATGCGGCGCATCCTTCCTCGTCCGGCCCGGAACGGGCAGTAGTAGCAGTCTTTTTCACAGGCGGTAGTGACCATCGCCTTAAGCACCGGCATCTTGCCGGTCGGGGTGGTAACCTCTGTGATACAAGACAGCACGCCCCGGACATGAACTGGAATGTTGGGCCGCTGTACGGGGAGCAGGCTCAGCACCCCGTTCTGTTCGGAAGCAGGGGAGTCCCCAACCCGCTCAAAGTCGTTGGAATCGCCGACTAGAGCGAACTTTTCGATGGGATCGGGCGCGCTACGGATGTGATTCATACCTTGAATGATACCGAACATCTGTTCTGATGTCAAGCGACATGCACCGAGGGGATGTATCTCTAGTGGGTGGCAAGGAGGATAACAGACCATAAGCAGTCAATGAGGCGACCTCATCGACTGCTTAAAAGTGCCAAACTCTAGGAGGGGCGAGGTATAGCCTCACCCCTCGACAGCAACCCTGGTTGCGATCAGACCGCAACGATCTCTGCCTTGATCACCGCAGCAAGGCGCTTGATCCCTTCGGCAATCTGTTCTGGCGTAGCGTTAGAGAAGTTCATACGGAAAGTGTTCTCACCACCACCGTGTGGGTAGAATGGGCTACCGGGCACAAAGGCAACTTTGCTCTGGACAGCTTTTTCAAGAACAGCCACACTTGACATGCCCTCTGGCATCCGTACCCACAGGAACAGCCCGCCCTTGGGCCGCGTCCATGTGATTTCAGGCGGAAAGGTCTCCTCCATCAATTCCAACATGAGGTCGCGGCGCTGGCGGTATACTTCGCGCAGCATGGCTACATGCTTGTCAAGGAAGCCACCCCGTGCTGTCTCATAGGCCACCATTTGCGCCAGGGTGCTGGTATGGAGATCGGCGCCCTGCTTGGCAAACACAACCTTCTGGATCACCTCACGCGGCCCGACCATCCATGCCACACGAAAGCCTGGGCAAAGGGTCTTGGAGAAGGTGCTCAGATAGATCACATTGCCTAGCTCAAAGGAGTCATAACACTCTTCTGGCCTGTTCTGGGCATCGATGACTATCATGGGTTTCTCATGCTTGCCCTCGTAGCGAAGCTGGCCATAGGGGTCGTCCTCGATGATCGGCACATCATACTTATCAGCGAGTCGCACCATCTCAACACGCCGTTCGTGTGACATGGTGATCCCGGAGGGATTCTGGAAGTTGGGCAATGCGTAGATAAACTTGATTCTCCGCGTTGCAAGGGCTTCCTCGAGCGCATCCGTGCGCATACCATCCTCATCGGTGGGGATGGTCACATACTCGGCTTCATACGCATTCCACGCCTGTAGCGCGCCTAGGTAGGTCGGCTCCTCAACAGCGATTTGATCGCCGGGGTTAATCAGAACCTTGCCGATGAGATCAAGGGCTTGTTGTGAGCCTGAGGTGATCAGCACATTATCTGGCGCGCAAAAAATGCCATACCGCTGCATGTGCCGGACGATCATCTCGCGCAGGGGCAAGTAGCCCTCAGTGAGACCATATTGCAACGCCATTGCGCCCTGTTGCTCAAGAACACGATGAGTGGCCTCGATCACCTCCTTGGTAGGAAATAGTTCCGGGGCAGGCAACCCACCTGCAAAGGAGATCACGTCGGGTTGCTGGGTGAGCTTCAGAATCTCGCGTATCGCGGAACCCTGCATGCGCTCAGTACGAGTCGCATAACGCTGTACCCACTTGGTGGTCATTCACATCCTCCGGTAGCAAGTATCAAACCGCAGCCGGCGGCCCCAGACCGCCTATGCTACGTCCACTAAGGCGTCACTGCCATTACTGAGAATGGCATAACCGTTTCGGGGCTACCAGTGTGCTTTACCACCCACAGAAGGTGACCTTTTTCCTTATTCGGGCTTTGGTTCCGAATCGCATTGACAACCCGCTTGGTGATGCTAGAGTTAGAGATAATAGAAAAGACGTTCATTAACAGGAACTTCTCATGAAACGCGCATTGGCCTTTCGTACCGCTGAGTTTATCGGGATAGTGCTGTGTGCCCTCCTCATCATTTCGCCTACGGCCCTCGCCCAGGACCAAAACATGGCACAAGCCATCCTGTTAGAGGCAAGTGGCCCGGTTGTCCCGGCTCTCAGCAGTTACATCGAACGGGGCCTCGAAGTTGCGGACAGTCGCAATGCCGAAGTCCTGATCCTTATGCTAGACACCCCCGGCGGGCTGGTTGGGACGACTCTGAACATCGTGCAGAGTATTCGCACTAGCGATGTGCCGGTGGTTGTCTACGTGGGGCCACGCGGTGCAGGAGCAGCTTCAGCCGGCTTGCTGATTACACTGGCTGGACACGCTGCCGCAATGGCGCCGGAGACCGCTATTGGTGCAAGCAGCCCAGTCGGGCCAGAGGGTGATCTGCCGGAAACGACCGAACGCAAGGCGAAGGAATTTCTCAGCGCACAGGCGCGCAGCCTCGCCGAGCGGCGCGGCACGGCAGCAGTGCAGATGGCTGACGAGGCAGTAAATGAGGCAAAGGCGGTCAGCGCGACAGAGGCGCTCGATGCACACCTGGTGGACTTTATTGCGGAAGACGTGAACGATCTATTGGATCAGCTCGACGGGTACGAGGTGCAAGTGAACGGACGCGCCCGCACGCTGCATACGCAGGGCGCCACGGTTGTCCCCTTGCCGATGAATGAGCTGGAGCGCATCCTGCTTATCTTAACTGACCCTAATATCGTAACTCTGCTGCTGAGCATTGGCGCTGTGCTGATCTTCGTTGAAATCCGTACACCCGGCGGTTGGGTTGCAGGGACACTGGGGACGATCTTTCTGGGGCTGGCATTCTACGGGCTGGGGGTGTTGCCAGTGAACTGGTTGGGAATCGTCTTTATCATCCTAGCCTTGGTGCTATTTGTGCTAGAGGTCAAAGCTCCGACCCATGGCGTACTGACCGTCGCGGGTGCGGCTTGCCTGGCCACCGGTGCGATCATTCTATTCAACCAGCCCGAGATCGCGCCGTTCGGGCAGCTATCGATCCCATTCGTGATCGGCCAATCCCTGCTGCTAGCCGCGATCTTCTTCTTCATGGCCATGATGGCACTACGTGCCCAGGCTCGGCGCCCGACGACCGGTTACGAAGGGCTGATTGGACAGGTCGGGCGGGTTACACGCGACCTCACTCCGCGCGGCACCGTACTGATATGGGGGGAACGATGGCAGGCCGAATCGGCAGATGGGACATCGATCCCGGCTGATAGTGAGGTCGAAGTGATTGAGGCAAAGGGAATGCGCCTGCGTGTCCGCCGCACAGAGCAGATGAGAATACAATGAACGTCCTTACCACAAACGCTGCTTGAGTGGTCGCTAGTTTTTTCGGACCTCACAATGCGCTGCATTTGTCCGCGACTATTCCTGTGGCCCAATAAGTCGATCTTACATCCCTGGGTGTGGCTGGCATGGTTGGTGCTCGCGCTGGCTGCTTGGTCTTGTGCAGCCCTCCCATCGGTTGCGGATGTCGAACCTGTCTGGGCCTCCCTGACACCGCCGACGGCTGTGACCTCGTCGCTTGCTGCGCCGACCCTGACAGCACCGATGCCCAGCCCGTTACCTACCCAAACCTCACCACCCTCACCTACTCCATACGGCTGCACCCGCCCCCCAGATGAGTACACACTTATCGAGCTACAGGGAGGCTATGTGCTCAACCGGCGCACAATCTGGATGTTGGAACACGCGCAAACACTCTATGGAGGATCCCACAACTTCCTGCAAGCGGTGACTCAAGGATCATATCATACAGGGGTGGCAGCCAGTTTCGGGACACATGATGGGGGTGGCGCTGTCGATCTTTCACTGCGCGACCTTAATGATTGGCATCATATCCTTCTTGAGGATGCGGAATCCATCATCCTGGCGATGCGGCAGGCTGGCTTTGCGGCATGGGTGCGGGAAGCGGATGTTCTCTACCCCGGATCGCCCCTGCACATCCACGCTGTAGCCATCGGAGATGCGGACCTCTCGGCGGCTGCGCAGAGTCAGCTCATTGGCCCGGAGGGGTACTTTCGAGGTATGAACGGCCTGCCAGATAACCCTCGGCCCGACCCACACGGCGGCCCAATCTTGTGCCCCTGGATGATTGAGATGGGGTATGCTGACCTGCGGGACGATTCGTGAGACTGGGAGGGGCGAAAGGTCAGGAATCTGCTGTTTCCGAACGGGCGATCTGTTCGTTTCCCATCGCTCTACAACCGTCGTAGCAACCCAACCCCTAGCATAAGGAAGCCCATCGCGCCAAGGGAGATAATGATCACCGCTGGGGGAATACCGCCCCGGGGGACATCGGGAGTAGGTAATCCACTCGGCTGGACAATTGGCGCTGGTTCGGTAAAAGTGGGCAGCAGACCACCAACTACCGGCGGGCCACCCGGAGTCACGGTGTAGATGCCAGTGGGCACCAACATAGCGGTTGCCGTGGCAGTCTCTGCAGCGCCAGGTGTCTGGAGAAGCACCGTCGCAGTCGCCTGAATGGCAGCCTGAGTCGGGTCGATAGTGGGAAGCTGGGGTGGTTCGACCGCTGGGACAGTCGTAATATCGCCGATCACCAGCACCAACGGCGCGTAAACCCACGCCTGCCGCTCCGGGGCATCCTCCCAGCGCACCAGATACCAGTCATAGCCGAGCCAGCGCCCGATCAGCGGGAGCTGGGTGCCGACATCCAGTGTTGCCACGATGTCGAAGTCCAGGCCAGGACCAGAGCGTAGGTTGGTTGGGTCGCCAATCATCTGCGCCAGCACAGGTGTCAGGGTCGGAGTGCGGCTGGGAGTGGCGCTAGGGCCTCCCACCAGAGTCGGGGTTGCTGTCGGCAGGTTGATCTGGCCAGAGGGGGTAGGCGTCAGTGTGCCAATCTGCCGCAAGGATACGGAGTCTTCCGCAGCCCGTGCGGCCCCCGTGCCCAGGCTTAGGCCGATTAGACCGAGCACCAGTGAGGCGGCAACCAAGCTGGCTACTAAACGAGGGTCCTTTTCCACATCGTTTTCATTCATGGCGGGCAGAATAGTACCTCTGCGTTGGATGGGTGACAACCACTGATTCGCCAATGCCCCGCGTGCTATAATGCCGCATATGGACCTACTAGCGCGCTTCCAGCAAACGGTCCGGGGGATGGGCATCCTCCAGGTCGGTGATCCGGTAGTGATTGGGGTGTCTGGCGGACCGGATTCGCTGGCACTGCTGCATCTGTTCGCCCGGTCGCGGGAAACGCTGGGGGTCAGTCCGTACGCTCTGCACGTCAATCATCTCATCCGGGGTGTGGAAGCAGAAGCAGATGCCCGCTTTGTCCGAGAGACAGCCCAGGCCTGGGGTGTGCCGGTCGAGACTGCACAGGTGGACGTGCTGGCCCTGGCGCGCAAGCACCGACTGTCCATCGAGGAAGCTGCACGGCAGGCGCGCTACACCCTCTTATCGAGAATGGCGACGGAGGTCGGCTCGCAGGTTATCGCTGTGGGGCACAACGCTGATGATCAGGCTGAAACAGTCCTCATGCACCTGCTACGCGGATCGGGGCTGGCGGGCCTGCGCGGAATGTTGCCAGTGACGCCTCTTTCAGCTTACCACCTTCTAAGCTCAGGCAATGCAGGAGCGACGCCTGAATCGCCTGCGCAACCGCTGCAACTGATCCGCCCCCTATTGGGCGTACCCCGTGCGGAGATCGATGCTTACTGTGCCACACAAGGACTCCAACCCCGCCTGGATCATACAAACCTTGACATCACCTTGTTCCGCAATCGACTGCGGCGTGAGGTTATACCGCTGTTGGAGTCGCTGATCCCGGGGTTGCGTGAGCGCCTGGGACGAACAGCCTCGGTCCTCGCTGCGGACTACGCGCTGCTATACCACCAAGTCGAGGCAGCCTGGGCTGCCAGCGTGATTGAGGAATCGGATCGCCGGTTGCAGTTTAATCTGGGGCGTTGGCGTGCGCTGCCGCTGGCGCTCCAGCGGGCGATGATTCGCAAGGCAGTGTGCCATCTGAAGCCCGATCTGCGCGATATAAACTTCAAGCACGTAGAAGCAGCGGTAGATATCGCTCAGCGGGGGCACACTGGTGCTCAGTCAACCCTGCCTGGTGGGGTGATGCTTATAGTAGATTACGACAGGCTGGCGATTGTGACTGCCGATCAGCCACCTGCCCCGCCCGACTGGCCGCTGCTTACTCCCAACACAAGCATCGAGATCAGTGGGCTAGGGGTGTATCCGCTACCAGCATCAGAGTGGAGCTTTAACCTAACCGTCTATGGGGGACCGCGCCAGGGCGAGGGCTGGCACAAGCTACTTGCCGATCCCTGGTGCGCACCGCTGGACATAGCAGGCGAGCGAGAACACCAGTCACTCCAGATTCGCACGCGGAGGCCCGGCGACCGCTTCTATCCGCAGGGCGCGGGAGGGAGTCAGAAGATCGCTGACTTCATGGTCAATGCCAAGATTCCGGTGGCATGGCGAGATTCACTGCCGCTG